>CAKQHZ010000002.1 GCA_934246625.1 uncultured Alphaproteobacteria bacterium
AGGAAGAAACACCCTCGAAGGAGAAAAAAATGAAAACCATGAAGAAAAAGAAATTAGCGGTGATAGGGATAGCGGGAGTAGCGGGAATGCTTTACTCTGCAACACCAGCCTCCGCTCAAACATTTTATCAATGTATGCCGATAACTTGCCCAGCAGGAAGTTATCTTTTAAATGGAAAATGTGAAATTTGCCCAAGAGATTCTTATTGCGTAAATTCACAAAAGACAGCTTGCCCAACTGGAACCTATTCACATTTTGGTGCAAGAAGTTTCAACGATTGTGCAAATAATTCGGTATCTTGGAGCTTTAATTATGTATATCAAGGAGAAAATTGCACTAAACAATCTAGTGCTGGTGGATGTTGTTTCTCAAATGTATTGTTTGATAGAAATGAAATAACAACCAATGCAACTCGAGGATATTTCTGTCAAACTTATGGAAAAAACGGCAACAACAGTGCAACAGATTGTGTTTCTAAAGTAGAAGGTTCTGATACATTAACATACGATAGAAATACAAAATATCTTGTATCAATCTCAGGGCAAACAGATATTTCAAACCTTCCAATATCTGAAAAACTTGCAATAATACAAAATTGTGAAAATAATCCAAAAACTTGTGCTCTCATTATTGGTTATGACACATTCTGCAAACCAGGTTGCGGTAACGAATACAAATATATATCTTCATCATGCAATGGCGGTGGTTCAACTTGTAAAAGAGAAAATGGAAAACTATATATCTATAATGCAAGTGTTCACGCTCAAAAAAGTCTATAAAACAATCCCCTCCTTTGAGGGGAATTTTTTATACTTGCAAAAAGAAGCGAATCGTGATAATATATAAAACATAGACATAGAGAATAAGAAACAAACAACTCTTTGAAAGGCTGATTACCTTTAAAGGGATTTTTTATTTTTATAAAATAATTGTTGACAAATAAATAAATTGGTATAATAATACAATCATTATGAATATAAAAAATGCAAATATAAAAGATTTACTTGAATTAAAACGAGAACTTACCATAAACCTAAATATGGCACAGAATGAATGCAACCGCACAAAATGTCCAAAGTTAGCTAAAATTCAAAACTCAGATAATAAACAAACATCAATTATCACAATGGCTGAACAATGTGCTGACATTTGTCCTAATAAATACGCAATGGAAAAACTTTTCCTTTTAAAACAAATAAACGAACTTAACCATATAATTGATGATAAAATAAACGAATCTAAATCACGATAGTTTATTTTTCACACTCGCCACAATCAGAACAACCATTGCAACAAAGTCTAAGTCCACAAGTATCACAACGGCTTCTGAAATGTGGAACATATTCTTCTACATTTTCAAACAAAGATAGTTGAGGTTTAGTCAAATTAAATTTGAACTCCCTGCCCTTGAATTGAAGTCCAGATTTAAAAGCCATCTGACTTTGTAATTGTTTGCTTGGCATATTATAAAGTTTACCATCTTTAATAAAATTCGTGCCAGTTTCCATAAAACAAAATGTAGTATTTGCCTCTACACACTCGTCATACAAACTTTTAACCCAATCATAATTTAGTGGTCGTGAACCATCATAATTTTCACCACAAGCAATAACTTGTTCTATAACACCCTTTGACAGATATTGTTTTATTGACATAGGCCCAATAAACGGAGCAACCATAATTCCCTTATGTTTAAATGGCAAATCAAATAATATTGGAATTCGCTCATCTGCCCTTTTTTGATTTTCACATGTTGTATTAAAGAAAATATTTTCCCAACCATCACCCCAATCCTTTGGAAGATGATTCGCAACACGTTCAGGTCGTTTTGTAAGCAAAAAGAATATAACATCTGGGCGTTGTTTCATAATGGACCAAGCCTCATCTCGCCAAACATCAGCTTCCTCAAGAAAAAAATCAGATGTCATACAAACACGAAGTTGTTCGCCACTTTTTATTTTAAAATTACCATTTTTATCTTTTGAAAGCGGATAATAAAAGTTGTTTTTCACCTTAAATATTCTGGAACCATCTTGATTGCGTTGTTTATCTAAAAAATACATATAGCAATTCGCACAACCTTCACTTTTCTTTAAACAACCATGCCAAGGATTCCAAATATCGTGCATTTACAACCTCATATAATTTCCAGATAAAAAAAATAAGTTTTAGCAGAAACTAAAACTTTTAAAACCTAATGGCGGATGGGGAGGGATTCGAACCCCCGGTGGAGTTGCCCCCACAACGGTTTTCAAGACCGCCGCATTCGACCGCTCTGCCACCCATCCACAAAAGATAGAGGAATTATACATCATATAAAAATAATTTGCAAGAATTTTATCAATATTTTTTATTTAATTCCCAATTCCACGCAGTTTTTATAATATCTTCCATAGTCAACTTTGGCTTCCAACCCAAAATTTCTTTGGCTTTCCCAGAAGTTGCACTTAAAATTGCTGGATCACCTGCACGCCTTCCCTCAATAATCACAGGACATTTCTTACCTGTAATATTTTCGGCTATATCAATGATTTCTTTCACACTTGTTCCATTTGATGTGCCAAGGTTAAGAACACCTGTAAATTTATCAATATTTTCAACTGCAAGTCTATGAGCCTCTGCCAAATCCTCAACATGAATATAATCACGAATACATGTTCCATCAGGAGTTTCATAATCATCACCAAAAATTTTAATATTCGCACGTTCACCCTTTATCGCCTTTAAAACAAGAGGTATAAGGTGAGTTTCAGGATTATGGCTTTCTCCAATACTTCCATCTACTGCACAACCAGAAGCATTAAAATATCTGAATGCAATATATTTAAGTCCATAAGCCCTTTGATAATCAGCAAAAATTTTTTCAATCATCAACTTTGTTTGACCATACGGATTTATTGGATTCGTAATATGTTTTTCATCAATCGGCACATATAATGGATTTCCAAAAACCGCAGCCGTAGAAGAAAACACAATCTTTTTCACATTATTTTCCAACATAATATCCAAAAGATTCAATGTCCCAACAACATTGTTTTGATAATACTTTGCTGGATTTTCAACACTTTCCCCAACTGCAATAAATCCCGCAAAATTTATAACTGTATCAATCGGATATTTTTTAAACACAACCCTTAAACTTTCCTTATCCATCAAATCGGCTAATTCAAATTTATCAGTTTTAACCGCCTCTCTATGACCCATAGAAAGATTATCTGCGACAATAACATTATACCCATTTTCAACCAAATGTTTCACAGTATGCGAACCAATATAACCTGCGCCACCCATAACTAAAATATTTTTCATAAACTCTCCTTAAATAAGACTTTACACTTAATTAGACTTAGAATATCATATTATATCAGCAAGAAAAAGGAAAGAAAAATATGTTCGAAGAATTAGAAATTGCAAAATCAAAATGTGCAACTTGCACAAAATGCCCCCTTCATAAAACAAAACACAATATGGTATTTTCAGATGGTATTCCAAACACAAAACTTATGTTAATTGGTGAAGCACCAGGATATTACGAAGATATGGAGGGCAAACCTTTCGTCGGTCGTTCTGGACAATTACTTGATAAAATATTTGAATCTGTAGGACTTTCACGTGAAAAAAATATTTATATTTGCAACACAATAAAATGCCGTCCACCAGAAAATCGTAATCCACTACCCGAAGAAAAAATTGCTTGCCGTGAATATTTAGATGTGCAATTAAACACACTTAAACCAAAAATAATTTTACTTTGTGGAGCAGTTGCTGTTCAATCACTTCTTCCAAATATAAATTCTGGAATAACAAAAATTCGTGGACAATGGTTTGATGGTCCAAATGGTGCAAAAATGATGCCAATTTTTCACCCATCTTATTTATTAAGAAATCCATCAAAGGAAGTTGGCAAACCAAAATGGCTTATGTGGCAAGATATGAAAGAAATCAAAAAAGTTTATGATGAACTTGATTAAAAAATCCCCCATTTCGGGGGACTTTCTTTTACTTTGATAATTTTTTAATATTTTTAACTTCAATACTGTCTGCTTCAAACCAATTACCTTTATCAACCTCACCAGTAATTTGAATACTTTCACCCGCAGAAACAACTACACCATTAAAATCATCATCGTCAATTTCAATTATTATTGTTCCTGTGCCATCATTAAATAAATACTTTTCATCACCCAAAGCACGTTCAATAACACCTTGAAGAACAATAATTTCATCATCTTTTTTATTTTTTATATCATCAATAGTTTCAACTGTAATATTTGTTGGTTTAAAAACAAAACCTTCCCCCTTACCTTTCTTTGCCATTACAGCACCAGAAAGTAAAAGACAAGACATAGCAACCATAAACATAGTTTTTAAATTTTTCATCGAAAGCTCCTTTACTTTTATTAAATATAAGATATATTATACTTTAAATAAAAACTCAATCAACTGAAATAAAATCCTATGGTTATAGATATAAACAATTTTTGCGAATTTATAACAAATAATCAAAAGGAAAATGAAAAAATTCTTTTTGATATAGGAAGCTATATTATAAAAAATTTCCAACTTACCTCCAAAATTACAAATAAAAAATTTTTCATAAATGATATAGAATTTTATATATCATCACCAAACCATCAAATTGATAAAAACATTGAAAACCATCGTGAAATAACACATTGCAATCAAAGACAACTTGAAAATTCAGTATATTATATACACAAAACAGGAAAATCTTACTCTCTTATCCAAGGTTCTGGTATTGATTTTTGCTTTGGTTGTGCAAAAAAAGGTATATACACAGGAATCTTAATCCGTGAACTTTTTGATACACAAACAAATGAAATATTTCACGGACCACAAAAGGTATTAAGGACTCTTTTAAATCTTCCAAAATTTTACGGCGAATATAAAAATGATTATATAAACTACGCCTCACAAATCGAAAAATATAAAATATATGATAAGGAAAACTTACTTCAAATTGATATACTAAAACCACCACGCAATATAACAACTTGTCTTGATAAACGTGTAAATGTCAAAAGCAATCTTTATTATAGAGTAAAAGCCAATGACAATATTTAAAAAGCCTATAAAAAATAAGGAGTTTTTATATTATGAAATGGGTAAAACAACAACAAAACGCAATTACATCAATCGAAACTTTATCAAAAAAATTTCCGAAATATAATATTGCGAAACAAACAAACTTTAATTTAAAAATCACCCCTTACTATCTTTCATTGATTGATAAGGATAATCCAAACGACAAACTTGCAAAAATAGTTATTCCCTCATCAAAGGAATTAAATATAAAACCCGAAGAACTTGACGACCCAATCGGAGATAAAACAAAAAACGAAGATTTAGATAATTCTCCTGTAAAGGGACTTGTTCACCGCTATGACGACCGTGTATTGATATATATGGGAAATGTTTGCAGTTCATATTGTCGTTATTGTTTAAGAAAAAATATAATCAAAAATACACCAATAACAAAAAAGGATATTGAAACAGCAATAAATTACATAAAAAAAACAAATGTAATAAAAGAGGTAATTTTAAGTGGTGGCGACCCACTTATGAATTCTGACGAATTTTTGTTTGATACAATAAGGAAAATTGAAGCAATTCCGCATATCAAAGCAATTCGAATTCATACAAAAATGCCAATTTACAATCCATTCAGGATTACAAATGATTTCATAAAACAAATCAAAACTATAAAAAAGCCACTTATAATAATAATTCACGCATCACACGAACGCGAACTTACAGATATAGTCAAAACAAAACTTAAAAAACTTCAAAAATGCGGTGTAATACTTTTAAATCAATGTCCATTACTAAAGGGAATAAACGACACCATCGAAGAACAAACAAAACTTGGCTACAGACTTCAAGAATGTGGAGTTTTGCCACATTATCTACACTATATTGATTTGGCAAAGGGCACATCACATTTTCGTGTTCCATTAAAGGACGCAAGAAAACTTATGAAAGATTTACGTGGACACATAAGCGGACAACTTATACCAAAACTTATACTTGATATACCAAGTGGATACGGGAAAATCCAACTTGAAGATACATTTATAAAGGAAATATATAACGACGGGAAAAATACCTTTATCAAAATTCAAAGTCCAAATATCAAGAATAAAATCCTAACATACAAGGAAGTTTTGGAATAATAAAATTCCTTCTTGCAAAAATCAATTTAAAAATATATAATAAACCTCGGATAAGGCAAAATCCTTATCTGGGGTCGTAGAAAGCCTCTAGTAGATTGCTTGTAGTCATATCAAAATGCTACATTCTAAAACTCAGTCTGGGATTCAACCTTTGGGTTGGATATCGGCTGAATAAGGTATTGGCTGAATAAGCCGAGCCATAAATCTACATGGTTTTCTAATATCCACCCCTTACAAAAGCTAAGGCTTTTTTTATAACTAAAGGGAGGAAAAACCATGAACAAATCTTTTATCTTTAGTTGTTTATTTTGTGCAACTATACCTTTCAACACCTCGTCCTTTGCAAACGAAGGATATGGAGCTTACCCTGGAGGAGGCACAAGTTATACAACTTTTCCAACCAACACAATATCCGAACTTACAAAAGTTTTACAAAAATATTGTGTTCCAGATAATGCCTCAGTTTGTAATTCCAAATATCAGGCAACTTTTAATGAAAGTTTCAACACGTGTGAATGCAAAAGCTGTGGACTTTTTTATAACAAAAAAACACGTCTATGTGAACAATGTCCAAAGGGAACATACACAACCGACCGACACTCTTCTGAATGTTTAAAAATTGATTGCGGTGGCGGTTATCGTGTTGTTTTAATGGAAGACACAGAAACTTGTCCAAAAGGTTATAAAAAAATCAAAGTATCAATATGTAATTAAAATATGGGTGGAAGTTTTTTTATCATAGTCTTTGCTTCCACCCTCCCAAAAGCACTTATTGGGGAAAGTGCTTTGATAAATTATTCACCCCAAAAGGAGACCATTATGAAAATAAATACTATACTTGCAATCGGAACATTACTTTATCCACAAATTGCAAAAGCAGACTTATATAAATGTGAACTTTGCCCTGCTGGAACCTACAGCGATGGTAAAAGTCTTGAATGTTCAAAATGTCCAGTTGGAACCTATTCAAACAAAAGTGGTGTATCATCTTGCACCCCTTGCACAAACTTTCGTCCTGGTTTTTCTCACTATACAACAAGTGGTGGCACAAAAAATGAATGTGCTTGGAGTTGTAATGCTGGCCTTATTTACACATCTAGCAATGCTGGGGGTTGTTGCCATGAACCTGCTACCCCAAACCATAACTCCTCATCACCAAAAACATGTAAAAGAGAAGCCATTTGCAGAAGTTATTCTGGAACATTTTTATGGTCAATTGGAGGCGGTGCCTGCACTCCTCTTGGTTCAAAAAAATGTATTGAATACAACTAAATACTCCCCTCCTTTGAGGGGAATTTTTTATACTTGCAAAAAGAAGCGAATCGTGATAATATATAAAACATAGACATTGAGAATAAGAAACAAACAACTCTTTGAAAGGCTGATTACCTTTAAAGGGATTTTTTATTTTCAATCCTTACAAATTAAAAAACTCCCCATAAAGAGGAGTTTATTTTACTTTTTCAATTTAATATATGGTCCAACAGTAAAAATCTTATTTGGGTCATCAAATTTTAATTCCACAAAGTATTTTTTTGTATCAATATCCTTTCCAACAAAAAATTCAACTTCAGGAAGCTCTTTTACCCCCTCACCTTCCTTTACATTAAATGAAAGAAGATAAGGCATATTTTTTTCACTATCCCAACCATCAACGAACCAAATTAGTTTATTTGCATTTCTATTTATAACATATCCACCATTGCTAAACACTTCATACTTTACCATATAATAAGTTCCAGCATCTAACTTTTTAACATCTGGTCTGAATTTTGAAGGAGGCATATTAAATATAGCTTTAAAAGTTCCCATTCCAGCATGAAAGATAGAAGAATCATCTTCACTAAAACCTTTTTTTCTCCAATATGTTTTTACATTATATCCATTTTCATCTTTAAATCTAAAGGCAACCTCTGTTGGATTAGATGATTTTAATTTTGGTTGACTTAACGCACACGCAGTCAAAAATACAAAAACAAATAATGTTAAAATTTTTTTCATAATAAATCCTTTCGTTTTTAACAAAACTATTGTCGCAAACAAAATAAAATAGTCAATAAAAAAGATTATTTTACTATAATTTTAAGAATTTTTCTTTCGTCTTAGGTTTTCCCAATAATCAAGACGCTTTTTAATTTCACGTTCAAACCCACGTTCCACAGGTGTATAAAACTTTTGTCGTTTCATACTTTCTGGGAAATAATTTTGCCCTGAAAATCCCTCTTTTGTATCTGGGTCATAAATATATCCCTTTCCAAAACCTTGCTTTTCCATCAATTTTGTTGGTGCATTGATTATATGCATAGGAGGATTAAGGGAACCCGTAGATTTTGCCACCGCAACCGCATTATTCCAAGCAACTTCACTTGCATTTGATTTTGGTGCAGTCGCAAGATATATAACCAAAGACGCAACCGCCAAATCACCCTCAGGAGAACCCAATCTTTCGTATGCTTGCCAAGCATTTATTGCATAAGGCAAAGCGTGAGGGTCCGCAATTCCAACATCTTCCACCGCAAAACGAGTAAGTCTTCGCAAAATATACTTCACATCTTCACCACCTGTAATCATTCTTGCAAGCCAATAAAGCCCCGCATCAACATCACTACCACGAAGTGATTTATGAAGTGCGGAAATAAGTGAATAGTGTGCATCTCCCATTTTATCATAATTAGGAAGTCGTGTTTGAATAACCTTTGGCAAAGTCGCCTCATCAATAATTTTACCATTTGCAAAATCATAAATCATTTCAATCATATTAAGCAAATAGCGACCATCACCATCAGAAATTGCCACCAAATTTTTTCTTGCTTGCTCGGTCAAGGGAAGAGCCTGCTCCATCTCGGACTCTGCACGGGAAATAAGTTTTTCCAATGCTTCCTCATTAAGGCGTTTTAAAATAATCACCTGACATCGTGAAATCAAAGCAGAATTAAGCTCAAACGATGGATTTTCTGTTGTCGCACCAATAAGTGTAATTGTCCCATCTTCCACATAAGGAAGGAAACTATCTTGTTGAGCCTTATTAAAACGATGAATTTCATCAACAAAAAGTATAGTTCTTTTACCAACATTACGCAAACTTACCGCATCGGCAAAAACTTTTTTCAAATCGGCAACCCCAGAAAAAACCGCAGACAACATAACAAACTCTGCATCAGCATACTTTGCAACCAATTTTGCAATAGTTGTTTTACCACAACCAGGAGGTCCCCATAAAATCATAGACTTTATATTACCACTTTTAAGCTGATTAGTAATAATTCCATCATCACCCAAAATATGTTCCTGACCAACGACATCAGCAAGACTATCAGCACGAAGTCGTTCAGCAAGCGGAGTCCCAATTTTTGTTTCAAAAAGTTCGTTCATAATAAATCCTTAATAAAAAAGGATTATAAACTAAAAATAAATAATTGCAAGCCCTACTTGTTCATATTTTGTTTTGGTCTATTTGTGAAATATTTTGAAATAATTCTTGTATTGAGCTTTTTTCAAAGAAATTGTAAAATAAAAACAAATAAATTTAAGGATATAAATATGAGTTTTGAAAACGTTGTAATTCACCCTACATCAATTGTTGATGAAAATGCTCAAATCGGTGAAGGCACAATCATTGGTCCATGGTGTATGATTGGTCCAAATGTTAAAATCGGTAAAAATAATAAACTAAAATCAAATGTTATTATCGAAGGAAAAACAACTATAGGTGATAATAACCTTATCCATCAATTCGTTGTTATCGGAAATAAATCACACGATTTAAAATTTACAGAAGAACAGGCAACTACAACAACTATTGGAAATAATTGTGATATTCGCGAATTTACAAATATTCATGCTGGAACCCCAAACGGACCTCGTGGAACATGGATTGGAAATCACGTTTTTTTAATGAGCCATACTCACATAGGACACGATTGCGAAGTTCACGATTACGCTCTTCTTTCACAAGCAACAACCTTGGGCGGTGAAGTTTATATTTACACACACGCAATTATTGGTGGAAAAACTGCAATTCATCAGTTCTGTAGTATTGGTCAATACGCAATCCTTGGTGGTTGTTCAAAAATTACACAAGATGTAATACCTTTTTCAATGAGTGATGGAAATCCTCAAAGCCTTGACGGACTAAACCTTGTTGGACTTAAACGAAACAACTTTTCAACCGAAGATATACGAACAATAAAGGAAATTTACAAGGATTTATTTATGTCTGACGAACTTGTATGGACTGAAAGAGTTCAAACAGCAAAAAAAGTTTATGCAAACAGCCCTATTGCAATGCAAATAATCGACTTTATTGAAAATAAATCTCGCCGTATTATTTGTAAGCCAAGACAAAGACATAATACTGAAAGCTCATCTGAAAACTAATGAAAAAATTAGGTCTTATCGCAGGAGATAAAAACTTACCATTTGAAATAACAAAATGGGCAAAAAATAATAATGTCGAACTTTTCGTTGCTGGAATAAAGGAATGTGTTAACCCAAAACTTAAAACCTTTATTAACAAAGCAAACTATATTGAACCTCATCTTTCCCAATTATCAAAGGTTATTAAATTTTTCAAAAAAAACAATGTTGATACTATCACTCTTGCAGGCGGGGTAAATAATTCATCAATAAAAATCACATTTGATGTAATAAAACTTTTTACAAAACTTTTGTTTATAAAAAATAAATATGATGGCATTTTACGACTTGTAATAAAGGAATTTGAAAAAAATAAAATAAAGGTCATTGGTATTGATGAAATCCTAACCCAAAATGTTATTACAAAGGGTATTCATACAACAACAAAGCCAACAAAATCTGAACTTAATCAAATAAAATCTAACTGGCAAAATGCAATCAATTTTGCATCAAACGATTTGGGACAATCAATAATAATTTTTAATGACAAAGTCATTGCAACCGAAAGTTTCAAGGGAACTGATGATTTAATTGCACGTGCAACAAAAATAAAAAATGGTAAAAAGGGAGGTATCCTTTTAAAGGTTCTTAAACCTCACCAAGAACGCCGTGCCGATTTACCTGTCATTGGTGAAAAAACAATTCAAAACCTTATCACAGGGCAATTTTCAGGCATCGCTATTGATGCAAACAATGCTATCTTTGAAGACAAAAATAAGGTTTTATCACTTGCAAATAAAAATAATATATTTATAATAGCTTTATAATTTATGACAAAAAACTATAAAATGACAACTATTATTCACAGATATTTAGAAAACCTAACTCCACAACAAAAAAATCAAATCAACATAATTTGCGTAAATGAATGCTGGCGTGAAATTTTGTATCCTTGCCGTGCAAAGGGCAACAACGAAACAAAAATATTACTAACTATAGCTATAAACAAGGCAAATAACATTGTTGGTTTTGCAAAAACAATTACGATAAACAACTCTGCACTAATTACCGATATCCTTGTATCAAAAAAATACAGAAATCAAAACATAGGACAACAACTTATCCATAACATAGAAAACCTTTTGATAACCTATTCCATATCAAAAATGATGATATATGCAACAAACCCAACTTGCCAACATATAATGGAAAAAAATGATTTCAAATTCAAAGGTGAAATTCGACTTCCTTTTTATAAGGATAAAAAGAAATTTTATGAAGGTTATAATATGCAAAAAGAATATTAAAAAAAATCCTCTTAAAAAAGAGGATTTTAATTTTTTCTAATCCAAAATAATTTATGCTTTCTTTGTTGTAAATCCAGCAAATTTTTTCTTAAATTTATCAGCAGCACCACCGCCAATATCTTTAACATTTCTTTTACCTGTCCAAGCAGGATGTGTATTTGGATCAATATCCAACTTTAAAGGTTCTTTTCTTTCCAAAGTTGAACGCATTTTAACAACTTCACCAGTTGTAAGAATAACATCATATTCGTTATATTTTGGATGAATTCCTGATTTCATAATAAATTCCTTTTATTTTTTTGACATTTAATGTGAAGTATTATATTATATAAAAATAATATTTCAAGTAAAAAATGAGTTTTTTAAGAAATGAGAACAATTTTTGTAATATCAGGTCCAACAAATGCAGGTAAAACAACTGTTGTCAACAGATTGTTAAACGATAATCTTGGGCTTACTCGCATAATAACTTCAACATCTCGCCCTCCTCGTCCAAATGAAAAGGAAGGTATTGATTATCATTTCTTTTCAAAAGAGGTTTTTGAACAAAAAATCCAAAATAACGAATTTTTCGAATGGGCAAATGTCTATAATGATTACAAGGGTATTCTTAAAACATCAATTTATGACGATATTCCAAAGGACAAAAACATTATAATCACCCTTGATATTCAAGGTTATATGAATATAAAAAGAAATATTGATAAAAATATATATAGGATTATAGGAATTTTCATTTATCCCACATCAATGGAGGAATTAAAACGTCGTATGGAAAAACGCGGTGTAAATATCACTGACGAAGAAATTCGCCTTACCATTGCGAAACAAGAAATGGAAGAAAGATTCCTTTACGAATATTGTGTTTTAAATGACGATTTGGAACTTTGTATAAAACAGGTTGAAAATATCATTACCGAAAATTCACTTATCTAACCTATGGTCGTTCCAACTTTATATTTGATTTTTTATTGGTCATAAAAATCCCCAAAAGAACAAGTATTCCACCATAAATTTGTGCAGGATAAATATTTTCTCCTAATAAGAAATAAGCCTCGACCGAGCTAAAAACTGGCATCAAATAATAAATCATACTTGTTTTAAGAGAACCAATTTTTTCCAATGATATATTCCAAAACAAATAAGAAAGCACAGAATTAAACAACCCCATACCAACCAAAACCCACACTTCCAAACTATCCCAATGTAAAATCGGATTTATATGATTATCATAAACAAAAAATGGAAATATTATAATAACCGCTAAAAATATAGTAAATGAAAGTGTTGTTATTTGAGATAAATCCTTCGGCTTAAATTGTGAAAGCACACTATAAATCGCAAAAAACAAAGCAAGACACGCCATATACAAATCACCTATTTGAAAGGACAAATCACCCACAGAAATAAATTTTCCATGAAGGATTATTATAATCACCCCAACAAAGGAAACAAAAATCCCCCAAAATTGAAATTTTGAAACATAAGTATGTAAAAAGATTCGAGAAAGAATCACAATAAACACAGGCCCCATCACACCAATCAAACTCATTTCAACGGCACTTACTGTTTGACCAGCAATATATGAAAAAGTATTCATCAAAACAATACCTGTAAAACTTAACCAAAAAAGAATTTTAAAATTTTGTAAAATCTTATCCCAATTTTTAAATACACTTTTAAGGACAAACGGCATTAAAAAAATCGTTGCAAAAAACCATCTGTAAAATGCAATTTGCCAGGGTGTAAAAACATCTGCAAAATATCTTGCAACAATAACATTAAAACTCCAAAACAAAACCGCAAGAACGGCATAAACATAACCTATAATTGTATTTTTTATATTACTCATATTTACCACCTATTGCCTTATAAAAAGTAATAATATTTTTATATAAATTTGCATTTGAATTTACCATATTTGTTTGTGCCTCAAGCCTGTTTTGTTCAGCAGTCAACACATCAGTATATTCAACCAAACCACTTAAATATTTTTTCCACATTAAATAAGAAACCTCACTCATTTTTTGATATGCTAACGAAGCAGACTTATTGACCTTATACTCTTTATCTATTGCAACAATCGCATTTCGCAATTCTGCCACAGCATTAAGCAAAGTTTGTTCATAATTAACTTCTGCCTCATCACGTTTTAATTTTTGCACTTCTATATTGTTTCGAAGTTGTGAAAAATGGAACAATGGCAAAACCATTTTTGGGACCAAAGAATGCCCTACACTATCCCTTTCAATTAAATTAGAAAACTTAAGAGATTGAAATCCCAAAAATCCAGACAAAGAAAACGAAGGATAAACATTTGCCACTGCGACACCAATTTCAGCATTTTGCGAAATTAAATTTTCCTCTGCCATACGGACATCTGGTCTGCTTCGAATAATTGACACAGGAAGTCTGTAAAGTTTTTCAACATCATATTCAAAAACCCTACTTACCAAATTTTTATTTTCACTTTGCAAAAATTCATCTAAACTTTGCGGTAATTTTCCCAACAACACAGCCAAAGCATTTGCATACATTTCTCGTTGATATTCAAGCATTGGCACTTGCATTTTCATATTTTCAAGCAAATATTTTGATTGTGAAAGAGTCATTTCATCAACCAAATCAGCATTAAATCGTTCCGAAATAATATTATAAACATCTTCTTGAAGAAGTATATTTTCACGCATATTTTTAAGATTTTGTTCAGCCATACGCAAATTTATATAATTTGTTGCAATATCAGAAATCAATGACACATTAACGTTTTTAAGGTTTTCAACCATAGCTCTATATTGAGCCTTTGAAGATTCAGCCTCTCGTCGTGTTTTACCAAAAATATCAATTTCCCAAGCCATATCTACACCAATCTGATAATAATCATTTTTAATCAAAGTTTCCATATTATCGGATTCGTTCACATAGTTATATTTTGCACTTATATCAAAAGTTGGAAACCCATTTTTCACATCAATTTTTAAAACTTCTCTTGCTTGTCTAAGTTTCAAAATTGCCATTTTCAAATTCGGACTTGATATTTCTGCATCTTTAATAAGTTGATTTAAAACATCATCACCAAAATCCACAATCATAAAATTTTTTTGATTTTGAAATGGTGTTTGCAAATTCAATGACTTTGAAATTTCATCATCTGAAAATAACTTTTCTTGTTTATAATCTGGTCCCACAGAACACGCCATCATCAATAAAGAAGTTAAAAAAGCAAGTTTTGAATATTTCATTTTACCTCCTTTACTGACTTATTTTTCAAAGAAAATTTTAAAGCCAAAATATCAAATATCATAAATAAAACTGGCACAAAAATAATTCCAATAAATGTTGCTAAAAGCATACCAAAGAACACAGTTGTTCCCATTGATATTTGACTTGCTGCTCCTGCACCACTTACAAATAACATAGGGAGCACACCTAAAATAAATGTAAACGCAGTCATAAGCACAGCCCTAAATCTTTCTCCTGATGCTTCAACAGAAGCCTCCAACACCTCGACACCCTTTTTTCGATAATCCAAGGCAAATTCGACAATCAAAATTGCATTCTTACTTGCAAGCCCGATAAGAAGAACCAATCCCAGCTGAGCATAAATACTAAGTGGTAAACCCATAACCCACAAACCAACCAATGCTCCAAGCACCGCAAATATTGTTGAAAACATAACTGAAAATGCAATCAAAAAACTTTCATACAAGGCAACCAAAAACAAATAACCAAAAATCGCCGCCAAAGATATAAGTATCATTATCAAACCTCTGGTTTTCACCTCTTGCAAACTTAATCCAGTCCAAGAAATAGAATAACCATTACCAAGTTTTTGTGCAATTTTTTCAACTTCTTTTATTGCAGTTCCACTACTTACATTTTCTTGAGATTCTGCGGTAATACCACTACTTAAATACTGATTAAATCTGTAATAAATTTTTGGGCTTAAAGAAAAAGAAAGCTCGGCAAAATTTTTCACCTGAACAAACTTATTATCCAAAGATTTAATATAAATATTTTTAATATCGTCAAATGATTTTCTATACTTATCCTCCGCCTGAATAATAACTTTATTAACCTGACCCAAAAGAACAATATTATTTACATAAGTTGACCCCAAATTGTTATTCAAAACAGAAAAGAATGTTGAAAGAGGCACATTAAGAGAAGCCAACTTCACCCTATCAATATCAAGATAGATATGAGGAGTTGATGCCACAAACGGAGCAAATGCAAACTTAAATATAGGAGAAATATTTAACTCATACAACAAACGTTCCTGAGCTTTAAACAAATCTTCTGCTGTCAAAGCCTGATTAACAGCATTAAGCTGGAAAGAAAGACCACTACTATTTCCAACCCCAGGTATAGCAGGCAAAGAATAAAAATTCACACTCATTCCAACATCAGTTGCATAAAAACTTCTTATCTTGTTCATAATACTTTGAAGAGAAAGATTTTTCGTTGTTCGCTTGCTCCAATCTTCAAGTCCAACAACACCCATTCCAATATTTTCACCACTTCCACCCACAAAAGAAGTTCCCGAAATACCAATAATATATTTTACACCAGGGACCTTTAAAACCTTGTCCGCCATATCCTGTAAAACTTCCTTTGTTTTATTTATACTATCTGTATCAGAAAGCTGAATATTTGCAAATAAAATACCCTGATCTTCCTCTGGAATAAAAGAAGTAGGAGTTATATAAAAAAGCCCCGCAATAACTCCGCTAACACAAAGCAAAATTACCAAAGACAATTTAATTTTCTGACAAAAGTATTTAACCACAACCAAATACTTTGATTTTGAATAATCAAGTGCATTATTAAACCACGCGAAATGATTTTTAATTTTTAAATCGACATCACTATCAACACCTTTTTTCAAAAATATTGCACATAAAGCCGGACTTAAAGTCAAAGCATTTACTGATGAAAAAGAAACTGCCGTTGCAATAGTTATCGCAAATTGCTTATAAATTTCACCTGTTAATCCAGCCATCAAACCAACAGGCACAAAGATTGCAAGCAAAACCAAAGTCGTTGCAACAACTGCACCACTAATTTCTTGCATAGCCAACACCGATGCAGAAGTTGAATCCATATTTTTATTTTTCATCAAATACTGAACACGTTCAACAACCACAATCGCATCATCAACAACCAATCCAATTGCAAGTATCATTGCAAACAAAGTCAAAATATTTATATCAAATCCAAAAAGATATAAAACCGCAAATGTTGCAATCAAGGAAACAGGTATAGTAATCGTTGGAATAAGCACCGCATAAATGTTTTGCAAAAATATAAATACAACCAAAACCACCAAAACAAATGTTAAAAGCAAAGTCGAAATAATACTTTCAATAGAAGCCTTAACAAACTTTGTTGAATCATAGGCAATCTCAAATGTCATATCTTCTGGAAATGATTTTTCCAAGGATTTCATCTCTGCTTCTAATGATTTCATAATAGTCAAGCTATTTGTATCAGGAGTTTGAGAAAGCCCTAAAATCACACCAGCAGTTCCATTATAACTCGCACTAACATTGTATGAATCCGCACCAATATCAACTCTTGCCACATCAGAAAGTCTTACAATTCCACCATCTTTACTTGTTGCAACAATAATATTCTCAAAATCCTTTACATCGGAAAGAAGTCCCTTTGCAGTCAATGTCAAAACCAATTCCGTATCTTTATCACTTGGAGCACTTCCAATACTTCCCATTGATGCCTGTATATTTTGTTCTCTAATCGCTTGTATAATATCTTGAGAATTAAGTCCAAGAGAAGTCATTTTATAAGGGTTTATCCAAACACGAATACTATATTGTGGGCCATAAACATTTACATCACTAATACCATTTACACGAGACAAAGGATTAACCAAATTTGTATAGGCATAATTACTTAAATACAAATCACTATAGGTATTATTGGGTGAACGAAGTACAAGCATACCCAAAATATTTGAAGATTGAGTTCTTACATTAAGACCTTCTTTATTAACAACATCTGGTAAAATAGAAGTAATTTGTTGTAATCGGTTTTGCACCTTTACCTGTGCCATATCGTCATCAACACCAATATCAAAAGTAATAGTTAGCTTATATACACCCCTATCCTCACTGTTTGATGACATATAAAGCATACCATCAACACCATTGATTGCATTTTCTATTGGCACTGCAACCATATCTTGTAAAACCGAAGCATTTGCACCTGGGTATCTTGCTTCTACAATAATTTGTGGTGGCGTAATTTTAGGATATTGTGAAACTGGCAACACAGCTATTGCCATAAGCCCAAACAAAACCATAACCAAGGCAATAACAATAGCAAATCGCGGACGTTTAATAAAAAAAGCTGAAAAGTTCATATTAACTCCTTACATAGAAGACTCAGGTTTCACATTTTTAATTAAATCACTAGTTGAAAGTTTATTAAGGATAACTTTATCCCCAACCAATAATCCCTTTGTTATAATAAAATTATTTTCAAATTGCTCACCAAGGACGATAAATACCTTTTGTGGCTTTTGATTTTCACCAATCACATATACATAACTATCACCATCTTGAAGATACACTGAACTTTGAGGAATAAGTATTACATCTTTTAAATATTTTTCCATTATCACATCGACATAGGCATTGGTATATAAAACTTTATTCGGATTTGAAAAATCAGCAAACACACGCACAGACCCAGTGGAATTTGCAACCTCGTTATCCCAAAATTTCACAACTCCAACCTTATCAAATATAATACCATTTGAAAGTTTCAATTTTATATCCCAACCTGAAAAAGGACGTTTTCCATTTACCAACTTAATTTCATTCAAATATTCTTTATCTGATATTGAAAATACTACACGAATAGGATTGTATTGAATTATTTTAAGAAGAGCTTGCCCCTGTGGTGAAACATAATCACCCTTTGAAATATTAACATTTCCAACCATTCCAGAAATAGTTGCCTTTATCACAGTATAATTATAATTGATTTTTGCCTTTTCATAATTTGCTATTGCCTGAGCCAACTCTGCTTCACTTGATAAAAAAGAAGTTTTTGCATTATCAAGTTCAGTTTTTGAAATCGCTCTACTTCCAGCCTTTATCATACGTTCATAATAAATTTTTGCATTTTCAAGATTTGCCTTTGCCTGCAAAATTCCAGCATAAGCAGAATCTAAATTTGCCTTATATTCATCTTGACGAATAACAAACAAAACATCATTAACCTTCACATCTTGCCCACCAACAACTTTTACCTTTTCAATAAACCCAGAAATAAAAGGCAAAACCTCCACCGAATTGATAGGAGAAATAAAACCGACATACTTTTTTTGTAATGTAATATTTTGAGGTTCAATATTTAATATATTAACATTCAACAAATTGTCTTGCTTTATAACCTTTTTCAACTTATGAAAGGGGAAGAAAAAATAAACCAAAAAACAAATAATAACAAATAAAAAAATTCCCCATAAAAGTTTATGATGATTATCATTTTTCATACTAACTTTTTCCATAAGTTTCACCCTCCCAAGTTGTATATAACAACTAAGGCAAGGATACATAAATAAAGGATATTATGCAATAATCTGATATTCCTAAGAATAAAAGCAAACTACAAAGAAAGAATTTTACAATCCTTATCAATAATCAAATCAGCTTCGGTTGATGCAATCACATCTTCCACAGAAGAATAAGGACTTACCTCAACCAAATGAAGACCATCTGACATAACCTTAATAACGGCTTTTTCAGTAATAATCAAATCAACCGCTCCAACTGCAGTCAAAGGCAAAGTGCATTTTTTAAGGATTTTAGGAGAACCATCTTTTACACAATGTTCCATTGTAATAATAACTTTTTTTGCACCAACAACCAAATCCATTGCGCCACCCATTCCAGGAACAAATTTCCCAGGGATAAGATAGTTTGCAAGATTTCCCTTTTCATCAACTTGTAATGCCCCAAGCACTGTTGTGTCAATATGACCACCACGTATAATTGTAAATGATAAAGCACTATCAAAAAAGGCACCACCTTCAAGGATAGTAACATTTACACCACCAGCATTTGTTATATGAAAATCTTCCTTTCCAGCCTCTGGCTTTGGACCACATCTTACGATTCCATTTTCTGCTTGTATAGAAATATGCACACCTTCAGGGAGATAATTTGCCGCCTCTGTTGGCATACCAATACCAAGAGTTACAATATCACCATCTTTAAATTCTTTTGCAACACGTCTTACAATATATTCACGAATTTGTTCTTTTGAAAGTTCCATTTTTAATCCTTTTGTTTAACAATATAATCAATAAAAAGACCAGGAATTACAACCTCGTTTGGATTAAGGTATCCATCAACAAATTCCTCTGCTTCTACTATCACAACATCTGCAGCCGTTGCCATAACAATATTTGTATTTCTTGTTGTTCCAACAAATGATATATTTCCAGCCTTATCAACCTTTGAACCATAAATAAGGGCGACATCACCCTTCAAAGGTTTTTCAAGCAAATAATCCTTTCCATCAATGGTAATAACCTGCTTGCCCTTTTGAACTTCTGTTCCAATACCAGTTGGAGTAAGCACACCACCAAGCCCAGCACCAGCACTTCGAATTCTTTCTGACAAGGTTCCTTGTGGCACAAGTTCCACTTCCATTTCACCAGCATTCATTTGACGACCAGTTTCAGGGTTAAGCCCAATATGTGAAGCAATAACTTTTTTTACCTTTTTTGCGGAAACAAGACTTCCTCTATCTGAATCAACAAAAGAAGTATCATTACCAACCAAAGTTAAATCCTTTGTATCTGTTTTCAAAATTTCCTTAATAACTTCTGTTGGTGTTCCACATTTAAGAAACCCACCAACAAACAATGTCATTCCTGATTTTATCAAAGAACACGCATCTTTCGCAGAAATAATTTTAGCCATCTATTTTCCTAATAGTTAAAGTTATTTACCAATAATAAAGTAAAACAAGTTTTTTTTCAATAAAAAGATAAATTTAGTAAAAAAATAGATATTTTATCCTATCTTTTAATCAAAACTTAGAAATAAAAAATTCCCCATTTAGGGGAACCTTTAAATTTGTTCAACAATATAAGTTATATTCGTAATAAAAAGTTTTAATGCAATCGCAAGCAAAATTACACCAAAAAACTTTTGTATCATATAAATCAAAGCATCACCCAAAAATTTTTCAATATAATCAATTAAAAGTATCACAAAATAAACAACTATAATATTAAGTCCCATTGCAATAAGCATATTTATATCAGAATATTGTGCACGTATAGAAAGCACAGTTGTAAACACTCCCGCACCTGTCAATAATGGGAAAACCACAGGAATAAATGTTGCATCACTACCCTGAGTTTTACTATCTCTAAAAATACGAATATTCAAAGTCATTTCCAAACCAATAACAAAAATAACTATACTTCCAGCAACGGCAAAAGAAGGCAAATCAATATGAAACAATCTAAGCATTGCATCACCGACATAGAAAAACACTAATAACATAATAGTAGAATATAATCCAGCACGTGAAGCAGATACTATTTTCCCTTGTTTTTTAAGCTCTATTACTGTTGGCACAGCAGCAAACACGTCAATAATTGCAAAAAGAACCAAAAAAGCCTCTAAAATTTGATTTGTATTAAACATTTTTATCTCCTAATTAAATAGGCAAGTAGAATATAACTAAATTAAAAAAAATCAAGCACTAAATAAAAAATTATTGCTTTATTCCTAAATTTATTAAATAATAAAATTATAACAAAACGAGGTGTAAAATGAAAAAATATTTACTTACTTTTACATTTATAACTTTAATATCTTCAACTGCATTTGCAACAATTGATGTTCCACAAAAAATAAAGGTCGGGAATGCAACCTATTCTTGCACACGAAAATCTTGTGAACTTGTTGATGGCAAGGCTGAAAAAAATGCAGAATTCGAATACACTTCAATCACAACTTCAAATTCGGGAAATTCGGTTGTAAAAAAACAATATAAATGCAAAACCACCGAAAACGGAGTTCACTGCAAATCAAAATATTAAACTATTCAAAAACCTTTAAATCATTCAAAATATTTTTGGGTATAGTATAATCTTGTTGCCATTCGCTCATATTCCATGGGCGTTTTCCAATATATTGTTCCACAGTTTTGTATAAAATTTTACCCTTGCTAATAAAAAATTCCGCACCTTCTGAAAACTTAAAAAACTTTCTATCAAAAACTTTTTTATTGCACTTATAATATGCCTTTGAGGAATCAAATCCCGCAAATATCACATCTGCCTCACCCTGACAAACCTTTTTATACTCAAAAAATTTATTGATAAAGGCAACATTAACACCATTTATGTTTAAAATCTTTTTATCTTCAACACTTGAATTTGATACACCAACAACCTTTTTCCAATCATCAATCAACCTTACCGACAAAGGATAAGACGAATTGTTCACAACCTTTATTTGTTTATCGGAAACAATACCAAAAACCTGACCATACTTATTTGCAAATATTGATGGCACAGGAGCCAAAATATACAAATACACCCCACAAACAACAGGAATTATTCCAAAATAACGCCACTTTCTTTGCCAAATAAAAAACCACATAATACCAGCAATAATCAAAAGCAATGCCATCATTGACATAGACTTTACATCAAATGAGGCATAAGGCAATCTTGCAACAACTTTTGCAACAAAATTGATGGCATCAACCCCAAATTCAGTAATCTTAAGTGGCACATATTCAAGCCCAAATGGAAAAGCAAAAAATGAAAGCAATATTGCTGGCATAACAATAATACTGCAAATCGGAATTGCAAATAAATTACCCAACACACTATAAATTTGAATACTATTAAAATGATATATTATAACAGGAGCAATCACCAAACTTGTGCAAAAGGCAACCAAAATATTCGCCCACACAATATTAACAAAATCAAAAAACTTCTTTTTTACCCCTTCTAACTTATCATTTTTAATAATCCAATACTCTCTATATTCATAAAGTTTTATAAGTGTTATCACCGCCAAAAACGACATTTGAAAACCCGCATTGATTAAGGCTTCAGGAGACAACACCAAAATAATTATCGCAGTAATAGATAAAAACCTTAATGAAAACGGACTTCTATCAATAAGTATGGCAATAAGTCCCAAAAATATAGTAATAAATGCTCGTTGTGTAGGGATTCGTGCACCACTTAAAAGCAAATAAAACGTTGCCACAAACAAAGCAAAAAATACCGCCAACTTTTTTGTATTATAACGAGAAGCAATCGGCATATAAAAAGCCAACAACAACCTTATAAACAAAAATGCCACACCAACAATAAGTGTCATATGAATACCAGATATCGAAAGCAAATGTGAAATTCCTGCACTGTTATAATTTTCAGAAATATCCTTTGGCACAGAATATCTTTCTCCTGTCATCATTGACATAATCACACCAGAAGTATTTTCAGAATTTATCTTTTCAATTCTTTTATTTATAAAATCTCGCATATTTAAAAATTTGAAATAAATATCTTCAAAATATGTATTCTTTGAAGCAACATTAACCACTTCCCAAGGTTTAGAAATTCTTCCACTTGCAGATAATTTTTTATAATAACTATATCTTGCAAAATCAAACCCACCAATAACATTTGGCAAAAATGGAGGAAGCAAAGTTGATTCGAATTTTATATAATCCCCAAGCAAAGGAAGTCCAAATTTTTTTGAAACCTTAACCCTAACCTTATCAACCTTTACATCGCTATAATTTAAAATTGAAACCTTATCCACAGTAAAGCGATAGTCATCATCAAAATATTCCACTTCAATAAGACGACCAACGACCTGAGCATCTTTTAACTTTGAAAATAATAAATTTGTATCAAGCATATTTGTTCTTAGTTTTATAAGGAAAAATCCAAAAATAAAAAAGAACAAAATAAAATTCACAGAAAAAACTATTTGAACAAACTTTTGAATAACTCGCTTTGGAATAAACAAATTTATAAACTTTAAAACCTTTTGTTTTAACTTTTTAAAAAATTTATTTATCTTTTTATGTAAAAATGCAATAAACATAAACAAAGGATTATGAAAAAACTTTTTTAATATTTTCATCAAAAAACGATAAATATCCTTTGTTTTTCGAAGCAAAAGTTTCCACAACTTTTCACTTTTATCCTTTTTTGAATGAGAAGTTTTCACAACATCTTTTGAAAAAGAAAATAAAAAAGTTCGCTTAAACCAATTTATAATCGGTGCAAAAATAAACTTAATTCCCTTTAAAATATCCTTCATCAAAGCATTATCATAAAGCAAAGCAAAATACTTCAAAAACTTTGAATACTCAAAAATCGAATACACCCAACCACCAACCAATAAAAACAAAGTAATATGACCCAACACAGGTATAAAAAATAAAAAGATTGTAAATTTCAAAACCTTTTTCAAAATATATTTAAGTGTAGACCAAGCAAAAATTTTTTTATATTTTTTAATTTTATCAGAAGAATTTCCAGCATTAAGGAAAATCAAAATAAACAAACTTACCCCAAAAATTGTATTTACAAACCATGATTTAGGTTCATTATACAAATGGAAATAAAAAGCAATACCACACGAAATAAAAACAGGAATCCATAATGGAAAATTATGAATTTCGCCTGACAAATTTTCAGAAATATAATTAAAAAATCGTTTTAACATTTTAATTTTTCCCAAATAAAATTAAAATATAATCGCAAAACAAAATAAAATCAATAATTTCAATAAAGTTAAAAAAATTACTTGCAAACAAAAAGTAATATGATATAATACCTTATGTTTTTTCAAAGCGGGGAGTAGCTCAGTCTGGTAGAGTACTAGTTTTGGGAACTAGGTGCCGCAAGTTCAAATCTTGTCTCCCCGACCATTTCAAAAAAATCCAATATAAAGTTATTACTCATATTTATTCAAATTTTTTGAAAAGCATTTTAAGCTCTTCTAACAAATCAATTCCAGAAATAAAAAAACAAGTAAAATAAAAAAATCCCCTTAAAAAGAGGATTTATAAAAGCAAAAGGAAAATACACTATTTAATATTTCCCATAACTTCTTTTAACTTAGAAATATTTAACTTTCTTGCCTTTCTATCAGCATCAATTTTATTTAAAATTTCATTATATAAATCTTCGTCTGAAAAAACTGTTTTTGCTTTTTTTTCATTCATCAAAGAAAGTTTTGCCATAGTATCAACTGATAAAATTTCACCCTTTGTAAGCTCAGTATGATAAAAAGTTTTATGAAGTTCTTTCAAAAATCCACTATACATATTTTCTGGGAAAAATGATTTATCTGCAATTTCCTTTGCAAAACTTAAACATTCGCTTGTTGAAAGATTATATCTTTCCTTAATAACATATTTGTGAGCAATTCTTAAATAACTTTCAACAGATTCTTTTTTTGTTTTACTTCCCAAATATCCAAGGATTAAACGAATTTTCAAAACATTGATAAGTTCAGAATAAAAATCACGTCTTGCAACACTTTTTACATCATATTCTTCACCAAAAGCATCAATAAGACTGCCTTTTCTATCAAAAAATCCATTTTCTTTGTTATAAAGGAAATAATAATCCAAACCACTTGTCAAAGAAATCTTTTTTGCTAACTTATGGCCTATTTTTTTATAAGACAAACTTGCAACTTCAGAATGGTTTTCGACATTAAGGAAAGCCTTTTTTGGAAATGACAAGGATAATTCACCTTGTTTATTTCGTGAACCATCAGCGTGAAGTTCTATTTCACCAACACCATCATCAGAAACACAAAGAATGTTTTGTTCAGATATTTTAATTTTTGGAAAATCAAATTTATAAATCATAATAGCACCTCATAAATCTCTACAACCACAAAGTAGTTTAGTAAATGTAAAAGAAGACCCAACATTATTCAAAATATCTTCTCTTAGTTTTTTATTATCCTTATAAGGAAGAATTTTTATAGAATCCTTATGTTCTTCATTATATTTTGTAATAACATCATCAACGTGAATACCACGAAGCAAAGCATTCAAAGCAAGTATCAAAGTATCTGGTTCTATATCATCTTCTTTGAAATGTTGAAAAGTTCTTAATGCTTCAAATATGACATGAGTTTTTGCCCCAACATGATAAAAACAATCCAATGTTGCAATAACTTCACAAATCATATAATCATTAACACTTTTATCTTCCAAAGAAGGAATAGGAATATAAATATAGAATTTAAAATCCATATAATTACTATCCTTTACACTAAACTTTGATAAAAATTTATATTTTTCAATCAATTCAGGTGTTGTATCCAAATGAAAAGCATTTTTAATATGCACATTTGTTTCAGGAAGTTTAGTTATCAACCCTTTTTGCTTAATATTATTAAACTTTTTAACAATTAAATCGGTTTGATGAGTTTCTTCCAAAACCAACTTACCATCTGCATTTGTAATTGGTTGATCATTTTCATCTTTTTTTTCATAATTATAAGAAATAGTTTTATCATTAAAAGAAGGCTTAGTAAAATCATATTCTTCCTCAAAACTATTTCTATCAATCGGATTAGTAGAAATAAATTGCAAAAATTCCAATAATTCTTCTACTGTTTTCAATGAAACAGTTGCTCTTACAATATCAAGAATATCAGAAGCATTTTCAATATCATCTTCTTTAAGTTTTTCCTTCACACGATTAGGAGTCTTTAATGGAACCATAGTTGTGTGCAACTTTGTATTATGAGTTTTTTCAAACTTTTCCTTTAAAATAAGCAATACATAATCAAAAATAACCTTAGAATAAACACCATTTTCGAATAAATCTTCGACACTGATATTCTCAGGTTGTATTGGTTTTCCACGTTTTCCAAATTTTATATTTGCCATAATAGTTATTACACCCTCATTGAAATATTAAATATTTATATAACACCTTTTATTTTATTTGTCAATAGTTTTTGTCAATATTTTTTTATTATCCAGCCAAAATATTGCAAACCTGCTCCTTATATCCAAAAAGAAGTAATAAATTTCGCAAATTTTTTCCTCTTTCAGATAATAAATTTTTATCCTTTGCCATAATGTTTCGCACATCTTGCATAGATGCAAAAAACAAATCTGTATCTTCACTTAAATCAGCAAGCCTAAAATCAATTTGCCCGCTTTGCCTTACACCCAACACATCACCAGCACCGCGAAGTTTTAAATCTTCCTCGGCAATAGTAAATCCATTAGTTGTCTTTTTTAACACAGAAAGCCTTGCCCTTGCAAGTTTAGTCAATTTATCACTATGAAGCAAAAGACAAGTAGATTTATCGCAACCACGACCAATTCGTCCACGAAGTTGATGAAGAGAAGAAAGCCCAAAACGTTCAGAATGTTCTATAATCATAAGGGTTGCTTCTGGCACATTAACCCCAACTTCAATAACTGTTGTTGCAAGAAGTATTTTGATTTTTCCGTTTGGATTAACAAAATCTCGCATAACAGAATCTTTTTCTTCCTGTTTCATTTTTCCATGAATAAGGCCAACTTTTTCACCAAAATATTTTTTTAATTTCTCAAATCGGTCAACAACAGCACTTAAATCCAATTTTTCACTTTCCTCCACCAAAGGACATACCCAATATAACTTTTGTATCTGTCCTGCGGAAAGTCGCATATCAATCAAAGAAATAATTTTATCAATTTTTGACATACTCCATAAATTAGTTTCAACTACTTTTCTGTTTGGTGGCATTTCATCAATTATCGATAAATCCATATCCCCAAACGAAGTCATTGCCAAAGTCCTTGGTATAGGAGTTGCTGTCATAGCAAGGATATTTGACATATTTTCACTTCCTTTATTTGAAAGTTCCAAACGTTGATGCACTCCAAACTTATGTTGTTCATCAATCACGGCAAGCATCATATTTTTAAACTCAACATCTTTTTGAAAAAGTGCATGCGTTCCAATAACAATATCAACCTCACCATTTTTAATTGCATCAAGTTTTGCCTTTTTAACTTTACCCTTATCACTTCCAGTCAAAAGCACAACCTTTATATTAAAAAGCCCTGATTTTTCAAGTATATCTGTTAAGGTTTTAAAATGTTGTTCCGCCAAAATTTCTGTTGGCACCATAAATGCACCTTGACCTCCAAATTCAACAACTTCCAACAAAGCAAGTATTGCGACAATAGTTTTGCCACTTCCAACATCTCCTTGTAAAAGTCGAAGCATTTTATAATCACTTGCTAAATCTGTAAAAATTTCATCAACGACTCGTTTTTGAGCATTTGTTAATTCATACCCCAAATTTTTAAGGACACAATTTTTATAAACACCTTTACTTTTAACACAAATACCTTTTTGAGCCTTAAACTTATTTCTTATCACCGAAAGAGAAAGTTGATTTGCCAACACCTCATCATAGGCAAGCCTTTGCCTTGCAATCTGCCTTAACTTTTCATTTGAAAAATCTGTATGAAGAACCTTTATTGCATTTTTAAATGAAATTTCCGCACCATCTTGCCACTCATCAACATCTGGCAAATCCTTTAACACTTGACGAACAAGGTTCACAATCATTTTATTACTAATCGCATAAGTCAATGGATACACAGGCTCCATCACACAAACTTCATCGAAATTTTCCACTGGAAATATTTCGGGGTGGGACATACACAATCCACCTGCAAATTCTTCTATTTTTCCACTTATACAAATTTTTTTACCAACTTCCAATGCCTTTTTCTGACTATCATAAATTTGAAAAAAATTAAGAGTTATAAAACCTGTTTCATTTGAACAAAGGACCTTATACGGAACTTTTTTACCTCTTATAAATGGCGAAGGAATATGCTTTACAACATCAACTTTTAATGTGGCGACTTTTCCAACTTCACAATTTGAAAGTGATGGAGAATACGTTCTATCAATAAATCCAGTTGGAAAATGAAATAACAAATCAAACACCCTCGCCTTACCAAGAAGACGGACCAATCCCTTATTAAAATTGGGACCCACACCTTTGAAATTTTCAAGAGGTTTAAAAAAATATAAAAAATCGTTATTCATAATTTTCCTCAATAAAAATAATAACATAAAATAAAGGCAAGGTCAACAAAACCACTAGCATAAAAATTTTTATTTTACTTTTAAAGAATCTATGTTATATTGAATATCAGATATAGCACATAGCTATGTTTAGTATCAGTGTATAGCGATACGGAGCTGTCAGAAGCTTTAATTAGACAGGGTATGAAATAACCATCAGATACTCTTGCAGTATCTTTTTTTTATACCCAAAGCCCCAGCCTTTGTTGGTTGGGGAGCTGTAGTCATACAACAGGAATATTGTCCCTATATAATATTCTAAAAGCTACAAAGTCATTGTCTAATATGATTTCTGAACTGCCCGACCACTATCTTTGATACGTGGAATTATTTTTATAAAGGGGGTAGTAAAAAATGTAATGTCTGTGGAATAATAAACTTATTACAAAAATGAAAGTATAGACACTATGATAGATAGAAAAATAAATAAACAAACTAACAAAACTCCCCAGTAAAAAGCTGGGGATTTTTTATTCATCAAGTATATCTTCTATATCTGAAAGTTTTTGAATAATTCGTTTTATATCCACCTTTGGACTTTCTTCAATCGGTGGTGTAAAATTAAATTTTGTAAGGATTTTATTTTCTTGAACTGGCTTCAATGAACCTTGCTCTTCGTCCATTTTGAAATCAGAATAAACTTTTGTTTTTGATGCAGTTTTTGAATCGTGTAAAAACTTTTTTGCACCCTTTATTGTAAACCCCTGTTTATAAAGCAAATCTTTGACTTTTAAAATAACATCAATATCAGATTGACGATAATATCTTCGTCCTGCACGTCTATCAGGGGAAATTTCCGCAAACTCTGTTTCCCAAAAACGGATAACATATTTAGGGAGGTCTGTAGCTTCCGCTACCTCAGCAATACTATAAAAAATTTTTTCTGTATCCATAACTCCCTCCCCTTAAAAATTATACTTTAAGAGTATTTTTCAAATTTTTTGCTGGTCTAAAAGAAATAACATTTCTTGATTCGATTTTTGCAGTTTCACCAGTCTTTGGATTTCTTCCAACACGTTCAGCTTTGTGCTTTACAACAAAAGTGCCAAGTCCCATAATCTTAACTTCCTTTTCCAAAGCAATTCCATTTGAAAGAATATTAAAGAAAAGATCCACAATTTCAGAAGAATCAACCAAACTTAAACCAGTCCCCTTGCTTACTTCCATTGCCAAATCAATTTTTTTTATGTTCTTCTTTTCCATTTAAAACCTCTCTATTAAAATTTAAGGAATACTGAACCCCAGGTAAAACCTGCACCCATAGCAGTCAATAAAACCTTATCACCCTTTTTAACTTGACCATTATTGTGTGCAATATCCAAAGCAAGTGGGATACAAGCAGAAGATATATTTCCGTGTGTTTGTATAGATTTTACAACCTTTTCTTCTGGAATATCCAAATTTTTAAGTGCAGCATCAATAATTCTGATATTTGCTTGATGAGGAATAAAACAATCAACATCAGCCATTGTATATCCAGCCTTTGCAACAACTTCCTTTGAAATTTCAGGCATTCTTGAAACAGCAAGTTTGAAAACTTCCTTACCTTCCATCAAAATATAGCCTGATGTTTTTGTAGAAGATGGACCACCAGTTGCCTTTAAAATATCAACATAATCACCATCAGATTTTATTGAATATGAAAGAATACCTGTTTTTTCTTCTGTTGCACGAAGCACCGCAGCTCCTGCACCATCACCAAACAAAACACAAGTTGTTCTGTCATTCCAATCCATAATTCTTGACAAAGTTTCAGCACCAACAATCACAGCATTTTTATAAACACCAGATTTCAACATACCATCAGCCATAGTAAGACCGAATACGAAGCCAGAGCAAGCAGCCTGTATATCCATAGCCACAGCCTTTTTCATACCCAACTTTTTTTGCACGATACAAGCGGTTGATGGGAAAACCAAATCGGGAGTAATTGTTGCAACGATAAGCAAATCAACCTCTTCTGGTTTCAAAGAAGCATTTTTCAAGGCATTTTCAACAGCCTTTACTGCCAAATCAGAAGTGCATTCTGAATCATCTGCAATATGACGTTCCTTAATCCCAGTTCTTGTGAAAATCCATTCATCAGAAGTATCAACCATTTTTGCTAAATCATCATTAGTCAATACCTTTTTTGGAAGATATGAACCAGTCCCAATAATTTCTGAAAAAATTTCTGCCATTATTCTTTTACCTTTTCAATTTCATTTTGAACTTTTGTTTCAAAATCATTTACAACTAAGCGAACAGCATATTTCACAGCATTTGAAAAACCAAACGCATCTGTTCCACCATGACTTTTTACAACGATACCATTTAAACCTAAGAACACAGCACCATTGTATTTTCGTGGGTCCATAGAAGATTTAAACTTATTAAGTGAATTTTTTGCAAACAAAGCACCTATTATTGAAAAAATAGATTGCTTAAAATACTTTTTCAACCCCTTAATAATAAATTTAGAAGTTCCCTCTAAGGTTTTAAGTGCAACATTTCCAGTAAAGCCATCAGTAGTAATAACATCAACTTTTCCCTTGAAAATATCATCACCTTCAACAAAACCATAGTAATCAAAAGATAGTTTATCTTTATTTGCCTGCATTTTTTCGGCTGCCAAAGAAAGATATTCAAATCCCTTTCCTGACTCTGAACCGATATTAAGGATACCAACCTTTGGGTGAGATTTACCAAGAATAATTTTAGAATACAAACTTCCCATAATAGCAAATTGGAAAATATTGTTTTCATCACATTCTGTATTTGCACCCAAATCAAGCATAGTTGTATAAGATGTTTCTGTTGGAAGCAAAGTAGTAATTGCTGGTCTTCTTATTCCATCAATCATAGAAATAAGAATTCGAGAAATTCCCATAAGACAGCCAGTATTACCACCACTTACAACGGCATCAGCAGTCTTATTTCTTACGGCCTCTATTGCCTTCCACATAGAAGTATTTCTTCCTGAACGAATAATACGAGAAGGTTTATCATCACCCTGAACAACATCATCTGCCTGAACAAGAGTTGAAATTTCATTAAGTCTTGGATACTTAGCAATCACAGGAGCAACAACCTTAGTATCACCAAAGATAAGCAAATTTATTTGATTCTCTACTAAATAATCATAGATAGAATCAAGTCCTGCAATAACACAAAAAGGGGCGTTATCACCACCCATAGCATCTATTGCAATAGTATATTTTTTATCCAAAGAACTTCTCCTTTTTTAAAAGGATTCCATTATTTAGTTATTTAGCTGAATTTTCAACTATTTGTTTGCCATTATAAGAACCACAAGCCTTACATACATTGTGAGGTCTTACAATTTCACCACAGTTTTTGCAAACACTAACTGCATTAGGAGTTAATGCGTCATGAGATCTTCTCATATTTTTTCTTGATTGTGATGTTTTCTTTTTTGGAACAGCCATTTTAACACTCTCTTTCTTTTTTTTAAATTTATATAATTAAAACAAATATTTAATAGCCTATATTTAAAACTAAATCAATGAAATTTACAAGATTTATTTTAAAATCAGAGCCATAATAACACTACCCGTTTGATTTTACAAGTATTTTTTGATAAATTTTATTTTTTATCCTCAATATCTCGCTTATAGACCACAGGAGCAGGTTTATCCCAAGATATGCCTTCTTTCACAATTTTAGCAGGATTTCCAGCAATCACACAATGTTCCGTTGTAAATGGTTTTGTTACTAATGATTTAAAACCTACTATACAATCATTCGGTATTTGTGCTCCCTTTAAAAATGTTGTTTGCATACCTAACCAACAATGATCCCCTATTAAAATAGGTGCCTTTGGTAAATTTATAACTTTCTTTGTCGCATAATCAAGAACACTATGTCCATCACCAAAAATAATAACACCTGCTGAAATCATACAGTCTTTACCAATATGAAGTTCATTATTGATAATTGCAATACTCATTTGAACCATATCTGCATTTTCACCTAATGTAAAAATATTATTATCGCCATACAAAGAAATACCAAGTTGTCCAGAAGCATTTTTTCCAATAAATGCCCTACTATGTTGTCCTTTGTGTTCAAATCTAATAGAACTACTCCATAATTTACAAGGAAATTCAATCTCAACCAAATTATTATCACCACCAAGATGTATATTGATTCCTTGAATTCTTTGATATTTTGAAAGAGTTTTTCTTTCCCCATTTTCAAAAATAACAACAACTTTATTGTTTTTACCAGAATTGAAATAAGGTTTAAAACTCCAATAAATTTGTCTTGTATTAGATAAAAATCTATCTCTTATTTTATGTCTTAAAACAGCAGATGGCACAAATGCACACAAAAATTGAACTAATGCTTTTCTCATTTTAAATCCTTAACTTAATAAAAAATGGTGCTACTGGTGAGAATCGGACTCACGACCTCACCCTTACCAAGGGTGCGCTCTACCACTGAGCCACAGTAGCAAAATAGTAGGAATTAAAATAAGCTATATTTAGAAATAAGTCAAGAACAAGTGTAAAAAAAGCCTATTTTTTATCTTCGATAAATTCCTTATAATCTAAAGGAGCAAACTATACCAAGATATACACTATCTCAACCTATTAAAAAAGGTGAGCCTCAACTCACCTTTACATTTTTATTTAGAAACAGGTGCCAAAGGTTTCTTTTTTGCTTCCTTTTTAATTGCATCACGTTTCATTTCTTCTTTGACCTTGTCTTCTGGAATTTTTTTAACAGAAGGAATTGAAATTTCCTTTACTTCACGTTTTTGATTTTTTTCCATCATAGTTTCAACAAATGATTTAGAAGAGTTTGTCTTTCTTACAACCAAAATTGCAAGTGTAATACAAATAACAAAGAACATTGCACCCAAAACATAAGTTGTTTTAGTAATTAAGTTTCCAGCAGATGATGCTGTAAAAAGTCCATTTTTAGAACCACTTCCACCCATACCAAGCACACCACCTTCTGACTTTTGAAGTAAAATAATACCAATTAACAAAATAACAACTATAATGTTAAGAACAAGAAGAACATTTATCATTTTTTATATTTCCTTTATTTAAAATTGAATATGATATATAAATATAAACTATAAAAAAATATAATCAAGAAAAAATCGCCAAATAAAAAAACCTCCTTTCGGAGGTTTCCAATCTTTAAAAATTATTTTTCAGATGCCTTTGCTTGCATTGCTTTATCAATTTTAGCAGCAGTTTCAGCGGCAATTTTTTCAGCTTCTTCAGTTTCACCTTGCAAGAATTTCAAATCCACTATGCCAGTAGCCATATTGAACATATCTTTCTTTTGTTGTGTATTCTTTTCTGCCATAATTAACCTCTTTATCTGTTTTTCAAAAATATACCACAGAAAACGATTCTTGTAAAGCATATTTTTCTTTTTCACATAAAATTTATAGACATAATAAATAAAAAAATTTTATTTGTCAACACTTTTATAGAGAAAAAATCTATCAACCCACAAATTTATCTTTCAATTTCAAAAACTATATGGTAAATATAAAAATATGAGAAGGAATTCAAAAATGATTAAATATTATATATGTTTCCTTGGACTTTTTTTTATTCAAGGTTGCAAACCAAATTCCACCACTGATGTAATAAATAGTGTAAAGGAAGATACTTCTCAATCAATCAAAGAATTTCAAAATTACGACTATGCCGAATTTTTTAATCGCCTAAAAACCGCATATAAAACTTCAAATCGTAAAAGATACCCAACAACCCAAAAAATCGTTATAAATACAAGCCGTGATGGACAATTATACGCATACAACGGCATTATAAACGAATGCGAAATACTTCCATGTAAAATAAAGGAAAGTATTTTAAACCGCAATACTATTTTCCCAGAAAACACAACTGCAAAATTAAGAATCGAAATTCCAATGTTATCATCAAAGGATTTCACCTCTGCAATTTCAAAATATGGAAAACTAATCACAAATGAAATAAAAACAGACGATTATATTTCAAAGGATTTAGAATATTATCAATCTGAACTGACTTCATTAAACCTTATAAAACAAGAACTTGAAACCATTTTACAAAAAAAGGATATTTTCAATTCAAAGGAGCTTGAACGATTTGAAAACAACCTTTTAAAAATCAATCGCAAAATTCTTTATACACAAAACGACATTAAATATCTTGATGAAATAAAGGATAAACAAGCAATAGAAATTATCATAAATCGTGAATACAAATCCACAAGCAACAAGGTCAAAGCCAATATCCAAAACGCCATATATTTTGCAAGCGGATATTTACACCTTATAATTATAGCTTTGTTTTTCATAAGTCTTTTATGGCTTTTGAAATTCACAAAATTTGAAATAAATAACCTTTATAAATATATAAAGGATAAAAAATTCCAAAAGAAAGTGGTTTCTCAACAAAAAGACGAACCACATCTTCCAACAAAATAAACGAAAGGATTTAAAATGGTAAAAATAGTAAAACCATCATACGAAATATTAACACCAATAAATGGTGATGAAATTTTAAAACTTATCGAACTTGCTGGAAGAACTTGTTATAAATCAGATAATTTAATAACTCCAGATTCTGCAAAAAACTTTGTTGAAAAAATCGCACAACGAGGACACGAATCTGTTATAGAACATTACAATATCACAGTAAGATTTATTTGTAATCGAGGTTTTACACACGAACTTGTCCGACACAGACTTGCTGCATACTCCCAAGAATCAACAAGATATTGCAATTATAATAAGGACAAATTCGGCTCTGAAATAACTGTCATAAAACCTTTTGAAATAAACGAAGATACAAAAGAATATGATTTATGGAAAGAAGCAATGCAAAATGCTGAAAAATCATATATGGCAATGATTGAAAATGGCTCTAAACCTGAAAATGCACGCGGTGTTTTACCAATCGACATAAAAACCGAAATCGTAATAACTACAAACCTTCGCGAATGGAAACATATCTTTAAACTAAGGACAAGCAAGGCCGCACACCCAAGTATGCGTGAACTTATGATTCCTCTTTTAAAAGAATTCAAAGAAAAAATTCCTGTTATATTTGATAAAATAGAACCAAATTCTTAAAAAAAACTTGCGAAAACGAATATTGATTTATATAATAAAGAAAGAGGAGAGAGAAGATTTTAAATAAACTATTACATAACAATAAATTTTCTGCAAAAATAATTACCATTTTTGCGATGATGTTTTGTAATTGTCTCCCTGCTTTTTCTGAAATACAAAATACAAAAGATTATACAAATTATGTAAAAACAATCCGCGGAATTGATTTTTATTCAAATCAATCAAAGGATAATTTTGCAAATTCTTTGGCAAATGAATATAAATCTTTTGCCCTATACAAATCACAATATTCAAATGATATGGATGATGCAAATCATTTTGCACTAAAGGCTTTAACCGCATATTATGGTGAACGTGTAAGACCTGAAAATATTTATAAAAGACACTTACCTATGGATAACATTGTTGAAATAAGCAATTATTACGACGACCTTTTAAAAATATTAAATTCAGAAGTTCAAAACACATATCCACAACTTGTTGCCGAAGCTCAAGTTAAATTTGATTGTTGGGTTGAAAGTGAAGAAGCTGGACTTTTAAAACAGGCTGTAAATTGCCAAAATCGTTTTTTAAAGGCCCGCGAAAAACTTCTTGCAATAACAAATTCCGAATGCTTTAAATGTAAAAAGAAAAAAACAAAAGCAATCGTAAAAACAAATAAGCTAAAGGAATTTGATGGAAAACATATATCTATTCCAAAATGGCCAAATATGCCATTACTAAGAAATAATCCACCAAAACCAATTATCGTTGCACAAAATGATATAAGTAAGGATTTAAAAAATCTTAATAACTATATTAAAAATATAGAATCAACATTAAATTTAATAAAGGCACAACAAAAAACAACCCAAGTTGTTCAAAACTCTGCACATGAAAAAACTATTATTGTATCGGACCCAAACAATGCAACAAAAACCGATATCGAAAGTTTAAGAAAATATATTGAAACTCTTGAAAAACAAGTAAATGAATTAAGGGCAAAAAACAACAATGCAGAGTTTACAAACCTTGAAAATAAAATAAGGGAATTATCCGAACAAATAAATGCTATTGAAATTCCTGAATGCCCTGCTCCTCAAGAACCTGAAGAAGAAGTAATAGAAGAAACCGAAGAACCAGAAGAAGAATACGAAGAAATTGATGAAGACGACTATCTTGAAGACGAAATTTTCGATGCTCCATCAGAATATCTTCCATTCGAAATATTCTTTGATTGGGACAAATCTGATGTGGACTATAAATTTATCCCACAATTAAAGGACATTTCAGAAAAGGCCCTATCATCAAAGGAAACAATAATAATCCAAGGACATACGGATACTTCTGGCTCACCAGAATACAACAAAAAATTATCAGACAAACGAGCAAAAGCCGTTGCAAAAATAATTCAAAACTATGGTATTCCTGCTGAAAAAATTACACTTCAAGCAATGGGTGCAACAGAGCTAAAAGTTCCAACAGCAAATGGTGTAAAAAAACCTGAAAATCGCCGTGTTGTAATAAAATAATCTTAAAGAAACATCTTGTAATACACAAACTTTTGTAATAAAATATCATTATTATAACAAACAAAAAAGGAGATACTATGTCAAACTTAAAGACAATAAACGATATCCAAAATATAACTGGTAAAAAAGTTGTTGTTCGTGCTGACCTTAATGTTCCAACAGAAGGTTCAACCATCACTGACAACAGCCGAATTGAACGATTTGCTCCAACTGCAAAACTTTTATCTGACAAGGGTGCAAAAGTTATAATTATCACACACTTTGGTCGTCCAAAGGGTCAAAGATTACCTGAATTTTCAACTGAAATTTTAGTTAAAAACCTTTCAAATGCGATTGGCAAACCTGTTGAATTTGTTGATGACACAATCGGTTCAAAAGTAGAAGAAAAAATTTCACAAATGAAAGATGGCGACATAATTCTTCTTGAAAACGTTCGTTTTTATAAGGAAGAAGAAGCAAACGATGCTGAATTTTCAAAAAAACTTTCAAACCTTGGTGAAATTTATGTAAACGATGCTTTCTCAACATCACACCGTGCACACGCTTCAACCGAAGGTATCACAAAATATTTACCATCTTATGCTGGTCTTCTTATGGAAGAAGAAGTTGATGCATTAACAAAAGCATTGGAAAATCCTGCTCACCCAGCTATTGCAATCGTTGGCGGTTCAAAAGTTTCAACAAAACTTGCTGTGCTTGAAAACATCACAAAAAAAGTTGACGCTATCGTTATTGGTGGTGCAATGGCAAATACTTTCTTACTTGCTCAAGGATACAATATTGGTGCATCTATGGCAGAAGAAGATATGAAAGACACAGCATTACGCATCATTGAAGAAGCAAAGAAAAATGGTTGTGAAATCGTGCTTCCTATTGATGTATGTGTAGCAAAAGAATTCAAAGCAAACGCAGAAAACAAATTCGTTGGAATTGATGATGTTGACGGCAATTGGAAAATCTTTGACGTTGGTCCAGAAACATCAAAAATGCTTGATGCAAAATTTGAAAATGCAAAAACAGTTCTTTGGAACGGACCTCTTGGAGTTTTCGAACTCACTCCATTTGACAGAGGCACAAACGAACTTGCAAAAACAGTTGCAAAGCTAACACGTGAAGGCAAACTTACATCTGTTGCTGGTGGTGGTGATACTGTTTCTGCATTAAACAATGCTGGTGTTGCAAATGACTTTTCATACATTTCAACTGCTGGCGGTGCATTCCTTGAATGGCTTGAAGGAAAAACACTTCCTGCAATTCCACCATTGATGAAATAAAATAAAACCTCCCTTAAATGGGAGTTTTTTTTATAACAAAATTTCATTGACTTTTGGATTTTAAAAATATTAAAATGAAATTATAGAGGAGAGAGATTATGTATCAAGCACAACTACAATTTACACCACAAAAAAGACACCCAGCTTCTTTAAACATATTTTTAATTCCTATAATGACCAAAGCTCTTTGCAATCAAAACAAAGAGCTTTTTTATTATAACAATAAAGAATCTAACAAAGAAAACATACCTGATGAATTAAAAAATATTTCACAAACCGAAGCCATAAAACTTTTCACAAATTTAGATACGGTATATTTCAACCTTAATAACAAAGAAAAAAAATTATACAAACATCTTGAAAAAATAATATTACAATACGCAATAGAGCATTAAATTTATACTAGAATACATTACAAAAATATGATATAATTCTCTTATATACAAAGGAGGAAATTATGAAATTCAAACTAATCTATAACGGCGAATTAAAAATAAATCCGAAAAAACGAAGCCAACATCTTCATGACATAAGAATGGCATTATCTCCTCAACTTGAAAGATTGGCTCAAATATCCCCTTATAATACTATAAAGGACAAAATGCAAAAAACAAAAACAAAGGGGATAAAAGAAATCAACGGTGCAAAATTTTTTCCAATCATACGTCCAGAATTGAATTTGCTAGCCGAACTTGATATACAAATTCTGCACCCGGAACTTCTTGAAACTCCAAGGGCAGATATTGATAACCGTATGAAAACTTTACTTGATGCACTTAAGCGTCCACAAAGTTCACACGAACTTGCTGAACATATGGATAAAAGCGAGGTTATTTATACACTTCTTGATGACGACCATCTTGTTACAAAAATGACTATTAACACAAGCCATTTATTGTATAAGGAACAAAATCCAAGCCCAAATCGAGATTATGAACTTTTAATAATCATAACTGTAAATATAAAGGCATCAAAGGGAACCCCTGATAACCTTGCCGTCATAGTTTAAAAAATGCCCCAAAACGGGGCTTTTATTTTATACAAGTGGTGAAATTCTTATTTCAATTCGATGATTAAGAAGTCTTCCTTCTCGTGTGCTATTATCAGCAATCCACATACTTTCACCCATACCATTTATAAACACACGCTCTGGAATAACTCTAAATTTCTTATATTGTTTTTCCATAAAATAAGTAGCCACACTTTGAGCCATATTCACAGACTTTCTTAAATTATCATTTTTACTTCCAACACTTGATGTATGTCCCGTAATTTCAATAAAGTTTCGGTCAAACTTTGACAATGTCAAAATCATATTATCAAGTTGAGGTTTTATAGAATCAAGCACATTCATATTGTCATCTAAAATAATATGTGATTGTATAGTCAAAATAATATCATTTCCAGCCATTTGATAAGTAATATTTGTTTTTTCCAAATCTGGAATCAAAGTATTAAACAAAGCCATCATATACCCCCTTGCCTCCTTAAGTTGCAAAGGTTGAATACCTAACTTTATCAAAGCAGGTTTTTGAACAATTTTACTTTTTCCTGTCAATGCACCAAAAGACGCAGAAGACAAATCCACATAATTATTTGTATTAGTAGAACAAGCTACACAAAGAATAAAAAACAAATTGAAAAATATTTTTTTTACCAATTTAACTTTCCTCTTCCCAAAAATAAAAAACTCTTTATAATATATAGGGATATAACAATTTTTATAAAAAAGCAATAAAAAATGATATGTTTAGGTATAGAAAGTAGCTGTGATGAAACAGCCGTTGCAATTATAAATGAAAATGGTGAAATTCTTGCACACCAACTTATAACACAATTCAAGGAGCATTCTCCCTATGGTGGAGTTGTGCCTGAAATTGCATCAAGAAGTCATTTAAACTATATCGACAAACTTATAAAAAAGGCTTTGGACGAAGCAGGTATAAAAATTACCGATATTGATATTTTTTCTGCTGGAAGTGGACCTGGTCTTATCGGAGGTTTAATCGTTGGTGTTTCTGTGGCAAAGGCTATGGCTTTTGCACTTAACAAGCCTTTTGTTGCAGTAAATCATCTTGAAGCACACGCCCTTATGCCAATGATGTTTAATAAGGATTTAACATTTCCATATATGCTTTTACTCGTCTCTGGCGGACATACACAAATTTTAATTGTTGAAGGTGTTGGTAAATATAAAATGCTTGGCACGACAATAGATGATGCCTGCGGTGAGTGTTTTGACAAGGTTGCAAAAATGCTTGGCTGGGATTATATGGGTGGAAAGGAAATTGAAAAATCCGCCATAAATGGTAATGAAAAGGCATTTGATTTTCCACGACCAATGCTTCACTCCCACGATTTGAATTTTTCATTTTCTGGACTGAAAACTGCACTAAGAACCCAAATCGATAAATTTGAAAATGGCATTGATGATAAAACGAAAAGTGATATTTGTGCATCATTTCAAACTGCTATCACAGACATTTTGGATAAAAAACTTCGTGATGCAATTTCAAAGGTAAAAAAGTTAAATATCAAAAATCTTGTTGCGGGAGGCGGTGTTTCAAGCAACACAAAAATCCGCAAGACATTGGAACAAATCGGACTTGATAATAAAATAAAGGTTTCATTTGCCCCACTTAAATATTGCACTGATAACGGAGTAATGATTGCATACGCAGGATTACTTAACTTTATGGCAGGCAAAACTTCAAAATTTGATATAACCCCAAAACCACGTTGGAATTTAGAGGATTTATAATGAGCGATTTTGACGAACTTTTCAATGAAATAACTCATCAAAACTCTTCAATAATAAAAGAGGAAACCAATAAAGAAGAAGTAATTTTTTCTGTGGCACAATTTTCCAACCTTTTAAAGGGAACATTAGAAGGCACCTTTAAACATATAAAAATAAAGGGGGAAATAATCGGACTTAAACATCACTCCTCTGGCACAGACTATTTTGATTTAAAGGAAAGTGTTGCAGGCAAAGATTATATCCTTAACTGCGTTCTTTGGAAATGGACCAAAATTTCCACCAAAATAGAAGATGGACTTGAAGTTGTAATTACTGGAAAAATCACAGCATACACAGGTCGTTCATCATACCAGCTAACCGTTGAAAACATTGAAATTTCTGGCATTGGTGCATTATTAAAAATTATCGAAGAACGAAAACAAAAACTTCTTAAAGAGGGAATTTTCGACCAATCACACAAAAAGCCAATACCAAAATATCCACAAACTATTGGCGTTATAACTTCACCAACAGGTGCTGTTATTCAAGATATAATCCACCGAATTACAGACCGTTTTCCAACACGAATTATTGTATATCCAGTTGCTGTTCAAGGTGAAGGTGCCGACATACAAATAACAAACGCCATAAATAACTTTAATAAAATTACTGGCAAAAATCGACCTGATGTTTTAATCGTCGCTCGTGGTGGTGGAAGTATGCAAGACCTTATGCCATTCAACGAAGAAAACGTTGTCCGTGCAACATACAATTCCGAAATTCCAATAATTTCTGCGGTGGGACACGAAACCGATACAACACTTATCGACTATGCATCTGACCTTCGTGCACCAACCCCAACTGGTGCTGCGGAAAAGGCAGTTCCTGTTCGCCAAGAATTATTGTTAAGCATATCAGAATATTCTTCAAGATTTTTATCTACAATATTAAGATTATTTGAAAACTTTAATTTAAAAATTTCAAACCTTAAAAATCGACTTAAAAACCCATCTCAATTTATTGAAGATTCGATTCAACGACTTGATGAAAAAACATCAAAACTTGATTTAATAATCAATAATAAATTATCAACTCTCAATGACAAAGTTTCATTTGCAAATAAAATGCTTGAAAGCTATTCATTTAAAAATGTTTTAAAACGTGGATTTTCAATCGTTTGGGACAAAAACGAAATTATCAACAGCAAGCAAGATTTGGAAAAACTTTCATCTGCAACAATTGAATTTTCAGATGGAAAAATTGATGTATTTACATCAAAACAATCAAAGGATTCAAAGAAACACAATAAAAAAATCCCTGAAAATAATAATCAAGGAAGTCTTTTTTAATCTCTTGTATTTTCAACTTTTTGCTTTGTCAAGGCTTTAAAAACGCCACTTTTATCCAACAATAAAATACCCGCTGACACAGAAAGACCTATCATCATACAAATAATATAATTTCGTATGATTTTTCTGTTATATTTTTTCAATAACTCATCTTTCTTTTTATCGGTATAATCAATTCCCAAATATGATTGATAAGCCATTTTTTGCACATCTTCTCTTTTTAACATTTTAAATCCTTATTATCATTAAACAAATCATCTTCCTTTAATTTTCCAGAATTATTTACTGAAAATTCAGGAATAATCGAACATCTGTTATAAGAAGATTTTGATGTAATTTCATCATCATCAAGTGAAGAAATTTCCTTTTTAATAGTATCTATAAATTTAAGGAAATCCTCCTTTTTATCAAAATTATAATACACAGAAGCAAATCGAATATATGCAACAATATCAAGATTTGAAAGCATATCCATAACCAAAACACCAATTTCACGAGATGAAATTTCAGCTTCTCCACTTGCTTCTAATTGACGTTGTATTGATGACACAATTTTTTCGATTCTTTCATCAGTTATTGGTCGTTTTTTACAAGCAAGTTTCACAGACTTTGTAAGTTTTTCACGTTCAAACGGAACCACAATTCCATTTGATTTTTTAACCATAACTTCCTTTAATTGCACACGTTCAAATGTTGTAAATCGAGACCCACATTCGGAACAAAAACGTCTTCTTTTGATATAGGAACCATCTTCTGCAACACGAGAATCCTTTACCTGAGTATCAATCGATGCACAAAATGGACAACGCATATTCGCCTCCTATCCAACAGTTTCCTTTAACACTTCTATATCCGCACCCATCGCACGCAAATTTTCAACAAAATTTTCATAACCGCGATAGATATGATATACACGATGCAAAATTGTTTCACCATCTGCGACAAGTCCCGCAATCGCCAAAGATGCACCACTTCGTAAATCAGAAGCCATCACATCAGCCGCACAAAGTTCCTTTACCCCAACAAACTTTGCGGAATTATCACCTAAAATCGTAATATTTGCACCCATACGAACAAGCTCTGGCACATACATCAATCGATTTTCAAAAACTGTTTCTTTCAAAATAGATGTTCCCTCCGCAATAGTCATCAAAGTCATAAATTGAGATTGCATATCAGTTGGGAACCCAGGATATTGAGAAACCTCAACATTCACAGCTTTAAGTTTTATACCTCTACCATCTGCGATAAAGCCATTATCAGTATTGGTGATTTTAACACCTGCTTGTTTAAGTTTATCAATAACAATTTCCATTTTTGAAACATCAGAATTGCGAATTTCAATACAACCACCAGTCATTGCCGCCGCAATAGCATAAGTTCCAGCCTCAAGTCTGTCTGGCATAACAGAATATTCACAACCATGAAGTTTTTCAACACCTTCAATTCTGATAATATTGATACCATCTCTAACATCACGAGAAATTTTTGCTCCCATTTTATTAAGCATATCAATCAAATCATCAACTTCTGGTTCCAAAGAAGCATATTCAATAATTGTTTCACCTTCCGCCAAAACAGAAGCCTCAATCGCATTAACATTTCCACCATGTGTTGTAATTGCAACACCATTTTGATGACGAACAAGCCCACTTATAATACCACCTTGAAGTCGTCTTATTCCATTCATAGAAGGAGCCTCACCAACAATATATCCATGATGAATTTCAATTTTTGCACCCAATGCTTCCATTGCAAGCAAATGAATATTTACTGGACGTTGACCAATCACACAACCGCCAGGTGTAGAAACCTTTGCTTCGCCACATCTTCCCATCAATGCACCCAACACATAGATAGAAGCACGCATTTTTTTAACTATTTCATAAGGAGCCTTTACACTTTTAACAACAGGTGTATGAAGTTTCAAAGTATGATTTGGCTTATCCCATTCAACTTCTGTTCCAAAGTTAGAAAGCAAATCAATCAAAGTTTGTATATCTGATAAATTCGGAACATTATGAAGTATCACAGGTTCATCAGTTAAAAGAGTCGCAGGCATAAGCTCCAATATAGAATTTTTTGCACCTCGTATTTCCACAGAACCATTAAGTGCCTTACCACCTTTTATTTTAAAATAATCCATAACAAAAACTCCTTTGTTTAAATAATATAGCTAGTAAATACCATCAAAATTTGTTTCATTATCATTAAGATTTGATTCACCAGAAGAAGAATTTCCATCAAATACATCAGATGCCCCAGACGCACCATTTAAAATTGTATTTTCTGTTCCTTCTCTAAATGCTTCCAAAATAACATTAAAGTTATTATCCATCACGGTTGCAGGTTTTCCAGTTTCACGATTAACACGAACAAAACTTACCCCCTCTGGAACACGGAAAGCAACGTCCTTTTTATCCTTTAACACAACTTGCATAAATTCCTTAAATATAGGAGCAGCCAAAGAACCACCAGCAGCATAATTACCCAAACTTTTTGGTTGATCATATCCCAAAAATACACCAGCTACTAAGTCAGGAGTTCCACCAATAAACCACACATCTTTTTGGTCATTTGAAGTTCCTGTTTTACCACCAATAGTTTTACCTGGAATTCGAGCCTTCCAACCACTTCCTCGTTCAACAACACCTTGTAAAATATGAACAATTTGATATACAGACACAGGGTCAGCAAGTTGTTCACGATTATCTTCAATATCAGGTGGAAGCAAATCTTCTTTCCATTGTAAGTTTGCACAATTTTCACAAACATTTTTATAGGAATTATATACAGTTTTACCATTTCTGTCTTGAACTCTATCAACAACGATAGTATTCAATTTTTTTCCACCATTGATAAGTTGAGCAAATGCAGAAGTCAAATCAATCAATGTAGTATCACCACTTCCCAAAGCCATAGAAAGATTCGGATCACTTACCTTTTTATAAACACCAAATTTCAATGCTGTTTTAATAAAGTTTCTTACACCAACATCTTTTGCAATACGAATTGTTGGATTATTTTTTGATTTTTCCAATGCACGTCTGAAAGTAATTTCACCAGCAAAAGCATTATCATAATTTTCAGGACGCCACAATTCACCATCACTTTTTTCCAAAACCACAGGAGCATCAAGAATAACACTTGATGGAGTATAATTTCCAGTTTCAAGAGCAGTCAAATACACAAAAGGTTTAATTGTAGACCCAGGTTGACGATATGCCTGTGTCGCACGATTAAACTTGCTTCGACTATATGAAAAACCACCAACCATTGCAAACACACGTCCTGTATGAGGGTCAAGCACAACCATAGAACCATTAAGTTCAGGAACCTGTTGCAAAGAATATATCTTATTTTTTTCATCAGAAAGTTTTACAAAAATAATATCTCCAACTTTCAAAACTTGAGCAACAGAAGAAATTGCAACATCAGATTTTTTACCATCAACAACACTTTTTGCCCATAACACATCAGAAAGTGGAATAATACCCTTATTTCCATTTGAAAGTCCAATTTCGGCATTATCCTTTGCTACATCTATAACAATAGCTTTTTTCCAACCATCATCTTCCATTCCAGAAATTACCCCTTCACGAGAAAGAAGGACTTGCCACAATTCTTTATTATTTTTTTCAATTTGCTTTACAATATTTGCATCTTCAAGCCAAGCCTTGTCATTCAAATCAATATTTTTTTCAGCCCCACGCCAACCGTGTTTTCTATCAAAATCAATCAAAGACTTTCTTAAAACACGAGTTGCAACTTCTTGATATTTTGGATTAATAGTTGTTCGAACGGCAAGTCCACCACTGTAAAGTTGTTCTTCGCCATAAATGTCAGATAATAATTTTCTAACTTCCTCAGAAAAATACAAAGAATACCTTTGTTGCTTTGAAATAAAACTTTCATTCACAACAATATCTTCTTGCTTTGCATTTTCAGCTTCTTCCTTTGTAATATAGCCATCTTCAGCCATTCTATCCAACACATAATTACGACGAATAATCGCCTTATCTTTGTTTGTAATAGGGTTATATGTGCTTGGTGCCTTTGGAAGTCCCGCCAAAAAAGCACATTCTGCCAAAGTCAATTCATCTAAAGATTTATTGAAATAATTAAGTGCTGCCGCAGCCACACCATAAGAACGGAATCCCAAAAATATTTGGTTAAAATAAAGAGTCAAAATATGACGCTTTGAAAAAGCACGCTCCATTTTAAGAGCCAAAATAATTTCCTTTATCTTTCGTGTAATTGATTGTTCAGATGAAAGGAAGAAATTTTTTGCAACCTGTTGAGTAATAGTAGATGCACCAACCATACGGCGACCACCACCCATAACTTTGTTCTTAATATTTGTAAGGAATGCTCGAAAAATACCAACAATATCAATACCACTATGGGTCCAAAAGTTTTTATCCTCCGCCGCAATAAAGGCATTGATAAGATTAGGAGGAACCTCCTTTAGAGGAACAAAAATTCGTTGTTCTGTTGCATATTCAGTAAGTAAAGTTCCATCACCTGCATAAAATCGACTTGTAACAGGAGGTTTATACTCCGCCAACTGATTATAATCAGGAAGATTTACACCATACTTCATAAAAACAAAAATAAAAAGAAACAAACACATCAAAGAAAGAAAAAACAATGACATAAAAAATATTTCAAGTTTACTTTTTTTCTTTTTTGTATTAACTGGTCTTTCTTCTGTATTTATAATATCCACGTTTACCTCAAAAACTAAAGTTTAAAATTATCCCCTATTCTATAATCAAAAAATTCCTCTTGCAAGCAAAATATCACTCTATCGCATACAACATCAATCCATTTCGAGAAAGCCACTTTTGAGCCTTATCCACATCACCTTCATAAAGTTGTTTTACAACACGCCAAAATTTATAGGAATGATTCATTTCTGATAAATGAGAAACTTCATGTGCAACAATATAATCTATTACAAAAAGAGGAGCAAATACCAATCGCCAAGAAAAGGCAATATTACCATTGCTGGCACAACTTCCCCATCGAGATGTTGTATCCTTTACTGAAATTTTACCATATTTTACATTAAGTTTGCTTGCATAATCTCTTACACGTTTTGCATAATAACTTTTGACTTCATTTTTTAAAAAATCTTTAACTCTACGATTTAAAAACTCTTTATCCCCAGAAACAAAAATATAATCACCTTCTATCCAAACACCACGTCTTGCATTTGGGATATGAGAAATTTTATATTTTTTACCAAGGACCGTGATAACTGCACCATCTGTGATTCGAATTTTTTCTGGCACCTTTTCAAGTTGCTTTGAAACCCAATCTTTTTTTGATTCCAAAAATGCAACTGCTCTTGCTCTACTTACAAAAAAAGGATAACTAACTTTCACAACCTGTTTTGCCAAATTAGGTGTGATTTTTATTGCCTTTGCAGACAAAGACCTATTAAATTCTACTGGAATTACTTGCACAACTCCACCATCTTTTTTTATAACAAAAGAGTATTCAAAAGGCTTCATTTTAAATCTTTTATTCCTTGTCTTGCAAGCTCATCAACACGTTCATTTTCAATATGACCATTGTGTCCCTTTACCCAATTCCAAGATACATTGTGAAAGGCACAAAGTTCATCTAATTTAAGCCACAACTCTTTATTCTTAACAGGCTTTTTTTGTGAATTTTTCCAATTATTTTTTTTCCAACCAATAATCCAATCTGTGATACCATTTTTAACATATTGACTATCCGTCCAAAGCTCTACATCACACTTTTTTTTCAAAAGTCCCAAAGCCTGTATCACCGCAGTCAACTCCATTTGATTATTTGTTGTTTCAAGTTCACCGCCATAAATTTCACGTCTTTTTTCACCACAAATAAGCAAGGCACCCCAACCGCCCTTACCTGGGTTTCCACTACACGCACCATCAGTATAAATGATAACTTTCTCACTCATTTCTTGATTCTAACCCTTTTTCTTGTTATATTGTATATATTATAAATAAAGGAGTGTGAAATGCAACAAAAAGAAATTGAAACTTTGACCCAAATGGCAAATGCCATACGTTTTTTATCAGTAGATATGATTACAAAGGCAAAGTCAGGACATCCTGGGCTTCCAATGGGGCTTTCTGAACTCGCAACTTGTCTTTTTAAAAATCATATAAGGTTTTCAACAAAAAATCCAAAATGGGAAAATCGTGATAAATTTGTTTTATCCGCAGGACACGGTTCAGCTCTTCTTTACAGCATTTTATACCTTACAGGATACAAGGATATAACATTAAATGATATAAAAAATTTTCGCCAAGTCGGCTTTCCAACTGCAGGACACCCAGAATACGGCTTCCTTGATGGTATAGAAACCACAACTGGACCTCTTGGTCAAGGCATTGCAACCGCCACAGGCATAGCAATAGCCGACAAAATCAAATCTGCGAAACTTGGCTCTGATATTATAAATAACAAAGTTTATGTTATTGCTGGTGATGGTTGTTTAATGGAGGGAATTTCCGAAGAAGCCATCTCTCTTGCTGGCACATTAAACCTTAATAACTTAATTGTGTTATGGGACAATAATAATATTACTATTGATGGCACAGTCGACATTACAAGCACAACAAATATGATTGAAAGGTTCAAAGCAAATAACTGGAATACCTTTGAAATAAAAAATGGTTATGATTTTGAAGAAATCAATAAAGTAATAGAAGAAGCAAAATCCTCAACAAAGCCAGCATTCATTTCTGTAAAAACAATCATTGGAAAAGGTTTGCATGAAGTTGAAAATTCAAGCAAAGTTCACGGTTCACCTCTTTCCGAAGAACAAAGAAATACTATGGCAGGTGAACTTAATTGGAAATTTTCACCATTTGAAATTCCCGAAGAAATTCTTTCAAATTGGCGACAAATTACATCAAAATATGACGACGAAGTTAATTCATGGAACGAAAAGATACAAAAACTTTCACCAAAACAAAACGAATTTTTAAACCTTATTCAAACAAAAAATGAACCAGATATAAGTGATATATTTGCAACACTTAAACAAAATTTTATAAACACTAATTTTTCAAAGGCAACCCGAAATGCCAACGGCGAAATTATAAAAGCTATCACTCCACATATTCAAAATTTAATCGGTGGAACCGCGGATTTATCGGGTCCAACTTGCACAAAAAATGAAAATAGCCATACAATCACAGCCAACAATTTTGATGGCAACTTTATTGAATATGGTATCCGCGAACATAGTATGGGTGCAATATTAAATGGACTTTCACTTTCAGGTTTCAAACCATTCGGTTCAACATTTTTAACATTTGTTGATTACCTTAAACCTGCACTTCGACTTTCATCACTTATGAAACAAAGTGCAATTTACATTTTAACTCACGATAGCTTTATGCTTGGCGAAGATGGTCCAACACACCAACCTATCGAACATTTGGCAATGCTTCGTGCACAACCAAACCTTAACGTCATAAGACCTGCTGATGCAATAGAGGCAACCGAAGCATGGGAAATTGCACTAAAATCAACAAAAACTCCAACAGCACTTTTATTTTCCCGCCAAAGCACACCTTTACTTCGAAACGATTATAAGGAAAATAAAACAGCCCTTGGTGCATATATAATAAGCAAGGCAGATAAAAATTCTCCTCAACTTTTAACCATCATTGCAACAGGAACCGAAGTTGCACTTGCAATCGAAGTTCAAAAAATCCTCCTTGCAAAAGATGGTATAAATGCAAGTGTTGTTTCAATGCCATGTATGGAATTATTTGAAACACAATCCGAAGATTACAAAGATGAAACAATTCCACCTGAAACAATAACCGTTTCAATCGAGGCTGGCTCTACCTTTGGTTGGGCAAAATATTCCGATATTCAAATTGGAATTGACCATTTTGGTGCATCTGGCCCAGCAAAGGATTTAATGGAAAAATTTGGTTTTACTCCTGAATTACTTGCAAAACGAATAAAGGAAGAATTATAAAACAAAAAAAAACGCCACAAAAACTGGCGGTTTTTAATTGGAAATAAAGTTTTTACTCACGTCCCTTTTGTGAAAGAGAGTCAACCATATTATGCACTTCTTCAAATTTTTGTTTTAAACCTTTACCATTCACATAATTATCAAATGCTTCATAATCCTTAAAACTTTCAAAAATTGAAAAAGGTATTACCTTTCCATCAAATGAAAATACATCAACTTTGCCCTTTAAAACAAAAGATTTTTCCTTTTCATTTTTCAATGCCATATCTGCATTTTTCAAAGAAATAAGTTCTTCTACCAAAGTTTTTTTAAACTCTGGTGTTTTGGTGTTAAGGTAAAAAATAAATGGAGATTGCTTACTTTCACTCATATAATCCAACAATCCCAACACACTAGATTTAACAGAACCATTAACAACTGCACTATCCTTTTGATGTGAAATTGTCATATTATTATCAGCCTTTATCATAGAAACTTTTGTCCCAATAACATCATTATCATTTCTGAAAGTAATATTTGAAGCATCACCAATTTTAACTTCTTTACCATTAAAACTGCGAACATCTGATGATTTTTCATCTTCCTTTACATCAACATTCAAAGAATCTTCATCGCTTATATTATCAAGGACATACCAAAGTGGGTGATGAACAACTTGTTCATTTTTTTCATCATCTGACAAAACTTCCTCATTAACAAATGCTTTATCAAAAATACCTTCTGATAAGGTAAGTTCATATCGTGAAGGTTGCACAACTGCCATAGGATACAAAAAAGAATTCTGAGGATTTTTCGTTTGCGATTTAATATAACTTTCAACATCATTTAATGTTTCCAAATAATCATCTGAATTTAAAAGAGTTTTTTCAATATAATCTTTAAATTTCTTTGATTTTTCCTTATTCTCAAGCAACGTAAAATTATCATTTATTACTTCTTGAACTCGACTAATAAACCCAGCAATAAAAGAAAGTTTTTCAACCACAAAATTTATTGCGATATGTTTTTCAAATTTATCACTTAAACTCTTTGCAAACTTAAGGCTATAAATCCCGCCAAACGTAGAAATAATTTCCGAAAATTTATCCAAATTTTGTAAAACTAATTCAAAATTAACCATATTAAAATCCTTTGCTTATTTATTTTTATACAAAGGAAATTATAACATAAAAAAATACTCACAACAAGTTATTTATTAAGACTTTCCTTAATCGCGACAATTTGTGTTTTAAAGAAAGTCCTTTGTCGCTTTGCATATTGTCTTGTCAAAAGAACAATTTTATCTTTTAATTCAGACATAGTCATTTTTGCATCTAAATAATTTTTAATCTCACTAACACCAATAACTTTAAAAATAGGTGCATTTGCATCATATCCCATATTATACAAAGCCTCTACCTCATCAATAACACCATTTTCAAGCATAGTCTCAGTTCGTAATTTAATACGATTTTCAAGTATTCCCATTTCATAATCAACAAACTCTACATCAAATTCAGCATACGGAATTGGTTTTATTTTTTTATTTCTTTGCCATACGGAAAGAGGAGTTCCAGTTGCACGGAAAACTTCTATACCACGCAAAATTCTTTGCTTATCATTTGTCGCAATTTTTTTTGCCAAATCTTCATCATATTTTTTAAGAATATTATAAAGGTCAATACACTTTGCTCCAATTCCTTCTTTACGGACAAGTTCACGAATTTTCGGTGGCACAGATGGAATTACAGAAAGACCTTCAGTCAATGCCTTTATATAAAAGCCAGTTCCACCAACAACATAAGGTTGTTTGCCAGCCACAAAACATTTTTCAATTTCCGCCTTTGCAAACTCACACCACTTTGCAACGTCCATTTTATCATTTCCATTTATAAAGCCATAAAGTTTATGAGGAACCTTTTCATAATCCTCCTTTGATGGACAAGCGGTAAGTATAGGAAGTTCACGATAAACCTGCTGACTATCAGCATTTATAATAACTCCATTATTTTTAATTGCTTCTTCTATTGCCCTTGCACTTTTTCCAGTTGCAGTCGCACCACAAATAATTTTAACTTTTTCTTGCATAATAAAAATCCTTGCTATACTTCATTTTATGAAATAATATAAAGTATAAAAATAAATAAGCAAAGGATTTTTTATGTTAGGGATATTAGGCAAAAAATTATCATCAATATTTACAAATAAAAAATTGGACTCAAATACACTTGAAAGTTTAGAAGAACTTTTAATCACATCTGACATCTCCTATGATATTGTTGAAAACCTTATCACCACAATAAAAAAACAAAAATTTGATAAGGATACAAACGAAACAGAAATCAAACAATTATTAAAAGAAGAGTTATCAAAACTAATCTCTCCTTATGACACAACATTTTCTATTGGCACCGAAAAACCATATTCTATTATTATGATTGGTGTCAATGGAAGTGGTAAAACAACCACCATAGGAAAACTTTGCAACAAATACGTTTGCGAGGGCAAATCTGTATCTGTTATTGCATGCGATACTTTCAGAATAGCTGCCACCGAACAACTTAAAAGTTGGACCGACAAAGCTGGTGCCAAACTTATATCAAAGGATAATGCGAACCCATCTGGACTTGCCTATGACGGATATAACATTGCAAAATCACAAAACGATGATATAGTTTTCATTGATACCGCAGGACGACTTTCCAATAATGAAAATTTAATGGCAGAACTTGAAAAAATAATCAAAACAATAAAAAAAGTTGATACCACCGCCCCACATAAAACAATTTTGGTTTTAGATGGAAACGGCGGACAAAACAGCCTTATTCAAATGGAAAAATTTTCAAAAAATATAAATATAGATGGTTTTATAATTACCAAAACCGAAGGTTCTTCAAAATCTGGGTTTATAATTTCTCTTATACACAAATATAAAAAACCAGTATATTTTATCACAAATGGGGAAAAAATTGATGATATAAAACCATTTTCATCAAACGAATTTTTAAACAATTTATTAGATTTATAAGGAAGACTAAAATGAAAAAATTAACACCAATAAAATCAGAAAAAATTTGGGGATACGAAGATTGGATTGCATCAACTCACCCAAATGGTTTTCAAAAAGATTTATTTGAAATGTATGGAAAGGATTATCCTTTGCTTGTAAAGGTAATTCAGGCAAATGACAACCTAAGTGTTCAAGTCCACCCTAACGATACCCAAGCAAAACTTTATGAAAATTGTCGTGGCAAAACAGAATGCTGGTATATTCTTTCTGCTGAAAAAAATACAAAACTCGTTTATGGTTTAAATAAAAGCTATAACAAAAACGAATTAAAAGATGCCATCAAAACAAATACACTTGAAAAATATCTTCATTATGAACCTGTAAAAGCTGGCGATTTTATTTATATTCCAGCCGGCACCGTTCATGCAATTTGTGGCGGTTTAAGGATTTTAGAAGTCCAACAATCAAGCGATATAACATACCGACTTTATGATTACGGCCGTGGTCGTGAATGTCATATTGAAAAGGGTGTAAATTGCATAAAAAATTCTGAAAATCAAAAGGTAAAACAATTTGATAAAACTTTCAACTGCCCTTATTTCAATTTGGAAAAAATTGATGTAAAAGATAGCTATTCTTCACAAATAAAAGGCAAAAATCCATCTGATATAACACTTTTATTTGTAATTGATGGAAACGGAACAATAAATGAAACTCCTGTAAAAAAGGAAGACATTTTTGCATTCAAATCTGGTGAAAATATAAAAATCAATGGACTTTTAAACCTTATGAAAATCTCAGAACGAGAATAATTTACTAAAATTTTCATTTTATTATAGATAAGTCCATAAAAATGTGATAATATATTACCCTTTCAAATAAGGAGTATTATATTATGCAAATAAGAAGTTTAACAGAAACTGAACTAAACAATTTTCCAAAAGGAAAGTTTAAACCACTTGATAAAAATGGAAATTTATGCGAATTTGAATCAAATAAAGACTATAACGAAAAAGAGCTAAAGAAATTATTTTCTCAACCAAAATATACAAGAAAATCTACAAAACATAAAATTTTATCTGCTCTTATAAAAATGCTTAAGACAAAAGCCCTTTAATAAAAAGGGCTTTTTTTAACTAAACAACAATATTTACAATCTTATTTTTAACAACAATAACCTTTTTTATTTCCTTACCATCAATATATGGTTTCAAAGCATTATTATCAAATACCAAAGTTCTTACATCATCATCACTCAAATCTGCTGGTATTTCCATTTCTAAACGCTTTTTACCATTTATAGTAATCACAATATTAACATTTGTTGTTTTAATTTTGTCTTCCTTAAATTCTGGGAAAGGTTCAAAATCAATTCTTGAATTATGACCAAGCATTTCCCAAATTTCACTTGCTATATGAGGAGCAAATGGATTAAGCAATTTTACGAAATCCTCCATCATAGACAAAGGAATTTTTTCCAAACTACCCATATAATTTGACATAACCATCAAAGAAGAAACCGCGGTATTAAACTTCATTGTTTCAATACGTTCGCTAACATCTTTTATTGTTTGATGCAATACCAACTCATCTTTTTGATTCATTGGAATATCAGCTACATTTTGAGCCAACTCAAATACCCTTTTCAAAAATCTATGAATACCAATCATAGAAGTTGTTGACCAAGCCGCAGCCTGTTCAAACGGACCAATAAACATTTCATATACACGAAGAGTATCAGCACCATATTCCTTTACAATATCATCAGGATTTATAACATTACCCTTTGACTTACTCATTTTTTCACCATCAGATGCTAAAATCATACCATGCATAGAACGCTTTTTATATGGTTCATCAAATGGAACAAGACCCAAATCATATAAGACCTTATGCCAAAAACGAGAATAAAGTAAATGTCGTGTGACATGCTCTGCACCACCTTCATACCAATCAACTTGACCCCAATAATTTAGAGCTTCTTTTGATGCAAATTCGTCTTTATTGTGAGGGTCCATATACCTTAAATAATACCAAGAAGAACCAGCCCAAGTTGGCATAGTATCGGTTTCACGTTCGGCATCTGCACCACATTTTGGACATTTTACCTTTACCCAATCTTTTGCCTTTGCAAGAGGAGACAACCCCTCATCTGTTGGCATATAATCATCAATTTCTGGAAGTGTAAGAGGCAAATCCTTTTCATTCATTGGCACCCAACCACAATGAGGACAATTTATCATAGGTATAGGTTCACCCCAATATCTTTGACGAGTAAATACCCAATCCATCATACGATATTTAACAGAAGATTTTCCAATACCCTTTTCTTCCATAACTTTCACAATTTTGGCAATCGCATCTTCCTTATTCAAGCCATCTAAAAATTCAGAATTGATATGTTCACCATCACCAACAAAGGCTTCCTTTTCCACATCAACATCACCCTTTAATACAGGAATAATAGGAAGATTAAACTTATGTGCAAATTCCCAATCTCTTTCATCATGAGCAGGCACTGCCATAATCGCACCAGTTCCATATCCCATCAACACATAATCAGAAATAAATATAGGAATTTCCTTACCATTAAATGGATTAACAGCCATAATACCATCAAGTTTGACACCTGTTTTATTTTTATTAAGTTGAGAACGCTCAAATTCAGATTTTTTCTTTGCCTCATTTTGATAAGCAACAACTTCATCAATATTTTTAATTTGAGCTTTAAATTTTTCAATCAAACTATGTTCTGGTGCAATCACCATATAACTAACCCCAAAAATAGTATCTGGTCGTGTAGTAAATACCTTTAATTTTTCATCACTATTTTTAATTGAAAAATCAACTTCTGCACCAACTGATTTACCAATCCAATCAGCTTGCATTTTTTTCACACTTTCTGGGAAATCAACTTTTTTCAAACCTTCCAAAAGTTTATCAGAATAAGATTGCATTTTCAAAATCCAAGCAGATTTTTTCTTTTTTACAACCTCACTTCCACAACGTTCACAATGACCAGCTTCCAACTCTTCATTTGCAATACCAATTTTACATTCTGGGCACCAAGAAATAGTTTCTTCACCTTTATAAGCAAGTCCAGCTTTATACATTTGCAAAAACATCCATTGAGTCCATTTAAAATATTCTGGGTCAGTTGTATTAACAACACCACTCCAATTAAAAGAAAACCCAAGTAATTTTAATTGCTTTGTGAAATTAGCAACATTTTGTTTTGTTGCCACTGCGGGATGAATATGATTTTTTATTGCATATCGTTCAGTAGGAAGTCCAAATGCATCAAAACCAATAGGAAACAAAACATTATAACCTTCGGCTCTTCTTTTTCTTGAAATAATATCCATAGCAGTAAATGAACGAGGATGTCCCACGTGAAGACCTGCTCCTGATGGATAAGGAAACTCAATCAAAGTATAATATTTTTTCTTTGATTTATCAATTTTTGCATCAAAAGTTTTTTCATTTTCCCAAATTATTTGCCACTTCTTTTCTATAAAACTAAAATCATATTTTTTTGTCATATTTTTCCCTTTTTATTTATTATTTGACACAAATGTTTTTTTATTAAATTTTATGTCTTTTTCTATTTACAAAAATAATTTTCAATTCTATACTCTTAAAACATTATTCGCAATATATTTTTTAAAAATAGGAAAAATAAACAAGGAGTTTATAATGATAAGACAAATACATGACAAATACATAAATTCACGACTCGGACAACAAAAGGGTTCCACAAAATTTGTGTATCTAATATTCATTGGCTTAATTGCTTGGTTTGGTTTTGGTATGTTTTTCAGCCCAGCTAAGGTTGTAGAAGAACCAACAGTCAAACTTATAAAAGTAGATGTTGAAAAATTAACTGCAAAAAACATCATTTCTGATATTCTTATTTACGGCCACACAGAAGCAAGTGAAAAAGTAAATCTTAAAATAAGAACTGATGGTATTGTAAAAACAATCAATAAGAAAAAAGGTCAATACGTTAAAAAAGGTGATGCAATAATCACTTTGGCAATGGAAGACAGAATGGCAAAACTTCGTGCAACCCAAGCTGCAAAAGACAAAGCCGAAATCGAATTTAACACTGCAAAAACTCTTCTTGAACAAGACTTAATTTCACGTGTTGATTTTGTTTCAAGTGAAGCAGCATACAAAACTGCACGTGCAACACTTGACCAAATAATACTTGATATTGAACATACAGTTCTTCGTGCTCCATTTGATGGTGTTGTAAATGAATTAAATGTAGAAGAAGGTTCTTATGTAAAATCTGGTGATAATATAGGTATTTTCTTAAACCTTAACCCAATTAAAATAAAGGCAGAAATTCCAGAAAAATATATTTCAAATGTAAGAAATGGTGTTGTTGCAAATGCTACACTTTCAAGCAAACAAAAAATCGAAGCAATGCTTGTATATGTAGATTCTATTGCAAATACATCAACAAGAACTTTCTCAATCGAACTTGAAGCAAACAACAAAGGCGATAAAATAGTAGAAGGTTTAACAGCCGAAATTTTATTCCCTCTTAATACAGTTTCTGCTATAAAACTTAGTGTTTCATCATGCTTAACATTCGGTGATAATGGTGAAGTTGGTGTAAAAACTATTGATGATGAAAACATAGTTCACTTCTATCCAATCGAAATAATAAAGGAAGAAGCTAATGGACTTTGGGTATCTGGACTTCCAACAAATGCAAACGTAATTATTGCAGGTGCAGAATTTGTAAAAGTCGGTGAAAAAGTTGAGCCTAAATTTGTTGAAAATACTAATTTAGTTTTGCAAAAATAATTTAAAAGGAGATATAAATGTCAATTGTAAAAATAGCTATAGGTAGAACTAGAGTATTCTTATTCAGCTTGTTTTTATGCACAATAGCTGGAATTATGACATACTTAAGTCTTCCAAAGGAATCATTTCCTGATGTAAAAATTCCTTACATAATCACAACTGTAAATTACACAGGTATTTCACCAGAAGATGGCGAAAGATTGATTGCAAAACCACTTGAAAAGGAATTTAAAACCATAAGTGGTCTAAAAGAAATGACAAGTAAATGTTATGAAGGTTATTGTCAAATTCTTCTTGAATTCAACGTTGGTATAAATTCTGAAACTTGCCTTCGTGAAACAAAAGATGCCGTTGACGATGCAAAGCAAAATATGCCAAAAGATATTGATGAACCTATTATAAAGGAAATCAATACATCAGAATTTGCGATTGCCATTGTTAATGTCTACGGAAATGCTCCTGAAAAAACTTTGATGAACATCGCTGAAACATTACAAGATACAATTGAAACAATTCCAGGAGTTCTTGAAGCTGAACTTGGTGGAAAACGCGATGAACAAATTGAAATTTTAATCGACCCTGCAAAATTGGACGCTTATAAATTATCATTATCAAGTGTAGGAGCATCTCTTTCTTCATCAAATATTTTGATTCCTGCTGGAAACATTGAAACTGAAAAGGGTTCTTTTCCTATAAAGGTCCCTGGTTTAATTGAAAATGTTGATGATGTTTTAAACCTTCCTATCAAAGTTGAAGGTGATGCAGTTGTAAAACTTGCCGACATTGCTGACATTCGTCGTAATTTTGCAAATGCCACAGAATATGTTCGTATGAACAAACAACCAAGTTTATCATTGGAAGTTAAAAAAAGAAGTGGTGCAAACACAATCAACATCGTTGCAATGGTTAAAAAAGTTTTAGAAGAAGCACAAGACACAATTCCAAGCAATGTTGTTGTAAAATTAACAAATGATTCTGCTGAAAAAATTGATGAAAACCTTGTTGACCTTCAAAACAATGTTATTTCATCAATGGTTCTTGTTATCGTTTGCGTTGTGTTAATGCTTGGCACAAGAACAGGTCTTCTTGTTGGACTTTCAATTCCTATATCATTCCTCCTTGGATTATTATTCTTGGGTGCATTAGGAATTGGTATCAATATGGTTGTATTGTTTGGTCTTATCCTTGCAGTAGGTATGCTTGTTGATGGAGCTATTGTTATCACAGAATATGCAGATAAAAAAATGACCGAAGGAGCAGATCGAGTTGATGCGTATGCAGAAGCATCTGACCGTATGGCAATTCCAGTTATTTCATCAACACTTACAACATTGGTTGCATTCGCACCACTTATTTTCTGGCCTGGAATTATTGGTGAATTCTTAAAATACTTACCTATTTCTGTTATCTGTATTTTATCAGCTTCACTTATAGTTGCACTTATCTTTATTCCTATATTCGGAGCCATATTCGGCAAAGCTGGTGCAATGAAAGAAGAAGAAAAAACTCAAGTTCTTGCAAGTGAAAATGGAGAATATGAAAAATTAAAGGGCTATATGAAATTCTACTACAGAATTTTACACTTTGCATTGGAAAGACCATGGAAAGTCCTTGGCGTAATAATGATAACTTTGTTCTTATCATTCTATACCTATGCAAAATTTGGTGTTGGTGTAGAATTCTTCCCTGAATCAGAACCTGACTTCATCAACATAAATGTTCACGCACGTGGAAATCTATCCATTGATGAAAAAAGTAAATTCGTAAAACAAGTAGAAGATTTGGTTTCTGAACTTCCATACTTTGTGAACGTTTATTCTCGAACTGGTGCAAAATCACATAACGCATCAGAAGACGTTATCGGATATATCCAAGTTGAACTTCTTGATTGGCAAGAACGTCCTCGTGCATCTTACATCATTGAAAAACTTGATGAAAAACTTGCAAATATTTCTGGTGCGATTATTGAAATTTTAAAGGAAGATAAGGGTCCTGTCACAGGAAAACCTATCGAAATTGAAATTTCCTCAAACGAAGATAACCAAGAATTATTAAATAATGGTTATAAATATATGAAAACTGCGATGAATCAAATTGGTGGATTTATCAATATTGAAGATACTCTCCCTCTTCCTGGTATTCAATGGGAAATGAAAATTAACAAAGCCCAAGCTGCAAAGTTTGGTGTGAATATATCTTCTATTGGAAGTATCGTTCAAATGATGACTCGCGGAACAAAAGTTTCAAGTTATATGCCAGCCGACAGCGATGAAGAAATCGACATACTTGTTCGTTTTCCAAAGGCTTTCCGTGCACTTAATATGATTGATAACCTTTACGTTGTTGCTGGAACAAACAGTTCTGTTCCACTATCAACCTTTGTAAACATAGTTCCTGCACCAAAAGTAAATATGATTCAAAGAATAAATGGTAAAAGAATTTTGAAAATTTCTGCTGATGTAGAAGAAGGAGCTTATGCTGCTGAAAAAATTTCTGCATTAAAGAAATATGAAAAACAAAACCCTGCACCAGAAAAAATTCAAATCAAATTTGCTGGTCAAGACGAAGACAGCAAAGAAAGTATGAACTTCGTTATCAAAGCATTTAGTGCTGCAATATTCTTAATGTTATTCATATTGCTTACACAATTTAACAGCTTCTATGATACATTTATGGTATTGTTCTCAATCTTACTTTCAACAATTGGTATCTTGTTGGGACTTGTTATAACAAGAGATACATTCTCTATCGTTATGACTGGACTTGCAATCGTATCACTTGCTGGTATCGTTGTTAACAATAACATTGTGTTAATCGATGCTTATAACGAAATAAAACACAAAGTAAGCGACCCATTTGATGCATTGATAAGAACTGGACTTCAAAGAATTCGTCCTGTTTATCTTACAACAATCACAACTATGTTGGGACTTGTTCCAATGGCATTAAAACTTAACATCGACTTTATAAATGCAAACATAACCATTGGTTCACCATCTATGGATATGTGGGCTGCATTCTCAAAGTCAGTTATCTTTGGATTGGGTTTTGCAACAATTTTAACCTTAGTTGTAACTCCTTGTATGATTTTAATAGGAGTAAGATTACGTGCAAAGGTAAAAAATTGGTGGCACAATAAATTTAAAAAAGATATAGAAGTATAAAAGAAGCCCCAAAACGGGGCTTTTTTTTTATTATTTAGAATTAGCAGAAATATGTAAAAGCTGTTTTACCAACTCAATTTTTTGTTGTTTTTCAAATTCTTTTTCTGCCTTAATTTGTTGAGTTTTTGCATAATCTTCCGGATTTACCATTTTTTTAGATGAGAAAAACCCAGCCATTGACAATCCCAATATTGTTCCAAGACTTATTCCAACAACTGCTGTTAAAAATTCAACAAATTTATCTTTATCATCATCTTTTTTATGTGTATACACTTTTTTCATAATAAAACTCCATATTTAAAAAATATGTATTATATCACAACTTTGATAAAAATAAAAGAACCAAGAAAAGAAATTTTTCCTATACAGCACTCCATTTTACACATTAACTTTTCCTCTTGACTTTAAAATAAAATAATGCTAATTTTATAAGGATTTCCCGATAGTTAAATAAGAATGGGAGAATACGGTAAATGGTGAGTTTTCACTCTTTATCGATTTTTTGTTTAACTAAGAACTTGATTTTACAAACCAAAAGACAACGAAAGGAATAAATATGTCTGTAAAAATAAGATTATCAAGAAAAGGTTCAAAAAAACGTCCTTTTAATCATATAGTAGTAGCAAATAGCCGTGCTCCTCGTGATGGTGATTTCATTGAAAAAGTTGGAACATACAATCCAATGCTTCCAAAGGAAGATCCAAAACGTGTAACACTTGTTGTTGACAGAATTAAATACTGGTTATCTATCGGTGCTCAACCATCAGATAAAGTTTCAAGATTTTTAAGCGAAGCTGGTATCCTTGGTAAATATGTTATCAATGATAAACAAACTAAAAAACCTCTTCCAAAAGCAAAAGCTCAAGAAAGATTAAAAGCTCAAGAAGAAAAAAGAAAAGCTGAAGAAGAAGCAAGAAAACAAGCTGAAGCAGAAGCACAAGCAAAATTCGAAGCTGACAACAAACCAGCTGAAGAAACAGCTCCTGCAACAGAAGAAACTCCTGCTGCTTAACATAATACAATAGCAAAAAGGTAAAAATGACAATATCAGATAAAGTTTTAGTTGGAAAAATCTATGATGCCCACGGCATTCGTGGTTTGGTAAAGATAAAATCTTTTACCACAAATCCTGTATCAATCTGTGATTATTCTCCATTAACAGATGAACTTGGAAATGAATACAAAATCCAACTTAAAAGCCGTGCAAAATCTGATATTATTATTGTGGCAATAAATGACATTTCAGACAGAACTACTGCCGAAACATTAAAGGGTAAAAAACTTTATGCAAAACGTTCATCTATCATTGATAATGAAAAAGATGTGTTGGTATCTGAACTTGAAAATTTCAAGGTCATTGATACAAACAATTCTTCTGTTGGTAAAGTTTTACAAATTTTAAACTTTGGTGCTGGCGACATTTTGGAAATTGAATTGGACAATGATAAAAAAACTGCACTCCTTTCAATGAACAAGGACTCTGTCAAAGAAATAAACAAAGAAAAGGAATATATAAAAATTGACTGCGAACACTTGTTGGAAAGTTAATATTTTAACCCTATTCCCAGAAATGTTTGATTGTATGAATCATTCCATTATCAAAAGGGCAATAGACAATAAAATATTAAACTTAAACACAGTAAATATAAGAGATTTCGCAACTGACAATTATAAAACAGTTGACGATGCTCCTTATGGCGGTGGTGCAGGACAACTTTTAAAACCTGACATACTTGGCTATGCAATAGATAGTGTTTATTCTCGCGAAAATAAAAAGGGATCAATAATATACCTTTCACCTCGCGGAAAAATTTTCAATCAAGCTATTGCCGAACGCTTAAGTCAAGAGGAAGAAACAACCTTTATTTGTGGTCATTACGAAGGCATTGACGAACGTGTAATTGAATATTATGAAATAGAAGAAATCAGCCTTGGCGATTTTGTTTTATCTGGTGGTGAAACTGCTCTATTTCCAATACTTGATGCAACAACCCGTCTTCTTCCAAATGTTTTGGGAAGTGCACATTCCTTAAGTGAAGAAAGTTTTTCTGAAACATTAAATGGTATGCTTGAATACCCACAATATACCCGCCCTGATGTATGGAAGGACCTATCCGTTCCAGAAATTTTAAAATCAGGACACCATAAAAAGATTTCAGAGTGGAAAATGGCTAAATCTTTGGAAATAACGAAAAAAAACAGACCTGATTTGCTAAAAAACATTGAAAAATAAAAACAACATTGTATTATTAAACTTATAACTAGAAAGGTAAAAAAATGAATTTATTAAAACTTATCGAAAAGAAAAATGTTGAAAAATTATCAACACACACAATACCAAACTTCAAAGCTGGTGATACAGTAAAAGTTCATACAAAAGTTATCGAAGGAAAAAATGAACGTATCCAATTATTTGAAGGTGTATGTATTGCAAGAAAAAATCGTGGTTTAAGCTCATCTTTCACAGTAAGAAAAATTTCTTTCGGTGAAGGTGTTGAAAAGGTGTTTCCTCTTTACTCACCAAACGTTGCAAAAATCGAAGTTGTAAAATATGGTAAAGTAAGAAGAAGCAAACTTTACTACTTAAGAACTTTATTCGGTAAAAAGGCAAGAATTGCTGAAGATTTAGCAACTACACACAAAGTAAGTGAAGAAAAATCAGCCGAAGCAAAATAACTTTTAAATAAAAAGGGGGTCATAAAATGGTTAAGAAAAACGAAAATGGTTTATCTAAATTTCAAAATAAAATAACCAAGGGTTTCATTAACTTTTTTATGACTCTTTCAAAAAACAAAAATCCATTTGAAACAATCGTTGGATTTGCAATATTGTTTATTGCTATATACTTCCTTATTTGGGGTATTTTATCCGCAAAAACAAACAATATTTCTGGATACAATTTATATACAAATTTCTCATCTATTGGTGGGCTTTCCCGTGGTGCAGATGTTTCTGTGAACGGAGTAAAGGTTGGTTCTGTGATTGAAACAAAACTAAACCCTATTGATTATACAGTTGATGTAATGATGTCAATCGACAGCAAATATAAATTTCCAAAAAATACAACCGCACAAATATCAACTTATGGAATAATTGGTGCAAAATATATAAAACTTGAAATAGGTTCATCAAAGGAACTTATTGAACCAAATGGTAAATTACAATCAAAACCATTCAAAACATTAGAAGAAATCATAAGCGATATAATATTCAAAACAAGTAAATAAAGATGACTAAACTAAACTTTAAATTGATTTTATGTGTTGCATTTACAATTTTTTCAAATGCAACTTTTGCATTTACAAATATTCCTCAAAACAAGGCAACTATTCGTGCCCTTAACAAACAAACTGGTCGCACAAAGGATATTGAAATACCTGTTGGTGAACAAACCATATTTGAAAATATTTTGATTGATATGAAGGCATGCTTCACTCGACCAGAAGATGAAACACCTGAAAATTCTTCATTCGTTCAAATTACCGAAATAAATACAGATTTCAAAGAAGAACTTACATCAGTAAAGAAGGGAAATGTAATATTTTCCGGTTGGATGTTTTCCTCATCTCCAAGTCTTTCTGCAATGGAACACCCAAACTATGATATTTGGCTTTTGGAATGCAGGGACGACCCTCGCTATGCAAAAATAACTTTGCCACAAAACATAAACCAAAATTCCAATTCCGAAACAAACGAAATAAATTAGATATTTTTTAATTTTATCATTGTATTTTTTCTCATAATTCTTTATTATTATAAAGATAAAAATTTTTGATAAAAAAAGAGAAAAAAATGGGAAAAAAGAAGAAAAAAGCATCTGAAGAATTCAAAGAAACAATAAAGGCAATATTTTGGGCTGCAACACTTGCAATAATCATTCGCACTTTTGCAATCGAACCATTTCATATTCCTTCCGATTCAATGATACCAAATTTATTTGTCGGAGACCATTTATTCGTATCAAAAATTTCATACGGATATTCCCGCCAATCATTTCCATTTTCTCTTCCTATAATAAAGGACCGTATTTTCTTTACAGAACCAGAAGTTGGTGATGTAATAGTTTTCAAAAAAATAAAGGGACACCCTGATAATTATATCAAACGACTTATCGGAAAACCAGGTGATAAAATCCAAGTCAAAAATGGCATTTTAAACATCAATGGCAAACCTCTTAAACGTGAATATATTGACAAGTTTTTCATTGTAAATCTTCCTTATAATCTAAGGAAATCTGACAGCATCACAATCACAACCAAAGATGCTCAAACATTAACAATAATTGATACAAAAAAATTATACCTAAACGGTCGTCCATTAAAAAAGGACCAATATACTATTGCATATAAGGAAATCCCAAATTTCAAAGGTGAAGCAATCGAACTTAACAAATACAAATACACTCTTCCAAACGGAAAGGAACATTTTGTAATTGAAATAAGTGATTCTGAACCAATGGATAACACCCAAGAATATATTGTTCCTAAAAACCACTATTTTATGATGGGTGATAATCGCGATATGTCCGAAGACAGCAGATTTTTGAACGAAGTCGGATATATTCACCGCCGTGATTTAATCGGACATGCAAACTTAATTTTTTATTCTCATAACAATTCTGTAAACATATTTGAATTTTGGAAATACTTAAAACCAATCAGATATGAACGACTTTTTAACAAAATAAAATAAGGTAAAGAAAATGATAAAAGAAACAATAGTTGATGATATATATGCCCCAAAACCAGAAAAAAAACCAAAGAAAACAAAAATAACTTATGATGATTTTTGTGAAATTTTGGATTACCGTTTCAAACGAGTTGTCCTTTTAAAACGTGCTCTTACCCACTCAAGTTTTTCAAAAAATCGCCTTGAAAACAATCAACGTCTTGAATTTTTAGGCGACCGAGTTTTGGGACTTACTATTGCAACATTATTATATGAAAATTATCCACTTGAAGACGAAGGTTCACTCGCAATTCGTCATTCTTCACTTGTATCTGCAAAAACTTTGGCTGGTATTGCTGATAAAATAAGAATTTCCGACCTTCTTGAACTTTCACCTCAAGAATTAAAAAGAAAAGGTTATAAAAACAAAAATATTCTTGCTGATTCAACCGAAGCTCTTCTTGGGGCAATCTACCTTGACAGTGGTTTTGAAACTGTATTCAAAATCATAAGCAAACTTTGGGCCGAAAACATCGAAAAATCAAGAACTCCATTAAAGGATTCAAAAACAAAACTCCAAGAATACACACAAAAAACTTATGGCACCCACCCTACTTATACATTGATAAGCAAGGACGGCCCTGCTCATGCTCCAACATTCACAATAACAAGCACTATCGGAGATATAACCGAAACTGCAAGTGGACCATCAAAGCGTGATGCAGAACAACTTATCGCTGCAAAAATTCTTCAAAAATTAAATCTTCTAAACGACGAAGAATTAGAAGATTTAAAATTATACGAAGAATCTATGAACAAAGACAAAGAAGAAGAAAAACCATCTATCTTAATCTAGTATAAAGATAAAGTTCCAAAACTCGAGAAAGTCGTTTTGAATTTTCATCATCTTTGTAAGAAAGTTCTGTTTCAAGATAAGAAACTTCACCAAAAGAATATTTATCAAGGAGCTTTTCCAAACTTACTCTTAAATTTGCCTTTAAAGCATAGTAAGTTTCAAGCTCCTTTTCCATATCATAAGAGTTGTTTTCAGAAATAGTTTTAACATTAGCATCAATTTTTGAAAGAAATTCAGAAAGCAAAATTTTTTCCAAAACGAATGCTCTTCTATGAATTAAACTATACCCCTTTAAATTTTCAATTTTATTCATAATAAATCCTTTCAGAAAAATAAAGTATTAAAAGAATATACAAAAAAAACACCTATAAAATCAAGGAGAAAATTTACCCACAAAATTTTGAAATTTAATATAAGAATTTTTCTTCGCGTTTAAGTTTCTTTTTCAAATTGGAATCCAAAATAACTTTAACCTTATATTGACGCAAAGCCTGACTATCTTCATTCATTTCCGTAATATTGACTTCATCTACCAAACGCAAAGCCTTTAATACCTTTCTTGGAATATAGGAAAGTTTCACAATTTCATTTTCATCACGAAACAACGCAAGCAACTTTTTCCCATCAAAAACCATAAATGGATTTAATGGTGAACTTGGTCTTGCCAACATCACAAGCATAAGTTTTCCACTTGCATTCACAATAAAATCAAACGATGGCTCTAAAACGACTATAATTTTAATTCTCCTTTATATAAAAAGAATAACATATATTTAAAAGATTTTAAATCGTTTTTTAACTTTATTTTACAACTAAAATCTGCTATGATAAATATATAATAAAAAGAGAGGGAAAAATGCCAAGTAATTATTCAGACAGCCCATCAATGGACGAAATTTTAGAACGTATCAAAAGGGCATTATCAGACAGAGAAACAAAATCTTCATATTATGAAGAGGAAGAACATTACGAAGTTTCATCTGAATACCCAACAAACAAAAGAAACTCTTCATTATCATTCGAAGAAATGAAGGAACTTTCATCATCAAGGGAAATGACAAACAAAATTGTTCAACCTTTGGCAGATGATGACATTTTCATAAAACCAGTCATCACACAAAAAACAACCGAAGATGAAATAATAAAACCATTAAAAAAATCTGAAAAACTTAATCAACCAAAAATAAACGATGATGTTTTTGTTCTTACAAAAAGTATGAAAATAAATCACAAACTTAACTTTGAAAACGTGGATTTGGATAAACTTTATAAAAACATATCCCTTGAACTTGGTCGAGATTTGGCAATCGCCTATCTGTCCCCAAAAATCGAAAGCTGGTTCAAAATCAATATGCCAGATATGATAAAAAAATCACAAAACAAATAAAAATTTACCCCCTTTAAAAGGGGGATTTTTTTGATTACTTCAAACCGCACATACAATTCCTAAATTTAATAGCAGACCTCTTCAACTCTGTAATAGTTGATATTGGGTCAGCCAACTCTGTCCCATCATTTGATGCCCAACCAACATACTTTTTCCATTCAGGCAAAGAGGAAGTATCACAATTATTCGGATTTGAAGACATATTTGAAATTATAGTAATAAACTTTTCCGCAACATCTAACTCTATTGCCACATTATCAACATACTTAATATTCGGAATACTTGGACATTCCTTTGTAACAGAAGTTGTCGCAACAGAGGACTTTCCTGTGGTTGAAACGCCACTACTACTTTTTCTTCCACTACTTGCACCACCACTAGCACAAGCACACTTTTTAATTTGACTCATAACCCCGACAATATCACTTTCACTAGGACAAGCCCTTCCATTACCAATCTTCTTACACTCATCATAGGCTTTAAACAAACTTATCAACCTTTGCTTTTCATTATTTGTGCAATTTGGTAAAGTATGAGTTTCCAAAAATGTATCCCACTTTTTCCTTGTTTCATATTTGATGTTAAGGTCTGGCACATCGGCACAATCACCACCACTGCCACCATTACCACCACAAAAAGAAGCACAATTATTGTATAAATACAATGACGCACCATTTGCATATTGACTTCCAAACTGTGTAAATGATTGTCCGAACACAGAATTGATTCGTCCCAAGGTCAAAGAAATTTTGTAATCAAAACGACCGGAAGATTCGCCAATACAGAAGAACTCATTACCACCACTGGTAAAACGTTCATACCAATTTCGTGTGCCGAGATTCCCACTTGCACAATTTGGGAAAAATACCTTACAAATTCCACCTTTTGTTAAGCTAAAGTTTTGTGATGGCAAAGCACTTGAACAATTTGAAGCCCCACTTACACCAACAGACGGAGAAGAATAAGGTGATGATGAAGATGGCATTTTCAAATCGGTCAAAGAAACATTATCATCATTATCATTGACCGTAACATTACTTTTTCCAACGGCTGTCATATCACCAGTTCCAAGCCCCAAATTCAACCCAACGAAATTTGAAAGTTTTGTTTTCACACATTCGCTACTTGTATTGCCTTGTTCATACCCATACTTACAAACCAATCGGCATTCAGGAGCCCCATCTTCCACAAATTGCCATCTTTCACCACCAACTGGCAAAGGGGAATTAAGGCAGTCCACACTTCTGAACCAATAATTAACAATCTTGTTTGCGGTTGCACGGCCAAGCTCCTCCGCCTGAGCCCTCGCCCTTACATAAGCCAAATTTTCACGATTATCAAGGTCATAATCATTGACCTTTGTCAAAGAATAATCCTCCTCGCCACAGGCAAGTTCAGCCATTTCCATATATCCAGCCAAAACGCCATCAACAACCTGACGCCAATTTTCACGTTTTTTTGTATTTTGCCCAGTCAACAACATATCCATCTGGGCCCCGATATTTGAATCGCCATAATCACCCGCCTTATAAAAACGGTCCACCATATTTTCATCACGGCTTTGATTATACCCACAAAGAGTTGTCAACTTTGAACGCAAAGAGGCATCAATACTTCCATCAGACGCAATCATTTCCGCCCAACACTTTTTTGCGGATTCAAGGGCAAGTGAGGCACTTTGACATTCCTTTGTTGACTTTTTCAACGCGGTTTCAATTTTATCCTTTCCCGCAAGCAAAGAAACAATATAATTATAGGTATAAGCCTTACACCCAGTATTCAAATTCAATTCCTTTATCACGGCACGTGTATCCAAACAATCTTCGACATTAAGTTGTATAGTCGAAGCTGACACACTTCCACATTTTGAATACACCCCCTTTTCCAAAGTTTTTTTATCAAAACAATAACGATTAAAACAATAATCAATATTTTCACGACATTCTGTTTCAGAAGGGTCCTTTAACTTCACAGAAGAAGTTGTATTTAACGAAGTCCTTTTTTTTGAAGATGTTCTTGCCGCCATAAGGTTCAAAGAGGCACAAGTCAAACCAATAACAAACACGAAAAATTTTTTCATTTTCTCTCTCTTTTAAATTAAAATTTCTAAAGTAATTATAAGATATAAAAACGACTTTCTCAATAAAAAAATAGACATTAAAAAATAACTTGCTATAATCAAAACCAAAGGAGGATAAAATGAAAATTTTAACTGGAACATTATGTGCGTTTTTATTATGTGGTTGTATCACCCGCGAATACAAATCTGGTATTCCAATACGACAAAGTCAAATAACACAAATAAAAAATGCCACAAGCAAAAAGGACATTTACGAAATTTTGGGTTCTCCTGCATCAATAAATTTTGTTGGCAATGAAAAATGGTTTTATTACACAGCCGAAGGGGACATATTTGCATTTTTGGATCCAATGTTTTCAAAATATGAAATACTTTCAATTCAATTTAATGCAAACGATGAAATTGAAAAAATCAAATTAACAAATATAAGTAATAAAAAAATACAGATTAACGAGGATAAAAAAACACAGCTTCCATCTGCAATCGAATTAAATTTCTTTCAGGAATTATTTGGAAACATTGGAAAATTTAATTCATCTGGTGTTCCAACATCAAATTAAAAGGGACAAAATCAATAAATAAAAAGGGTGCCGTTTTAAAATTGCACCCCATTTTTCTTATTTGAAAAAGTTTTAGAATCGATAGATTGACACATCACCAGGTCCACCACCCCAACCGTAATTCTCACCTACATCACCACAACCACCTCTTCGAATATCATTTGTTCCATGTCTAGAGCCACTTTTTGAACAATCTGAAGATTTTTTACCTTCAACATAGTCTAGGTCAGTAGCATTATCACCATTATGACATGACCAATGCATGAACTTTGCTCTAGTATAACTACCTTCAGCACCATTACCACCTTCTGATACAATAGAAACTAATTCTGGTATACTAAAACTTGATGAGCCACCTTTACCACCATCACCTGCATCTTTACCTGCCTTAGCTGAACTACCACCTTTACCACCAGCACCTACTGTATAGGTAAAGGCTGTATCATTGACAACAATAAATGTTTCATATTTATATTGTCCCCAACCACCATCACCACCAGATGTTTGACAACCGAACACACTACCGCCACCGCCACCGCCGGCACCTTGAACAACAACTTTATACACACCTGCGGACAATGTGCCACTTCCGCCTTCCATTTTAACCTTTTGTGAATCGGTGTGTTCAAAGCTAAATTCACGAATTTTTGTCTGTATATTCTTCATTGCATTTGATTTATCGAAATCTGGCAAATCAACACATGTAAGTTCAGGATATTCCGCATTTGATAATGCATCATAGTTTGCATCACCTGTAATTCCATACGCACTGTTTGGTTTTACATAAACATTACCTGAAGAATTTGCCTTTACCGTTAATAATTTAAGGGCATTTACAAAATCAAAACCACTAATTGAACTTGAATGATTAACAAAATAATCTGTCATTTGTGAACCAATTTCGGAACATTTGTTAAGCACACTGGTTCCATTTGTTTCCATAACTGCACTTTTCATTTTTTCCACATTTGCAAGATATTGTTTATCCTGTTGTGTTTTTGTGGTATTGGCTTCCATTTCATAATTTGCCTTGTCAATCGCAGTTTGAACCTTTTGTTGTGCTAACTCTGCCTTTGCAGTAATAGTGTTAATTGTTCGGGTTGCATCATCTTTTTTCAATGCGTTTGCAACATCGGAAATGGTTGTAATATCTTTAACTTTATTTTTAATAATCACAGCCAAAGCATCTTCAAGATAATTTTTGATTTGTGTATCAAATTTTGCATAGCTTGTATCACGCACAGAAATCAAGTTTGCTTCATACATATCACATGATTTTTTTGCACTCATAAAATCAAGTTCGGCATAATCGGTATTTGTGTTATATGTTCCATCAGAAGATGGTTCCACATCTGATTTTGGCCAAAAACCTGACAAATAATATCTTTCCAAATCTGCCTTGTATGTAGCTTTACATGAAGCAAGTAAGGTTTTGTTTTTATTAAATTCACGATAGGTTTGGGCGACAGTTGAACTAACACCGCTTAATGACTTTGTCTTTCCATCAAAACAATAATTTGAAGCTCTGTTAAACAAAGCACTTGGGAATACCAATCCAGCCCCAAGAGGTGGCACTACGTTAATAGAAAACAAAGAACTATCTCTGTTGATACCTAAATCGGTATAAATACTTCTTGCATCTTTTTCCTCTTCTTGTTGAGAGGCAACAAAGCAAGCCTGTGAATTACCACAAGTTGAATTTCCCTGACATTTACGGATAAGTTCATTCCATGTTGAACCCGCAGGACATCTTGCACACTTTTTTTGCAAGCTATCATAAGTATCATTGTCTAATGGACAAGCCTGTGAAGAAGAACTTGTCGTTGAAACAAACTCCGCCGTTGACACATTTGCATCAAAATATTTTTTGTTTTCTGAATCATAAAGTTGGCATGCACCGACAGAAGCATTATATTTATATCCATCACTACACTTTGTTGATGTGTTAAGCAAAGATGATATATCAAAAGTTTTAAGTGTTTCCAAACCTAAACCTTCGATTCGTTGTTTATAAAGTTCAGAATTTGTGAAATTAACCATCTTAAGTTCACCAGAATCAAGTCGTTTCAATGCCTCCTTATAATATTCCGCAGAAGATGTTGTTCCAAACACATTTGCAATTTCGGCACGAACCTTTGCATCACCTGTTAAACCATCGGTGTTTGTATCTTCTGATGAAAGGACACAATAATTTGTTTTAACACCAATAGCACTTTTAAGTGTGGTATTTCGTAAATCACAATAATAATTATATGCAAAATACAAATCGTTCACATCACGTGCGGAACAATTACTATTTACAAAATCTTGATATTCCGAAGAAGTTGCTTGCAAATCTCCTGAATCTTTATAGGTATTTACCAAGACCTTTTCTTTACATAATTTTTGATATGTTTTCCAATTATTATCAAAAGTTTTGTTTGCGGATAAAAACGCATTCAAAGTTTTATATTTTTCACAAGTTGCGCAAATTCCTGTTTTTGCCTTTGTATTTAGTGTCAATGTTGCATCACCAGATTCGGAACAAGTCGCACTTGTCAAATAACTTGAAAATTGGTTGTTTATATATGAATTAATATTGTCCTGAGCAATATTAAAACTTGCCAAAGTTGATTCGTTTAACACAGAACGACAACTTGAAACCACCTGCATATTTTGTGGTAATTGGGAATTTGACCTATCATAAAACAAACATCTGAAAGGTTCCTGTGTATCAAGATAAGCCTGAACCGCTTCATCATCATAAAGATATGTGTATTTATCAATAACATCGTTGATTTGAGAATCCATACATGACACAAATGCTTCACGACATTTTTGTTCTTCCACCTTTTGAGAAGATGCACTTTCAGAAAGATTTTTACCTATCTTTGATGCCAATGATGATGTTGTTGCGGCACGTCTTGTATTTAATCTTGTTTTTGCATTACCACCAGTTGCGGCACGCTTTCTTGAACCTGCTCTTGCAGTTTTTTTAGAAGATGATTTTTTTGCACCAGTATTTGCCTTTCGCACAGATTTTTTTGTTGTTTTTTTAACTTGTGAAAAAGCAATATCAACATATGAAGTAAATGAAATCATTACTGCAATAAAATAAACAAGAATATGCTTTAACATTTTTTTAATCATTTTCATTTCCCTTCATTTTCATTTTCTTTTGACACACTTTTATCTGGGAAAGTTTCTTCTAAATGCTTTTTAACTTGATCCTTTACAGTAGCCCCATAACTTGTTTCCAAATTACCAGGTAAATTAGAAAGGAATGCTAACTTATAACTAAATGTTGGAATATCAACACAATAAATTTGATAATATCCAGCAGTCTTACCCTTATCCGCACTTCCATTTGAAATTGCAATATATTTATCATAATTGGAATCTGATGAAGGGATAACATCACCTTCACGGTTAATTTTAACTGACTTTGCCTTTAGATTACCAATCCAATTCCAAAATTGAGATTTAACTTCATCTTTTGAAAAGCAAGAAGCTCCACTACTTCCACAATCAGTATTATAACTATTCAAAATCATAGTAGAACACTTTGTCAATGCTGGTGTAGCATAAGTAGAAGCGAAAGTTGATGCCAATTCCTTTTGTGAAGATGCCTTTTGCACAGCAACATTTGACAATGTCAAATTATATTCAGATTCGGCCAATGCAGCATCACCCTCAGCCTTTAATTTAGCCATTGCCATTTCACTTTCAACCTTTGAACGTTCATTTGTAATTTGGTTATCTAACTTTTTCAAATTTGTTTCAGCAGCAGCAAGTGAAGCAGTAGACTTCATCTTCTTTTTTACCATTTTTGCAAGATTATCTTCAATCCAATTTTGCATTTGGTTATCAAATTCACCATACTTTTTATCACGTGTAGAAATCAAAGCCTGTTCATATAAACCACAACTTTCCTTTGCAGAAAAGAAAGCGGATGTAATATCTTCGGTTGTTCCACCTTCTATTTGATTACCATTGTCATCAACCTTTACACCTTCCCATTTTCCAGACAAATAATATCTTTGAAGGTTATCTTTTAAAGATATACAATTATTTGAATTAAATTGAGCAATTTGTTTATTTCGCGTGCGAATTGCTTCCTTTTGTGCAGTTGTTCCAACAACTTCAGAAGCCTCCGTCTTTAAACAATTATTTGAAGCTGTATTAAATTGAGCACTTGCCAAATAAGCATTTGCCCCAATCGGTGGCACAACATTAATAGAAAATAATTCCGTTTCATCCTCTAAATTTAATTGATTAAAAATTTCTGAACCAATTTTACCGTTAATAACATAAGAATCTTCATTTTCCAAATCAAGTTGGTTAATAAAATTTTTATAAATAGTAGAACTTTCAAGGTTAATCATTTGAAGTCCATCATTACTCATACGTTTCAAAACTTCATTATAATAAGCAACACTATACTTTGTTGCAAAATTTGAACCTGCAGACAAATCGCATTGATTTATCTTTCTTCCAATATTGTTTTTTAATTTACGTTGAATATCACAAAAATAATTATATGAATTATAAAGTTCATTCACACCACGTTGAGTATAACAACTTTCTTCTGTGATACCAATACAAGTTTTTTTATCATCATTTAAAGCAGACGTATTTGATTTTAAAACATTTGAATTTGGGTCATAAAATACACATCTGAAAGGTTGACCAGTTTCAAGTGCAAGCTCCACAGATTCATCATCACTTAAAAAAGAATACTTTGAAAGAGTGCTTGAAATTTGATTATCCATACAATCCACATAAAGATTGATACAAGTTTGTTCTGATGCAGTTGTATTATCATTTAACTGATTCATAAATGATAAACTTTTACCAATAGTTGTTCTTACAGTTGCGGCACGTCTTGAATTTCTTCTGGAATTTCTAGTTGTTGCGGCACGCCTACTATTTTTTCCAGACAAAGTTCTTTTCTTTGATGTTGCCTGTCTTTTTACACCAGCAGAAGATTTTCTTACACCTGAAGATGAGTTTGATTTCTTTCTGGCGCCACCTGCTTTTCTTACTGTTTTCTTTGCCACCTTTCTAGGTGCAGCACCCACAGGCAAAGAAACTGAAAGCACAGTAATTCCAGAATATAAAAATACCAACAATGGTATCATAAATTTTTTTAATACTAACTTCATCTTTCCGTCCAACTATCCATATATTAAAGATATAACAGAAATTACCAAAAGTCAATAAGTTATCAACATAAAAAAAGAAGGGTCAAAGCCCTTCTCTTAAAATAAATTATTTTTCTTTTCCTTCTTCCTCTTTATTTTCATCCGTCTTTGTGGAATTAAGTATATCATCAGCACCAAGGACAACAGCTGTCACATTTTGGTCAAATAATTCCTTACCACGACCCATATAATGACCTTTTAACGCAGGAAGTTCAATTGTTTTACTACTTGATTCTTTTACAAGACCTAAGAACTTTTCTGTTTTTGTTCGTTGTGTAACAACACACTTTCCATTTTCAATTCTTTGGTTATCATATGAAACTTTTTTACTACCACCAAACATAGAAGAAATGAATCCTATAGCAGCTGGTATTCCACCAAGGACATTACCTCCTGCAATAATAGAAAGCCCAGCCAAAGCAAAACTACTTTTTACTCTTTCTATTGCAGTATTTGTTTCACTACCATTTGGTTTACCAGCAACACTAACATTTGATTTTTCATTTTCTTCATCGGCTTGTTTTTGTAAATCTTCCAAAACCTTTATCAATAATTCATTTTTACCAGTGCAAGAATATTCAAGCATACCATCATAAAGAATACTCATTGCATATCTTGATGGTTCCATAATTGATGTTTTAAAGTATGGAGCATCAACACAATAAATTTCAGTATATCCATCTGGCAAAGCAGAAGATGTTGTGGTTGTATTGCCATTTGCGTCCATTGTTGTAACAGTCGCATCTTTTACATCGCCATCACGATTGATATAAATACTTTGAATATTCAAAAGGTTTGAAAGTTCTTCTAACTTCTTTGGTGATTTAAGGTTCATAAAGAAGTTATCCATACCTTGAATACATTCGGCATAATTTTCACCACAAACTGCACGCATAGAACTCATAACTTTAGGAGTGCAATAATTTGCAATTTGTCTTGGATATGTATCTGTGTAAAGTTTTGCACGTTCTTTACGTTGAGCGATAAGACTTTTATCAACTTCAAGTTTTTTCATATCAAGATTAAGGTTTGCATTAAGAATTGCAATTTCCGCCTCTGATTTTGCATTTGCAATTTCCGCACGCATATTTGCAAGGTTAATTGAAATATCTGCATCTGCTTGTTGTAAAGATTGGAAAGAAGATGCAATAGTTTTAAGATCTTTTGTCTTTTTCTTAACAAGTTTTGCAACCTCATCCTCAATATAGTTTTTAAGATAAGTATCAAAATTTGCATATTGAGTATTACGCACAGAAATCATAGTATTTTCATACATATCACATGATTTTTTTGCACTTAAGAAATCTGATTGAACAAGAAACATTTGGTCATAAGTCAATTCGTCTTCTGTTGTAATTTCTGTTTTTGGAGCAAGGTTATAAAGTGAAGTTTTATCTTCATCAATACCCTTTTCCTCTGCTTCTTTAGCTATCTTTGATTCAATAGTTCTGTTTTCACCATTAAAACTACATTTATTTGTTTTTTGGTTATATTCATAAGAAGCTGGACAATAAACCTTTGCAGTTCCAGCAAGGTAATATCTTTCCAAATCGCTACGAACTTCGGCTTCACCACAATTTGTAAGTATAGAAATATCTGACTTTATAGTTTTTTCATCTTCAGTCAAAGTTTTTCCAGCAGGTTTAAACACCTGTGCACCAAAGCAAATATCACTTGCCTTTTGGAAAATACCACTTGCATTTAAACTTCCTGCGCCAACAGGTGGCACAACATTGATAGAAAATAATTCACTATCAGAAGATGCCAATCCCAAATCTTCCATCAAATCGGAAACTGAATTTGTTTCTGAGCATGTGCAACCAGCACTTCCTTCTTGACAAGATTTGTTATCACTATCAACACAAGTCTTACTTGTCAAACTCATCATATCCCAATTTTCAAGGTCAAGTTTTGAAATTTTATTTTTAAAAAGATTTGTTTGTTCAAAGTTAATAATTTTAAGTTCACCCGCTTGAACACGTCTATTTGCTTCGGCATAGTAAGCAGCAGAATCCTTTGTCGCAAACACATTATTTTTGCTTTTACCACCATTTGAATATTGTTTTATATTACATTTATTTACTGGCATACCAGCCACACCAACTTCTGATGTATCCAAATCACAATAATAATTATATGACATATAAAGTTCATTTATATCCTTTTGATTTGAACAAAAGTTATAATTATTAAAGGCATTTTCCTTACCAATTTTATTTAATGACAAATCAACCTTTCCACTTGTTGAATTGATAAGGTTATCATTTCTTTTTGACATTTGTTCTTCTGAACAATATTTAGAAGTTGTTGCATCACCAAACAAATTATCAACATTACTTGAATTATAATAAATACAACGCAATGGGTCATTTGTTTCTTGCATAGCTTGAACACCTTGGTCATCAGCCAAATAGCTATAAGATGCAATTATATTATTGATTTGCAAATCCATACATTCTGTATATGCGGAACGACAATCCTTTTTTGCTGAACCACTTGAAGTTGTTCCAGTCGCAATAACACCACGACCAGCAGTTCTTCCTGCTTGACGTTTGTTTCCAACACTTCTCACAGACTTTTTAGAAGAGCCACCTCTTGATGCTTGACGTTTTGTTGATTTTTTACCAGATGATTTTGAAGTTTTTCTCGCCGCAAATGCAGGCAAAGTAAATTCACCAATAAAAGTAAATAAACTAAGGAAAACTATAAAATTTTTAAACATATATCCATCTCCCAATTTTCACATAAAATTCTAATATATATTTTTTCTCTTAATTATATTACAATCATTCGAAACAAAAGTAAATAATTTTATTGATTTTTCTCATATTTTTTTGTAAAAGATATATGTCAAAATGAAAGGGAGAAAATGAATATATTTATGATTCTTATTATGGCTGTTATGCTAGGAATGTATCAATACTTTACTGCAAAAAAGTCATCTGAAGTAACATTAAATAAAGAAGAACGAGCTTTCGAAGTTGAACTTAACTGTCTTAAACAATTTCATGATTATGGAGCATCACGAAACGAAGCACAACTTACATCTGGTCCAATAAATCCAAATTATACCTGTGCTGGACACGAAAATATAAAAATGTATAAATATTGCCTTAATAATAACGTTGAAACACCTTGTTCTGAAACATCAATCACAGAACATTGCGTTGCAACCACTATGGCAAAGGAAAAATTGGATAATTCATTAAAAGCACTCCTTTTTCAAAAGGGTATTGATGAAATAAAGGCTGGAAATCTAATAAAAGGAAAAAAAATATCAGCACAAAATCACCCTGTATCAACAGTTGCCTCAACATCTTTTGGACTTACAACCTGTGTTCCTGCTGAACGTATTTCACAAAATGAAAAACTTGCAAAGGATAATTGTGCAAAGGAAGGTAAATTTGCCACACTTAAAGCTGATGGTTCTTTTGAATGCACCGATGTGCCAGAAGTTTCCGAATGCACCGCACACGAAGATTCTGTTGTAAATATATCTGGTCGTCAAAATTGCACTGGTCCTATAAATGGTAAATATTGTTGTGCAAAAATCAATCTTGAAAAAACTGTTTGTGGAAGCGATCCAAACATCAAAGCAACATGGAACGCAAATACTCGTTTTTATAATTGCACAACTGGTGAAGAAACCTGTAATGTAAAAGATAATGTTATGGACGTTGTTGATGAAAACAATACAAAGAAAGACGAAATAATAATCAAAAAAGATTCAACCGATAAATTTTATATTGCAAAATATAATACAACAAAAAAGGCATGGGATTGTATTCCAAATTCACGATTACTTATCGACCTTTGTAAATCAAAAACATTGGAAAACGAACTTGCATACGTTTCTGTTTCCGACCTTTCTGTTTCAAATGGAAAGCCTGTATGTAAAGGAGCATCAAGCAAAGCGCCAAGTGCTGTTGAAACTTGTTCTGCTTGTGGTATTCCAACACTTAACAAATCAACAAACCAATGGTATTGCAAATACCCAAATTGGAACACCGAATTAAAAAATAATCCAACCGCAATGAACAATTACATAAACACCGTCTACAAAGCATCTGGTATAAATAATAAGGGTATTGAAGCCTGCTTTAGAGGCTGTTCTGCAGATATGATAAACAAATTAAGACAAGGTGTTGTAAATGGACTTTTATGGGGATTAACCTGGAATAACAACTCAAAGCTATTTGAATGCTTTAAATGTGGAGATTATTCAAATGAAAATGGTTCTTCTTTCTATAATGGTGCATATATAAACAACCTATGTAAAAATGGAAACTTTTCATCAACTCCAGCATCCGTTTGCATAGATAATAAGTATTCCGATGCTACTTGCACAAATTCTGAAATCAACGGAAGATGTGTTATAAAATGTTGTAATGACTTATATCAAAAACGTGGAACAGATGGTAAATGTTATACAAAATGGTGCCGAAAAATTCCTGCTGAAATAAATGCAGTTATCAACAAACCACAAGAAAAAGTATGTCCAAAAACACACCCTCGTTCTATATATAATTCAGTTCAGGATTGTGTATATTGCATAAAAACACCACCTGTATCAACAGATAAATAAAAAACAATCCCTTTGAAAAACAAAGGGATTTATTTTGCATGTGGGTGAGCCCTCTTATACGTTTTTATAACTTCGTTCATATTCAATTTGGTATAAAGCTGTGTTGTTGAAAGTGAGCTATGTCCCAACAATTCTTGAATAGTCCGCAAATCAGTTCCATTTAACAATAACTGTGTTGCAAAACTATGTCTTAAACTATGTGGAGTAGTTTCCTTTGGAAGCCCAACATAATTTCTTGCCTTTTCAATATCTCGCTCTGCAACTCGAGGAGTAAGTCTTGCCCCTCTGCTTCCACGGAAAATTGGGTCATTCATTCGAAAATCAAATGGTGCCACCTTTAAATACTCATCAATAACATCTGTTATAATTGGCAACAATGGAACAATTCGTGTTTTATTTCCTTTACCTTTTATAACCAAAACATCAACATTTTTTATATCTGAAAGGTTAAGATTTAACGCCTCTGAAATACGAAGACCTGCCCCATAAATAAGTGTGAACAAAGCCTTATCACGTTTGGCTTGCCACTTTTCAAGAATAACCAAATCAAAGCTATCAAGAAGTTTTATTACATCAACCCCATCAACCGCCTTTGACAATCGCTTTGGCACCTTTGGAGATTTTAAAATTTCTATATTCGAATTCCTTGCAATATCATTTTCATTTACAAATTTAAAAAAATTCTTAATACTTGAAATTGTTCGTGCAATACTGGTTGCACTTAATTCCTTTTCACAGTCATTTTTAATATGTGCAACAAATCCACGAAATTCAGTAATGGAAATATGCTCCAAATCTTTCTCAGTCAAATTATTTTTATTATATATTTGATAAAGATAAGCAATAAATTTATTAAAATCGCGATTGTATCCTTTCACTGTATTTTCCGAAACTCTTCGTTCAGATTTCAAAAAATCCAACCACATATTTTTTATTTGAATTATATCCATTTTTATCTTGTATATCAGTTAATTCCTTTTTATAATTATAATACAAACAAAGAAAAAACAAAAGGATAAAAAATGAATTGGGACGAATATTTCATTTCCATTGCAGAACAAGTTGCAAAAAAATCAAAGGACCCATCAACAAAAACAGGCTGTGTCATAGTCGATAAAAAATACAGACCTGTATCATTCGGATATAATGGTTTTATTTCAGGTTGCAATGAAAACAAAATGACAAATGAACGCCCTATGAAATACTACCTTACAATACACGCAGAAATGAACGCTCTTATGTTTGCAAAACGAGATTTGGAAAATTGTATTTTATACACACTATATGCACCATGTGAAAATTGCCTTAAACATATTCTTCAATCAGGAATAAAAAAAATCATTTACAAAAATCCAGTTGTTCAAAGCAAAGTTTGTGGTGTAAAAAATTCTATGACAACATCAGATACAAATATTGCAATCACAAGAATGCTTCAATCTCTTCCTGATATAGAATGTAAAAACATAAATGGAAAAAGTTATATCGAAGAAATTTGGAACGATTGCGAAATTCCAGAATTTTAAAATTATTCTTCTGCTTCATCAGAATCTTTATCATCACTGGCATCATAGTTTTCATCTTCTATTTTACCAGTTTTATAATCATTTTGCCTATTATACAAATCTTGCACAGAATACACAGGTGTCAACTTATACTTATCCCCACTTTGAGAAACTCCAGTCCTTGCATCACTTAAATCATCATTAAGATAATGTGGAAGTTTAGGCTCCTCATCATACTGCACAGGCTTTTGATTAAATTCAACAGTTTCTTCTTTTATCTTTATAACACCTTTTTCATCACGGGCATAGGAAAATCCCTGCAATCTACCAGGAGCAGAAAAAACATCAATACCATAAACCAAAAACAAAGCTAATAATAAAAATTTTCTCATATAAATATACTAACATATTCTTATTGCTTTTTAAATAAAAAAAAGATATATTCTAACACTGGACGGTCAGAGAACTGCTGTATGTTTGGCATATAGAGGAAAGTCCGGACACCACAAGGGAAAGATAATGGGTAATGCCCATCAGGAGTAATCCGAGGATAAGAGCCACAGAGACGAGCCTGTTAAGTCAGGGTGAAACGCGGCAATCTCTATCTGGTGCAAGACTAAACAGGATAGCGTTGAGTGCCCTTGGGAGCTATCGGGTAAGTCGCAAAGAGTTATACAGCAATGTATATCCAAGATGAATAGTTCTCTAACACAGAATCCGGCTTATAGACTGTCCATTTTTATAAGGTAAAAATATGGTATCAATAACAAATAGAACAAAAGTTCGTGTAAAAACCACAAAATACAAAAGTAAATCTTCTGTAAAGTGGCTTCAACGACAACTAAACGACCCCTTTGTAAAAAAGGCTCATGAACTTGGATATCGTTCACGTGCAACTTTTAAAATCATTGAAATTGATGATAAATTTCACCTTTTCAAACATGGCAAAAAAGTTGTCGACATTGGTTCTGCTCCTGGTGGTTGGAGCGATATTGCTGTGCGTCGTGTGGGAAAGGGAAATGTTGCCGCAATCGACATTTTGGAAATGAAACCTATTGATGGCGTAAAATTCAAACAAATTGATTTCAATCTTGATGAGGCAAAGGAATTTTTAATTGATGCATTGGACGGAAAGGCTGATGTCGTAATTTCTGACATTGCCCCAAACACAACTGGCAATCAATCCGTTGACCATTTACAAATTATGGCATTAGTTGAACAAGCCTTTTATTTTGCTATTGATGTCCTAAGACAAAACGGAAGTTTCGTTGCAAAGGTTCGTCAAGGTGGCACAGAGGCATCTCTTCTTGCCGAAATGAAAAAACACTTTTCAAGTGTAAAACACTTCAAACCAAATTCTTCACGAAAGGAAAGTGCAGAAACCTATGTAATTGCACAGGGATTCAAGGGTGAATAAAAATAAAAATTTAAAAAAAAAGCCCCTCTTTTTTTAAGAAGGGCTTTTATTATTTTTTTAATGTTTAAAATAAATCAGAAATAAAATCATACTTTAACTTGAACATAACCATATCTTGTTTATAATCAAGTGATGTAGCAGAATCATCTTTTTCCTTCGCAGTATCCACTTTCAATTTTTTATATTCTAAACCAACGATAAGAGGACTTTCTGGAACACGATATTCAACACCAACAATAAGTTGTTTTGTTGTTTCATTATCCTTTGAACCACCAGTAATGCCAAATTGTGTTGATTTAATTTTTGAAAAACCATAACCATAACCAATATATGGGTCAATATTACCAAGCCCAGGAATTTCAAACAAAACATTTATCATTGTGCTTGTTACATCATTATCTCTTACTTCATTTGCCTCATATACTAAATCAAAGTTATAAACATTTGAAGGAACCTTTGAACCAGTGCAAGAATTATTATTACACCATTCACCATCTGAACCTGGGAAAACTTGCATCAAAGCTGATTTTGCTTTAAAAGAAGTTTTTAAATATTCAAGTTCAAATCTGAACGGATTTTTTGGAATTGCCCAACCAACAGCCAATGAATATGTTTTAGTATCTTCTGTGCCATAAGTCCATTTTTCAGGAAGTCCAGCCTCCCACTGTTTTGCCCAAAGACCATCAGGGGTAGAATTTTCACCACCTGGCCAACCATTCAAAACATTAAATCCTGGATAAACACCATTTACTCCTGTATCAGAAGAACTTCCTGACAATGTAGACATAGAAAAGTCAGGGTCAGAATTTGCAAATCCTCCACTTACATAAAGTCCCGCCGCATTAGCATTATAAGAGCCAAGCAAAAGCAAAGAACTTAAAATCAAAACCTTTTTCATATATTTTTTTCTCCTTTTTAAATTATATGGACAATAATAACATCTTTTTTTTGCATTAACAAGTTTTTTTATAATAATTGATTTTTTTTTCTAAATGTAATAGAATACCAAAAATAAAAATTAAAAGAGGATATTATGATAAAAACAAGACTTGCTCCATCTCCAACTGGATTTATGCATATCGGAACTGCAAGAACAGCTCTATTTAATTGGTTATATGCAAAACATACAAATGGTAAATTCTGCTTAAGAATAGAAGATACTGACCGAAGCCCAGACCGCTATTTTCCAGAAGCCGTTGACATAATTTACAACGAACTTAAATGGCTTGGTTTAGAATGGGACGAACTTGTAAAATCACAATACGAACGTTCTCCTCGACACATCGAAGTTGCAAATGAACTTTTAAAAAATGGTTCCGCATATTATTGTTATTTAACACAACAAGAACTTGAAGTATTAAGAGAAGAATCCCGAAAAACCGGCAAACCAATTCAAAGCCCTTATCGTGATGGAACAAAATCTGCTCCAGAAGGAGTAAAACCAGTAATAAGACTTAAAATGCCTCACAATGGCACATCAATTTTAAATGATATAGTCCAAGGTGAAATCAAAGTTGAAAATGACACTATCGAAGATTTGATTCTTGTTCGTTCTGATGGCACCCCAACATACAACCTTTCTGTTGTTGTTGACGATCACGATATGGGAATAAATTATGTTATTCGTGGTGCTGACCACATCAACAATACTTTCAAACAAATGCAAATTATAAAGGCTATGGGTTGGGAACTTCCAACATACGGACACGTTCCACTTATCCTTGGACCTGATGGTTCAAAAATGTCAAAACGCCACGGTGCGACAACAACCGAAGATTACAGAAAAGGTGGCTATTTACCAAAGGCTTTATTTAACTATCTTTTAAAACTTGGCTGGTCCCATGGTGATGATGAAATAATAAGCAAAGAAGATGCAATCAAATGGTTTGATGCACACGATATTTTAAAATCACCTGCAAAATTCGACCATACAAAATTGACTGCACTTAATGCCTTGTATATAAGAAATACCGATAATAAAGAACTTTTGGAAATGTTAATTCCATTTATGGAAGAAAAAATTTCAAGACCTCTTTCAGATACAGAAAAGGATTTATTATTAAAGGGTATTCCAGATATGAAGGAACGTTCAAAAACTTTGGTTGAAATGGCAAATATGGGTATCATTTACATAATAAATGAGAAATCCAATTTCAAACCAGAATTTGATGAAAAATCATTAAAAGTCCTTAACTCTGATAAAAATAAAATCGCTGATATTATAAAGGATTTTGAAGAACAAGATATAGAATGGACAAAGGACGGAATAAACGATTATTTCAAACAAAAAGCCCAAACCTTTGAAATGAAAATGGGTGATATTGTTGCACCTGTTCGTGTTGCAATAACATTTTCAACTGTATCCCCTCCTCTTTTCGAAGCAATGGTAATAATTGGCAAACAAGAAAGTTTAAGACGTCTTAAAAATATATAGAATCCAATTAAAACTTATGTTATAATACTCTCTGTAAAAGGAGAGTATTTTTTATGCCAAAAAACAAAAAACATATTTTTGAAAATGCAAACATTGCAATTCAAAAAATACGAAACAATCGTATTATAAAAGCAATGATTTTATCTGCACTTATCATTTCCAACTCTCCACTTTCTGCTGAAAATATTGAACAAATTGAATCGACCCCGATTGAAAAATTCACAAACGAAGAATTAAAAATTTCTTGCACCGAAGAAGATATTGAAAATGCCAAATTATTAAAAAACATTATTGATGAAATTCAACTTACAAATCAATATGGCGAATATCTTATAAATGAAATTGCAAAAAATAAAACTGAAATAGTCATCACAAAAACAAATGGTTCAAATTATTACTATAACAACACCATTTATATAAATTCAGATGACATAAAAAATGCAACTTCAACAAATAAAAAACAATCATTAAAGGAAAGCATTGCACACGAAGCCACTCATATGCTTCAAAACAAAGCTGGTATAATGAACGATATTGAAAATCTTCCTCCGTATGAGGCAATATCTCTATATCTTTTAACAGAACTTGATGCAACAATAAAATCTTATGTTGCTTGCGATAATTATTATACAACAGATACAGAGCAAAGAATGAATACTATATTTGAATCCATTTCTGATGTAATAGGATATGCGATGAATTCTTATATACAAAAGGCGATATATCTTAACACAAACAAAGATTATAATTTCACAAACAAAAATCCAAATGACACCATTTCAAAATTTAATGAAATAGGTAATTTTCCAAAATTACACCTTGATGGTATAATTGAAAATATTTATAATAAAATTCCAAATGAATACAAAAAACAAATTGATAAACTAAATAACGATTATATAACAAAGGGCAACACAATTTTAAATCAAACAAAAGTGGCACAAAAATGATAGTAATAGCAGGCTTAGGCAACATTGGTGAAGAATATTCAAATACAAAACATAATATTGGATTTATGGCTGTTGATAAAATCGCAAACGATTATAACTTTCCAGAATGGAAGGAAAAAAACAAATACCTTTTTTCAAAACAAAAAATAAATAACGAAGATATAATGCTTGTAAAACCAACAACTTATATGAATTTATCAGGTGAAGCAATACAAGCCATTTCAACAATGTATAAAATCAAACCCGACGATTTTATTATCATACACGACGACCTTGATTTAAAAACAGGCATAATTAAAACAAAAATTGGTGGTGGTGCGGGTGGCCATAACGGACTTAAAAGTATAGATTCCAAAATTGGAAATAATTACTACAGGATAAGGGTCGGAATTTCCCACCCCCGTGATGTAAATCCAAACATAGATGTTGCAAGCTACGTCCTTTCAAAATTTTCAAAACCCGATATGGAAAAGATTCAAAATCAACTTGAAAACATATCAAAACACTTTGAAAAAATCATAAAAAAGGATTTTTCAAACCTTTCAAATAATAAGTAATTTTTTATAAAAATATACTAGACTTTCAAACAAACCTATAATATAATTTATAGTATATTTTCCTAGGAGAGGAGATGACAATAAAAATTTTAAAAAATATAGGACTTGTGATAACCACAATTTTTGTGGATTTTTCTGCATACGCACAAACAACAAATATGCAACTTCCTCAACAAGTCGGGGTTTACAATCCAAACATAAGAACCCAACAAATGCAACTTCCACAACAGGTTGGTGTTTATGCCCCACAATCACAACAAAATCAAAGGATTCCTCAACAACAAGGATACAGATATAATGCACCTGTTGTAAATTATAATAAGGCTCCTGTAATCAATAATAACCTATACGAAAATGTAAATGGATATAAAACTCCAAATCGTTATACCCTTTCACAACCTGAAGTCATAAAAACTGCATATAATAACAAACAAAAAACATCTGAAGATTATGGCCCAGAATACTATATGGTATTAAATTATGGAAAGGCTTTCTTTGATGGAAAGGGATTAACAGGAAGTGTTACTGTATCAAGCCCATTTGACACAGTTTATAATTTTCCATTAAACAATATCGGTAATTCATTAGGGGACGCAAACGACCTTTCAATCGGTTTTGGTGTTATGTCAAACCGAAATTTCAAAGCTGAAATCACTTATAACAGCCTATCAGGTTTAAAATACGGTGATTATGCAACTGCGACAAACCAATGGTGTTCTGATGAATTTGCTGACGATGGAAGTTTTTATTATGATTGTTCAAAACAATTATCTGTTGATGGTGGAAAAATAAGCTCTTTTGGTTTCAACCTTAATATGTATTTTACAATAGAAGATTTTATTGGTGGTAAAATCCTTGATGGACTTATTACTCCATATATCGGTGGTGGTATAGGTATTGCTTTCAATACCATTGATAACTACACAACCTATGATGAAATAGGTAATGGTGAAGCGCCTTTAAACTCATCTGGTGAACCATATATAAGCAAATCAACTGGTGCTGCTTACACAGCAGAAGAATGTTTAACTGCAACTGATTGTGTCGATAATTTTGGATATTATGATTACGATGGCACAATTACCCACTATGGGGCAACATCAAACAATGTAAGTTGGAATATCGAAGCTGGCTTATCATTCGCACTTGATTCAAAAACATTGATTGATGTATATTATAAACACAATTACTATGGAAAGGTAAAATCCAAAAACGAAGTATATTCTTCATACAACTCTGTTGATATTTTGGATCCAGTTGATGATAGCAGTGGCGGAAAAACTTGCACAGAAAATGCTCTTAAGGCAGAATATCTATATAACGAATCAACAGGTTGGTGTGAAAGTGAACCATATTCAACTGAAGCAACAGTCTACAACGCTGGTGAAAGTGGAACAATTGAAAACAATACAATGGGAGTAAAACTTAGACTTATATTCTAAGGGAATAAAAATATGAAAAAACTTTATACAAACATATTCTATTCAATAACTGCAATTCTTGGATTCGCAAGCACTCCTGCATTATCTCAAACAACTCAAAATGCAAAACCTGTAACAATGAGATATGTTGGCAACCAACAATACATAGGTCAACAACAACAAATTATTCCTCAACAAAAACAAGTTGCACCAACAATAAATTCTGTATATGCAAAACCAATGCATCGTGTAAATGAAATTCCATTATACGGTAAAAATAAAAGTATGTATTTTTATAACCAACCTAAAAACGAAGACGGCAAATTTTCTGGCATTGGATTATATTTATTCGGTTCATTTTCAACTGGTAAAACAACAAAGGGTGTAAATGCCGAAGATTATAACAGCAACTTTTCATATTCAATAGGAAGTGATGGCAACAAAGATATGGGCGATGCAACTGGCCTTACTTTTGGTTTTGGTCGTTCTATGTCATCAAACTTAAACATCGAATTGATGTATTCAAAATACTCTGGTATGAAATACGGAAATGCAATAAAAAACAAAATGCTTACTGATGGCACTAACGACTTTTATCCATCAGACGCAAATGATAATTGCTATGATGAAGAAGGAAATTATCTTTGTTATGATAAAACTACCGACAGCTATAAAATAACAAGCGGTGGTGATATAAATTCAGATTTCTTTGGTATTGGTTTTCAATATAAATTTGATGGCTTAACTGGTGGACTTTTTGGTATGTTAAAACCATACATAGGAGTCCAAGTCGGTTTCGCAATGAATACCCTTGACGATTTCAATGTTTCCGACCCTGATGGTTATAGCGAGGGTGATGAAATGTATACTTATGCAGAGGATGATGAAAACCAAGAAAATCCTACAGGTCCAAATGAAAATTGCACAGAAGCATCTAAATGTACAATAAATGATTATACAGATGGTGATATAACATTTATTGGCGAAACAAATAAAACTTTTGGTTATGGACTTGAACTTGGTTTCACAATCGCACTTGAAAACAATATGGAAATTGATGTATTTTTCAAACGAAATATGTTTGGAAAGGTAAAAACTTCTGGAAATGCTTTAGCATCATATTATCAAACTGATACATATTTCTATGCTAATAATGGAACTTGTTCTAATGGTTTCAGTGAAGATTCAACAGGTTTTGTATGCTTCGCTGAAGCAGATATTGGAACAAAAGATTCACAAGCAACCAATGCAGTTGAATCAGGTGATTTATATATGAATCAACTTGGAATAAAATTAAAATATATGTTTTAAAAAAAATACTTGCTTTTTGAAAAAAGAATCTGTATAATCTATCCATATTAAAAAACGCGGGTGTAGCTCAGTTGGCTAGAGCGCAACCTTGCCAAGGTTGAGGTCGTGGGTTCGAGCCCCATTACCCGCTCCAAGTTTCAAATGACTCAGATTTTTATCTGAGTTATTTTTTTATCCACAATAACAATATGATTCTTTTTCTATTGCACCATCTTCATTTTTTTAATAAAATATATAAATATCAATAAATAAAAGGAGAATAAAATGGTTAAAAAAGTTCAAACTGGTGATGAATACAAAGTGATGCACGAAACATCTACTGCAAAAAAAATTGCAAACATTTTTACTGTGCTTTGGATTCTTGGAATTACTGCTCCTGTATGCTATACAATTTTTACCAAAGCCGATTCAATAAAGGAATTTGTTATTGTAAAAACTGTATACGAAGCAAACAAAACTCTTATGAAACAATACACTGACCTTTCAAACAACCTTGTATCAAAAATAAATATCAATAAATATACAAGCAAAATAAAGGTCCCTGAAATAAAACTTGATAACCTTACAGATAAAACCGAAAAGGTAAATAAAACCGCAAATATGTTATCAAAATTTGGTGTAAAGGAAGCTGGAAAAGTTGCAGATACTTCATCAAAACTTCAAGCTCAAGTAGACAAGATAAATAAAGAAATAAAAGATTCTGCTCAAAACATTGCAAAAACTCTTGAAGCAGATATTACAAAAGCATTAAAAGATGAACTCAATGATTTTGCATCAAATCAAATGCAAAAACAACTTAACCTAAGCCAAACAAATTATAAAAACCTTACATCTGATAAATACGGAGTATTAACTGTTTCACAAAGAAACATCACTAATTCTATTTATTCAGAATTTTCAAAATCAAACTTGCCTATGGTAAAAAATGTAATCACATCAATAAATACATATTATAAATGGATTTCTCTTGGTATTTTGAGTATCGCATTTATAATTACATTACTCCCTGTATTCATTGCATTCAAGATTGCAAAAATGTTCACAAAGAATTTCAATAAATGTCCATATTGTGGAAAAGTTTATTTTTCAAAATCTGGGAAATTTGGAATATTAAGTTTCCTTAAATTTTGGAAATAAAAATCAAATATAAAAAAAGGGGCTTGGAAAAAAACAAGCTCTTTTTTATTACCCTAATCTTTTATTGAAAAACCAATTAACAAATGACAACGTCAAAAACGCAATAATAAGAAGAGGTATCACATTCATCATTATATATGAAAAACCAATCCCCTTTAAAAACAATCCCTTTATAAGGTTAAAAAAGTAAGTCAACGGATTTATATATCCCAACTTTTGCAAAAATATTGGCATATTTTCAATCGGTGTAATATATCCTGACAACAAAAATGTCGGAAATAAAAACACAAACACACCCAAAATCGCCTGCTGTTGAGTCTTACACAACACAGAAATAAAAAGCCCTATTCCACACACAGAAAGCAAAAACACTATAATACAAAGATAAAGTGTGATAATGGAATTAAGCAATGGTATCTTAAACAAAAACAAAGTTGCAACAATCATAATACTTACATCTAACAAAGAAATAACTATTGCAGGCACAGTTTTTCCAATCAAAATTTCATAACTTTTAAGTGGAGAAACAAGAACCTGATCAAATGTTCCAAGCTCCTTTTCCTGAGCCATAGAAAGCGAAGTAATTGCCAAAGTCATAACCATTGCCAACACAGCAATAAGGGAAATCACAATAAACCATTGGTATTCAAGATTTGGATTAAACCAATTTCGTATTTCCACACTCATATTTGATTTTGGTAAATTCACTCCATTTATTTCATACTGAAAATTATTTATAATTTGGGTTAAATATGCAGATATAATTTGCACCGCATTTGACTTTCGTCCATCTAAAATAAATTGAACCTTGCTTCCATTCCCAGAATAAATATTTTTTGCAAAATCAGATGGTATAACCAAACCAACATAAACATCTTGTTCATCGATTCGCTTTTGTAAAGTCTTATAATTATCGACATATTCAATCGCACTAATCACTTCTGTATTTGCAAGTTTATCACCCAAACTTCTTGAAATCGAAGACCTATCCTTATCCCAAACAACCATAGAAATATTTTTTACCTCTAATGTCGCAGTAAAGGCAAATATAGCAATTTCAATAATCGGAGGAAGTAAAATCATAACACGATTTCGCCAATCCGCCCAAATAAATTTAAAATCCTTAACAATCAAGGCATAAATCTGATTCCAACGAGAAAAGAAACTTTTTATCATTTTAATCCAACCTTTGTTTTGTAATTTTATAAAGAATTAAAAATAAAATCACACCTGTCAATAAAAGGAATATACTTTGAGGAATAATAATACCCCAAATATTTCCAGCCATAAATAAACTATTTATAATAGAAATAAAATATCTTGCTGGAACAATATATGTAAAATACCTAAATCCCACAGGCATAGAAATAATTTCAAATATAAATCCAGACAACATAATCGCTGGCAAAAAGCCAATCATCACCGATGTAATTGCGGCTAAAAATTGATTCGCTGATAATGTTGAAATAATAAGTCCTTGACCCAATGCTGTTAAAATAAACAAACTTGAAGTAATAAAATAAATCAAATAAGAACCTCTAAACGGAACACCAAACACACCAATACAAAGCACTGAACAAAACACTGTTGAAACAATCGCCAAACAATAATAAGCAATATACTTTGCACAAATAATATCAAACTTTGTGGCATTTGTTGTAAGCAAAGCCTCCATAGTTCCACGTTCCCATTCTCGGGCAATAACCAACGCCGTCAAAATCATTCCAACCAAAGTCATAATAATTGCAATAGACGATGGCAAAATAAAATTACGACTTTTAAGTTCATTATTAAACCAAACTGTTTGCTCTATATCAATAAGAGGTTTAAAGACTTCCCCATTCGAAAATTTCAAAATCTTTTGATAATTCAAAAGCGTCATTTCAACATACGCCTTTACAAACAATGCTGTATTAGGGTCAGTTCCATCAACTATAACTTGAGCCTTTGCAGGCAATGTTTGCATTTTCAAATTACGCATAAAATCATTTGAAAAAATAAGCATAGATTTAATATCACCATCGACAAAAGATTTTTCCATATCCTTTCGATTATCAAAATATGACACATCTAAATATGTAGTTCCATCAAATGCAGAAAGCACCTCTGTAATATCGGATTTTTCACCATCAACAACAATCCCCATCTTAATTTTATTATTATCAAGATTGATTGCATAGGCAAAAATCAACATCAAAATAAATGGCAAAATAAACGCAATCAAAATACTACTTGGATCACGAACAATTTGGAAAAATTCCTTTTTAACCAAAGATTTCAAAATCCTCATTTTAATCTCTCCGCCTTTTTCTTATCATTTTCCAAAATAATTCGAACGAACGCATCTTCCATCGTTTCACCCTTTAATTTAATTTCTGATGTTGGTCCAATTTTAATTGCACGACCACCATAAATAAGAGCGATATTATCACAATATTCTGCCTCGTCCATAAAGTGAGTTGTCACAACAACACTAACACCCTTTTCAACCATTGCATTTATATGCTTCCAAAATTCACGCCTTGTAATCGGGTCAACACCACTTGTTGGCTCATCTAAAAATAAAATAGCAGGATTATGCATTATTGCACAGGCAAGAGCCAACCTTTGCTTAAATCCCAATGGCAAATCACCAGCAGGGAAATCAAGATAAGAAGACAACGCAAAAATATCAACCATTTGCTTTATTTTTTCATTTTTTTCTTTACCTTTAAGTCCATAAATTCCCGCAAAAAATTTTAAATTTGCAAGCACAGACAAAGTTGAAAACAAAGAAAATTTTTGTGCCATATATCCCAAATATGACCTAGCCAAAGACGATGATTTCGCCATATCAATTCCACGAATCAAAGCCTTTCCACTTATTGGACGACTAAGCCCACACATCATTTTAAATGTCGTAGATTTACCAGCACCATTTGGACCCAAAAGGCCAAAAATTTCACCACGCTTTACCCTAAAAGTTATATCATTTGACGCATAGAAATTTCCGCCATACACCTTTGTAAGATGTTCTGCATCAATCATATATTCACAATCGCATTCATCAATTTTCAAATTTTTCGCAATCAAAGATTCTCCCAAAGGAGTGCCACCCAAAATATCAATTACCGCATCTTCAAATCTTGGTTTTACAGGCTTTAAAATATCACTATATTTCTGTTTAACATTTTCATCTTTGATAACAACTCTAACACTTTCACCTTCTATAACTGCATCAACAATTTTATCACCAGATACCAAAAACTCTTTCAACAAAGTTCGATTCTTTACCCCATCTTTTTTTGCAAGAAAAACATTACCAACCATTTTTTCCGTCAACAAAGATGGCACACCCTTATAAATCAATTTACCTTCGTTAAATAAAATTACCTCATCAAAATTTTCTGCTTCATCAAGATACGATGTTGACCAAAGTATTGTCATATCAGCACTAAGGTTTCTTACCATTTTCATAAGTTCACGTCGTGAAATAGGATCAACACCGACACCTGGTTCATCAAGAAGTAAAAACTTTGGTTTTCCTAACAACGCACATGCCAACCCCAACTTTTGTTTCATACCACCAGAAAGGTTTCCAGCCAACCTATCCTTAAATGGTTCAAGAGAAGTAAAATCCAAAAGCATTTTAAAACTTTCAACCCTATCTTGACCAACAACATTTTTCAAATCTGCATACAAATTAAGATTCTCAATAACCGTCAAATCTTCATAAAGCCCAAATTTTTGTGGCATATATCCAATAACTTTATGAAGTTCATCAACATTTTCAGATGGATTTAAACCCAAAATAGAAATAGTTCCACTTGTTGGAAGTAAAAGCCCCAACAAACTTCGAATAAATGTAGTTTTTCCTGCACCATCAGGACCAATCAAACCAACAATTTTATTATTTTCAATATCCAAAGATATATCGTTAAGGGCGATATTATCGCCAAATTTTTTTACCAAATTTTTAACAATAACGACACTATCTTTATTCATTTTTGCTAATCTCTATACTAACAGGCATACCTTGTTTCAAGAAATCATCAGGATTCAAAATAACAATCCTTATTCTATAAACCAAATCACCTCTCAAAGATGTAGTTTCTATATTCTTTGGTGTAAATTCTGCTTGAGGAGAAATAAAACCAATTTGTCCTTCATAAACTTTGTCATTTGAATCAATGGATACTTTAACCTTATCACCAATTTTTACACGGCCTAAATCTTCACCTGTAATATATGCCCTAACCCACATTTTATCATTCAAAGAAAGAGTATATACAGGCACACCTGCACCAACAATTGCACCATTTTCAAAAATTCGTGTTAAAATAATACCATCACTTGGAGCCACAAGTTTAGTATCGTTTAATGCAATCAAAGCCTCATCAACAACAGATTGCATATAACTTACATTTGCATCTGCTTCTTCTTTTTTAGAAGTAATATTATCACATTCCTGTCTTGAAATAGTCCCAGCACGACAAAGAGAAATATTTCGATTATAATATCTGTTTGCATTTTGTGCATTTGCCTTTGCTTGGTCAAGTTTTGCAACTGCCTGATTAAATTTATTACGTATAGGTTGTTCATCAAGTTCTGCTATAATATCACCATTTTTAATAACATCACCTTCATCATAAATCATTTCCTTTATTCGTCCACCAACACGAAATGCAAGATTAACATTTCTAATATCAACATTACCATACAAAGTAATATTATTGTTCACAGGTTTTCTAAAACAATAAAAACAAATTCCAGATAATAAACATAAAATCAAAACAGAAAAAATTACTTTTTTATTTTTCATTTTTTATTTCCTCTTTTTTAACACCAGTAGTTGCTTTATACAAATCAACATTATCAACTAAAACTTTTACAGAACTATCAACAACATCAGCCAATGATTTCAAAAGCACTTGCTTAAGTTTTAACAAATCAATATTTGAAAGAAGCCCATTTGCATTTTGTTCTTGATACTTTGCAAAATTCTTTTCTTCCAATTTAAACACTTCTATATTTCGGTTATTTATAACAATATCGTTTTTCATAGTATAAATAATATCGTTAATTTCCTTTAAAGCATAGAAAGAAACTTTTTTATAACTTTCAAGCATTTGTTCATAACGAAGTTGTGAAATTTCCAAATTTGCATCAAGTCTTCCACCTGTAAAAAGATTATATTTTGTTCCCAAAAGCAATGATTTTATAGTATTAGAAGCAGAGAAGAAACCACCACTTAAAAAATTATTCCAAATAAGTTGACCACTTATTTCAAATGTTGGAAGGAACTCTTTTCGTGCAACTTTAATATCAATATTTGCCTTTTCCATTTCCTTTTCAACTGCAATAACATCTGGACGGGAAAAGATAACATCTGATGGGACAGAATCAACTGAATCAGATATATAAATCAAATTTTCAAAATCAATTCGTGGAAGTTCTGCATCAACTTTTGGTTGACGACCCAACAAATAATAAAATTGTGAAATCAAAGTATTTCTATTGCTTTCCAAATTATCTAAAGTATTTTGGGCAAGTTTCAATTCCTGTTCTGACTTATTAAATTCTACTTCTGTAGAAAGTTCAGATTGCAATTTAAGGGCAACTTCATCAACAATATTCATTTTAATTGAAACAATTTCCCTTTGAATATCAATCAATTTATCCAACTTCACAATATTAAAATAAAGATTTACAATATTGGATACAAAAGAAATATAATTTGCCTTTACCTTATATTTATATGCTTCAAAAGATTTTTCTGCACTTTTAGTTTTATAGCTATTTTTTCCCCACACATCAAATTCATAATTTGCAATCAAAGGAAGCATCAAAGCCTTTTCTTTTGGAAGAGGAACAGGAATATTATCAGATGCAAAATATTCCAACCCAATACCAACTTCTGGTAATCGTTCACCATTTGAATAATCAACAAACTTTTTAAATTCATTTAATTTCAAATCAAGAATCTTTAAATCAGAATTATACTCCAATCCCTCAGTAATATAAGTCATAAGATAAATATCATTAAAGGCATTCCACCAACCAAAATTTACATCTTGCAAAATTTTGGCAAGTTTGTTTTCTTTTAAAATAATAACATTAGATTTATCAGAGTTATTTGAGTTAGAACAAGCTATCAAAGTTAAGGATAGAAATAAAGAGAGAACCAATTTTTTCATTTTTATCTCCAAAAATAAAATTGGTGCGATCGAGAAGACTTGAACTTCCATGGGATACCCCACAGCGACCTCAACACTGCGCGTCTACCAATTTCGCCACGATCGCAATATAAAAAACATTATATACAGAAAAAATTAAATTTCAACTTATTTTTCTAAATTTATTTGTTGTAATAATTTAAGGCAAGGAGACCAAAAATTATTTTGCAATGCCTGTAAATCATTTTGTGATAAAAGCTCTGTGCGTTCAATGTCATTCGCAATTTTCATCAACTGGTCAAGACGTAAAAAACTTTTATCTTTTTTAAATGATGCAGGAAGATAATTATAAAAATCCAATAAACTAAATGATTTTTTACTCTTTGCATAATAACTAACTTTATCAATATGATAATCAAGTAAAATAATTAAATCATTAAGTTTGCCATTTTCAATTATATTCATAAAAGCCTCCTGCTATGCATTAACTTAAAAACAAATATAAAACAAAAAACAAAAGTTTGTCAATAAAAATAAAAGAACAAAAAACTTTTTTCACAAAATTTGAAAAAATACTTTACAAAAAACAATAAATAACTATAATATCAATATCAAAGATATGGCCTCGTAGCTCAGCTGGATAGAGCAACAGCCTTCTAAGCTGTGGGTCAGACGTTCGAATCGTCTCGGGGTCACCAAAAATTTAAAATACCTCCTTATGGAGGATTTTTTATAAAATAGTCGTTCCCGAATTAAAATCAATTTCTTGTCTTTGTTCTCTATACTTATAAGTTTTTGTAGTACTTGCTATGTTTAATAAAATATTGTGATGAAATAAAAACATTATCTACCAGCACCCAAATATGTTTTTGCCCTAGGCAGAAAAGACAATACAATTTTTACTAAGGATTAAAATGATTTATGCATACTATAGAGTTTCAACAGAATTGCAAACCTATGAAAGTCAAAAACTTGGAGTAATAGATTTTGTAAACAGAATGAATTGGAAAATAGATAAAGAATATATTGATGAAGGTGTCAGTGGCACAATTCTTGCAAAGAAACGTAAACTGGGAACCTTACTAAAAATATTGGATAAAGGAGATGTGCTTATAACATCAGAACTTTCCCGTCTTGGACGATCAACAAGTGATGTGATAAATACTTGTCAGTTGCTTGTGAAAAAAGGAGTAAATTGCTATTTGGTAAAGCAAGGAATGTCTATTGATAATACACCAATGGGAAAGATGATGATAGCCATACTTTCCGCCTTTGCAGAGATGGAAAGAGATTTGATAAGTCAAAGGACTATAGAGGGATTGAAACGTTGTAAAGCAAATGGAGTTCGCCTTGGTCGCCCTAGTGGAAGTAAAAATAAACATTCAAAACTTGATGGTAAAGAAAAAGAAATTTTAAAACTTGTGAATAAAAATATAATGAAAAAAGAGATTTGTAAAAAATTAAAAATAAGTTTTCCTACATTGAAAAGATTTATTGATAAAAATTTATAAAAAATTGGTAGTATTTATTTTAATTGATTTTTAGCAAAAATTTTGATATTTTATAATTAAAAAAGAAAGGACCCTTTAAGTGTTAATTGATGAAAAAAGCATTCAAATTGTAAAATCTGATATTATTTCTGAAATAGAAAAAAGAGTGGAAGATAAAATATTAGAACCAGCAAACGCTGAATTATTAAAAAAGCTCATAAATAATGCAGAAACTACAACGGAAGCAATAGAAATTGCCAAACTTGGAACAATATATAAAAGAACAGGTTTTAATTTTGATACAAAATGTGAAAAAAGCGACAATACAATAAAGTATTTTAAAAAGAATACAGAATTATCTTTTGAAACAAATCCAAATGGAATAACTCATAAACTTATTATTGGGGATAATTATACAGCTCTTTTAAATCTTTTAATTGAATATAAAGGAAAGATAGATGTTATTTATATAGATCCTCCTTATGGAAAAGATAATATGGGAGAATTTGCAGAAACAAACTATGAAAATGCAATAACCCGAGATAACCTTCTTTCAATGCTTTATAACAGATTAAGAATTGCAAAACTTCTTCTTTCGGAAGCAGGTGTAATATTTTGTAGTATAGATGATAGAAATCAAGCTTATGTCAAATGTCTTTTTGATGAAATATTTGAGGAAAGAAATTTTGTAGGAACTTTAATACATCAAAGAGCCAAAGGTGGTGGACAAGCAAAACATATAGTAAAAGGACATGATTATATATTGGTATATGGTAGTAATATAAATAATGTGTCATTAGGGCGAAAAAAAATTATTCAGGGAAAAACTTATGAAATTAATGGTGAATTATATATAAAAAATACAGATGTAATTCGTAAAACATTTGGAAAATACGATAAATCTTTAGGTGATAGAAGATGTTTTTATGAAGAATTAGAAAAATATAAGGGGATAGATAAAAAAATTGAAATAGATAATTTAATATCAAGCGGAAGTTTATTTTTAGAGAAAAATGATACTGGAATGCATACAATATGTAAATATGAAAAAGTTGATGATGCAAAATCAAAATTGTATTCTATTATTAAAGTATTGTCTGAAGATGGGAAAAATGAACTTGAGTCTCTAAAAATTCCATTTGATTATCCTAAACCTGTTGAAATAATAAGACAAATTATTGAAGCATCTACAATAGATAAAAAAAATGCAATTATTCTCGATTTTTTCGCAGGAAGTGGTACAACAGGACAAGCAGTATTAGAATTAAATAAAGAAGATAATGGGCAAAGGCAATTTATTTTGGTTCAGCTAAATGAAGACTTAGATAATGCATTAAAAGAACATCCCAAAAGCGAAACTATTAAAAACCAAATAGAGTTGTGTGATAAATATAAAAGACCTCATTATTTGTCAGAAATAACCGCTGAACGATTAAGAAGAGTTATGATGGGTAAATGTTATGATGGAAGTTCTGATTTTACTTGGATAAAAGATAATGGACCTTTGGGTGATAATTTGGATGTATATGATATTGGAGAAGTTGCAAATAATGAAACTTCAGAAGGTAAAACTCCATTTGATGTTATTGATGAAACTCTATATGGAAAAGAAAAACTTAACATTTCTGAAAAAATACAATGGGTTATAGACAATTTTGAAATTACACAAAAAAGACTATCAGATAAGGATTAATTGATGTTAGAAGAAATAAAAGAATTACAACAAAATGCTGTTACTAAACTAGTAAAAGAAACATTAGTAAAGAAAGAAGTTACTTTTAAAGCTCCTACTGGTAGTGGTAAAACATATATGATGGCGGATTTTATGGATAGAATACTTGACAATTCAAGTATAAACATAAGTTCATTACCTTTGTTGCAAAATGAAAAAGGTATTATTTTTTTAGTTTCTTCTTTATCAAAGGGAAAACTTGCAAAACAAAATTTTGATAAATTTATAGAATATAAAGAAAAAGGATTCTTTAAAAACATTAATCCTTATTTGATATCAAGTGAAATATCAGGGGAAGAAAAACTTTACATACCAACTGACTATAATGTTTATGTTTTACCAAGAGATTTGTATAAAACTAATGCTAGACTTATGCAAGGAGCAATGGAAAGTTTTTTACAAAATATAGTATCTTCAGAAAGAATTGGAGGTCAAGGAAAAAGTATTATTTTAATCAAAGACGAGTGCCATATAGCTACAAATAATCTTGATAATTTAAGTAAATATTTTGATAAAGTAATTAACATGTCTGCAACTCCAAAACTTAAAAGAGGACAAATATCTGATGTCGAAATAAAAGAAGATGAAGCTGTCAATACAAAGCTTATAAAACATGTTGAATGGCAAGATATTGATGAAGAATTAAATGCATCAAAAGAATTAAAAAAAGTAATAGAGAAATACGAAGAAGTTAAAGAGCAATACAATAATTTAGGTATAAACCCTTGTTTGATTATACAGATATCAAACAAAGATAAGGCTGATAATGAATTAAACAATGTTATAAAACCTGTCTTAAATAGTAAACCTAATTTAAAATGGATGTTAATTGTTTCTGATAAAGATGAATATGATACTAATGATATAATGAAAATAAAAAAACTTCCAAAGGAGAAATGGGGAGATTATGTAAAAGAAAACACATCTAGTATTGACATAATAATATTCAAAATGGTTATTACAGAAGGTTTTGATATTCCTAGGGCTTGTATGTTATATCAAATAAGGGATTCTAAAAGTAAACAACTTGATGAACAAGTATTAGGACGAATAAGAAGAAATCCAAGACTATTAGATTTTGAAAAACTAACCCCAGAACAACAGGATATAGTTACAAAGGCATATGTGTGGGGTGTTCAAGAGAAAGAAAAACAGACTTGGTATAAAGTTGAATTACAAAAAGATTATGAAATATCCAATAATATAAAAATAAAAACTACAACAATAGGTTCTCTTACAGAAAGAAAAGATTTTGATTTGAATAAGTTTTTAAACGAAAAAAAAGATAAACTTACCCATACAAGTATATTTGAACTTGCTAAAAAGATTAAAAAATCGTCAAATGATATACAACAAATTATAAATGATTATTCATCTACCTATCAAAAATGGTATAAAATTAGTGAAAATATAGATGAATTGATAAAAAAGAATAATGAATATGTTTGTGATTATTCAAAAAGTATGAAAGTAAATGAAGAGGAAATAACAGTTCCTAACAATTCGGAATATCTTACTACTGAATACTATACAGAAATAGAAAATTGTATTTGGAAAAAAAGTAAAGCTTCTGATGATGAATTTGCATTTGATAGTGAAGCTGAAAAAAAGTGGGCTATAATCTTAAAAAAACTATCTGATAAAAAAGAACTTAGAAAGAAGAATTTATTAAAAGATAAGATATATTTATGGGGAAAAAATTATATACCTAATTCAAAGATAAAATTTGAATATTATATGAATAGTGGTATACATTCTTCATATCCAGATTTTATCCTGGTGGATAAAAAAAACAATATACATTTATTTGAGATTAAGAGTTTTAATCCATCAAATTCAATAAGAATAGATAAAGAAGAATATGAAAATAAAATAAGAAGTTTGAAAGAAACATATAAAGTAGCATCAAGTAAAACTAAACAATATTTTTATATTTGCATTTTAGAAGGTAATAATTGGAATATTACTCGATTTAAAAATGGCGAAGAAAATAATTATAATATTGAGCAATTTAAAAGTTTAATAAATTAGTAAAAGTATATGATAAACATTAGTTATATAGATATATATATTTCAAATAGAATACTTATTCTAAAGGATTATCAATTAACTCTTGAATAAAGTGTGTATTTGTATAGAAATCTTCATCTATTTTTAAAGAAATTATATTCTGCCAGTATTTTTTACTTACACTTGAAAATATTTCAATAATTTTTTTGTTATCAGGAACTTTTATATTAAATTTTGTATTAATTATGACTAGAATTCTTAAACTTTCACTTAGAACAAACATAAAGTCTTTACATAAGCACATTGCTTTATTACTATCTTTTAAAGGATGAACAATATTGTCTCTCATAGATTTTATTGCTTTCGCTTCTTTAGATTTAAATAGGTTGTTGTAATCATTTATTACATCTAAAAATTCGTCTTTATTACTTAACTCTTTAATTATGTAATCAAGATTAATTTTATTTGATTTACAAGGTTCAATTATAGATTTTGTGGAAATAATTAATCTTCTTTGGATGGCATAAAATGTATACAAATATTGAAAATTATTTGCCCTGTTAGTTCTTAAAAAATCATGTTTTAACTTTAAATCAAGTGCTATTAAATACATATAACTATCTAAATATGCTTTTAATGCCTCAGACCAGACAATTTTAAGATTATTAAAAAATTCTTCTTTCATTTTTTTCTTTCATAATAATGTTTTAATGTAAGATTAATTAATTTATTAATTATTTCAATCTTTAATTATAAATTTTCTTTCCCACTGGGATTATTTCTTAGCTTTACCAAGTCTTGATTCTGGATTAAGAACAAGGCTTGCAATCATTTGGACTGTATTATTGGAAAGGTTGTATTTCTTGGCATATTTAGCCAATACATGATAATAGATACTTTTCTTACTTGGTTGATTTTTCTCTGTTATACTAAGATCATCTATAACTCTATCCATTATTTCCATATAAAGGCTATTATAACCTATCCCATTTTGTTTAGTTTCTTCAATAATTGGATCTCCATTTTAATCTAAAATGTTTTATTTATAATTATGGATTAAATTTTTCAATGAAAAAATAATGTAAAATACAAAACATAGAATAAACCTAATGTTTAGCGCAATTTTACGGACAATTTTGAAATAAAATGTAAAATTTTGATAAATGAATAATTACCCGTATAGTATGATATTCCCGTGCGGGAAGAATTTAATCAATTAAACAAGAAAAGACTATAAATATTACCGAGCGGGAATATTTAGGCTATTTTAATGATAAAAACATAAAATTATTACCGAACGGTAAGATTTTATTTGATTATGCTTTTAAAACATGATATAATAAAGAAAAAACAGGAAGATAAAAATGAAAAATTCAATAGATTTTGGCCGTTTGATAGAAGACTTTAGAAAGGCACAAGGTTTAACACAAGCTCAACTTGCTTCATTATCAAATGTCGGAGTAAGATTTATTAGTGATTTAGAAAAAGGTAAGGAAACTTGCCAACTTCAAAAGGCTTTACATGTTGCAAGAATATTGGGGATACAATTTACAACAAACAATGTTAGTAAGGATAAATAATGGCTAAAAGATTTTTAAATGTGTTCCTTTATGGAAAAAAAGTAGGAGCCCTAACTGAAACACCTTCATCATCATTAAGATTCACATATGATGAAAATGCTACTGAAGCAATATCCGTAAGAATGCCTATTAGAAAAGAAACTTATCCCAATAGTTATGCAAGACCATTTTTTGAAAATCTTACACCTGAATCTGAAATTAAAACCTTAATTGCTAAAAATATTGGAGTATCAGAGAATAATCCATTTTCATTGCTTGATAAATTAGGTGGAGATTGTGCTGGCGCAATTTCTTTGTATCGAGATGATAATGTTCCTTCTGTAAATAATGAAGAATTAGTCGAAATTACAGATAGTGCTTTAATAAATATTATCAAGAAATTACCTGTTAATCCATTATTAACAACTGATGAAAATGCTAGATTATCTTTAGCAGGAGCTCAACCAAAATTTGCTATAGTATGTAAAGATGGAAAATATTATTATCCTAATGATAGATTTCCATCAACACATATTGTTAAAGTAGAAAATAAAAACTATACAGGTTTACTTGAAAATGAATATTTCTGTATGAAATTGGCAAAAGTATTAAATATAGATGTTCCTAATGTGGAATTAAAGGAAGTTAATGGATTAAAATATCTTTTAATAGAAAGATATGATAGAGTTATTCATGATGATAGAATAGAAAGAATTCATCAAGAAGATTTTTGCCAAATATTAGGCGTATTATCTGATAAAAAGTATCAACAAGATGGTGGACCATCAATAAAAAAATGTTATAAGGCTATACAAGATTATGTTTCTCAACCAGCTTTGAATGCTATAAAATTTTTAGATATAATTATGTATAACTATTTAATCGGAAATAATGATGCTCATGCAAAAAACTTTTCTATATTGCATTTAAAAAATAGAGATATTATGTTAAGTCCATTTTATGATTTAGTATCTACAGAAGTATATCCAAATTTATCCCATAATTTAGCTATGAAAATAGGTGATCAACAAATTAGTGATAAATTACATTTAACAGATTTTGGATTGCTTGCAAAAGAATTAAAAATCAAAGCAAATATTTTCTCTGAAATATTAGCTGGCAAATATTCTAATATCTGCAAATTAGCAAAAGATTTAGCCGTCTCTTGTAATAAGTTAGAATTAACTAAATCGCCAATATATGATAAACTAGTTAAGTTAATAACAGAAAGATATAATAAATTAATAAAAGAAACAAAATAAATGGCGTGGTTTGCAAAAGAGATTAGAGTTCCAGAATTAGGAATAGTGATATATCCGGAGGTAAAAGTTACAGTGACACATTCTCAGTCAATTTTTAGTTGTTATAATGCAAATAAATATTACAAAGATATTGTTAAAGAAAATTTAAAAGATTTCTATTCTGATCCAATTAATGAAAGAAAAGCAATTAATGCTTGTATTACCTTATATCATTTAGCTGATTGGTACTGGAAAGATGATCCTAAAAAGCAAGAAAAGAAAAAATCTGTTCCATATAGTTTAGCTTTAGCTGATTTAGCAAATGCATCAAAGCATTTTGAACCAAAAAGAACATATCTCTCTGGAAGTATTGAATGAACTAATAAAGCAAAGGTTTTAACTTTAAATCATGGAGATCAAATAATAAAAATAGAAGATATGTTGCATGAAATAGAAGATTATTGGGATAAATTACTAAAATAAAATTAATTAAATGCTTTTTTTAATTTTTCAGCAATAAGTTTTCTTCTTTCGCTTATAAACTCTCTAAAATCTTTTATATCGGTATATTTAGAAGGAATAAGTTGTTTTTTACAATCAATACTATTTTGTGTAATCCAATCTTTTAATGGTTTTTCTTTTTTAGATTCATTATCATTTCCATATAATAACTGAAGATTTAAGATGCTATTCCAATTATTTTTATCCAAATAAAATTCTGTATCTTCAACTGAAAGATTTAATTTTTTAATATTGTTTTTACTAAATATAATTTCGGGATGTAAATGGTCTTTATGCTTTATGTCGCGGTAATCCGAACCATCATATAATAAAACCAAAATAGGAAAGGCATATCTAGAATCCTTTTGTTCAGTCAATAAACTTTCAATAAATTCATCATCAACATTTAGTGACTTTCTTGTTCCTTCTAACTTTTTTTTAATTTCAGAAATTGGAAATTTTTTATTTTTTGATTCTTTGATTACATCTCTTATATCTTTTAAAATAGAATCTGCTTGTCCTCCAAATATTTTTTTCAAGAATACAATATTTAACCACTTTAGGATAATATTACGATCTTCTTTATAATTAGTTTTTTTACAAAATCCTCTAGTCTTATTTTTTACACTTAAATAATAAACAATAAGAGCAACGGCATTATATGATGTGATTGTATTATCTGTATGCCCATAATTTTTTAGTAAAGTAAAAACTTCTTTAATAGTTGTTTTTACACCATTTTCTGTATTCCAATCATTTTCAAACGATGATAAACAATCTTTAGATAAATTGTTTATTTTAAATCTTACATCTTCGCTATAAATCAATAAAGCACATCTTACAATAAATTCTTTTGAAAAATTATAAAAGCCCATATTTTTAATTTCTTTTTCCAAATTATTAAATTCTAATCGTGCATCAATTTTTGACCAACTTGATATAATTGTAGATATTAGTAAATCAGAGAAAGATAATTTTTCCCCACCACTATTTGTTCTTATAAAGATTTTTAACGCTTTATTATAATCTTCTGTTTCTTCTAAATAGTAATTTATCAATGGTTTATCATAAATAATATTTCTTAATTTTGATATAGTGTCTTGTGCAAATTCATTCTGAGCAAATTGTTTTATAATAGTTGTTACCATATTTGATGGTGTTTGATAATTGGTACTCAATATGTCTTCAACTTTAAAAAAACGGGAATTTCCTCCTTTTTCTTCAAATTCTTCTTCTGTAAAAAAATAAAATCCATATTCCCTTTCATCATCATATTCTTTAATAGTTTTAATTTCTTCATCTGTATAGTCTTTATATTTTTTGCAAATATCTAAATATAATTTTCTTTTTGGAAAATTATCAATATTATCCAAACGTGAATAAGCGTTCTTATAAGCATATGATCCTTTTAATCCAAGATATAAAGCAGTTAATCTTTGTTGACCATCTAAAACAGCATAAAAACTTTGTATTCCTCTAGGATTAAATTGTGTAGCAATCTCTTTGTGATATTCTATATATTCAGTAATAAATTGATAATACTTATATTTTTCTTTATTGTCTGTACTATTAACTTTCCAAAAAAGAAAAGAATTAATAGGAAAATCACACATCAAAGAATCAAACAATAATTCAATATCATTTGTCTTCCAAACAAATTCTCGTTGTATAGCAGGCAATAAAAATTCTCTTTTATCTATTTTTTCTATAACATCTTTAATAAAAAAAGGAGTTTGAAAACTCATTTAGGCCTCCATAAAATGGTTAAGACTACTATATTATACAAATATTGATAAATCAAGCTATTATATAAATAAAAATTTTTATTCATAATGTAATATTATTAGAAAAGATTAATGTAATACTATATTTTTTCTACATAAGATAGCATTCTATCAATAGCACCGTTAGTACTCTGTAAAACTGGAGCATTTAAAAGTCTTGCATAAACTTGCGTAGATTGTAATGACTTATGGCCTAATGATTTACCTATTATTTGCAAACTTGAGCCATTAATTGCTTGATAGCTTCCAAGTGTTCTTCTTAGATCATGTATTCTAAGATTTTCTATACCTGCACGCTTTAGTAAAGCTTGCCAATGACGTTTAGGTTCAACCAAATGACCACAAGCAGATGTTTTACTTGGAAATACCCATTCTGATGTAGTTGTTTGTTTCATTTCAGAAAGTAAAGCCAATGCTTTCATAGTTAATGGACAATCCATACTTTCTCCATTCTTAGTCATAGGTATAAACCAAACACCAAGTTTAAAATCAATTTCTGACCATCTCATAGCAAGTACATTACTTCTCCGCTGGCCAGTATAAAGTGAAAGTAAGATATAGTTTCTAAACAACATATCTGGATCTTCAAATAATGCACTGAAAAATGGTTGTAATTCATCTGGAAGTATAAAACGTTCTCTTGATTTAAGTCTAAAATTCTTAATTCCATCAGTTGGATTTTTACCTAGATATCCCTACTCAATAGCACGATGATACATAGTCTTAATAAGTTTTAATGTATTATTAGCAGTTGTTCTCATTCCTGCACGATCAATGTAAGAAATAATCCTTTCTATATCTTGTCTTATAACCGAAGACATTTTCTTATAACCAATAAAAGGATGAATTTTGCTTTTAAAAATATAATCATCATGTTCTATTGTTCTTGGTCTTTTATTGCTAACAGAATAATTCTCTCTGTAATATTTATAATAGTCATCAAGAGTTATATCATGAGATGAAATAAAGTTACCTAAAACAGACATAGTATTTGCTCCTCATCACGGCAGAAAATCAGGAAGAATTATAAAAAAAATGGTTGGATAAATTATCTCCTAAGATACTTGTAATTGGTGAAGCTAAGGATGAAAGCGATAATATATGTTATTACGAAGGTTATAATACTATAACTCAAATGTCAACTAAAGATATTCTCTTTAATTCCGGAAATAATAGAGTAGATATATATACTTCAAATATAGATTATAAATTATCATTTGATTGCAATAATAAAAATCTTTCTCAAATAGGAAATTGTTATTATAAAGGATCAATAATTATAGGAGAATAACTATGAAAATAGAAATGCCTTTTTATGACATTATTAATAGATTTTTTACAGGAATAATCTTTTATTATGCAATAATAAGTAAATAGTTTTCCATTGACTCTTAAAGATTAACTTTCATAAAATATCAGTGTTAGGCAATAAAACCTAAGAGTTTAATAAATAATAGGAGAGATATTATGAATAAAACTGAATTTATTGAAGCTATTGCAAAAGAATTAGGAGCAACAAAAGCTGATGTTGCAAAATTCATTGCTGCAGAACAAAGTGTTATTGCTAAAACACTTAAAAAAGGTAAATCAATCCAATTGGTTGGTTTTGGAACATACTCAGTTGTAAAACGTGCTGCAAGAAAAGGTCATAACCCAATGACTGGTAAGGAAATTAAAATTCCAGTTTGCAAAGCTCCAAAGTTTAAACCAGGTAAAACTTTGAAAGATGCTTTGAACTAATAGAAGGCCTTCGAAAGAAGGCTTTTTAAATCTTTAAATATCTATTTTGGATGTCAATAGCATAATCAAAATTATCTTATGCTATTGACATAGTTATTTATGAAAATGTATAATCACTCCGTTAGGAGTTTTGTTATGGTTAATAAAAAATTTTCACAATTAAAATTTGAAAAAAACTTTCTTGAGAAATTACTAAGTAAGCTTACGGTTGGAAATGGACGTTCAATACATTTGAATGCGGTTCCAGGAAGAGCTAAAAATAGGCTTGATATTTCAGATTTAGATATAGCATCAGTAAAACCTATATCGACAGATTTTTTAGATAAGCTAACTTCTAAAGAAAAATTTGAATATAAAATATCGTTTGATAGTAGTATATTAACAAAAGCAGATGATGATTTAAAAAATAAATTATCAACTATCTCTAAAAAATTGGATGCTATAGTTTCTGATAATGAGGATATGTATTTAGAAACAGGTATAAAAAATTTTGGTTTTGGATATCCTTTAATTATAAAGGCAGATACAAAAGCCCAAAGAGTTATTGTTTCACCAGTGTTTATTTGGATGTTAGATATAAAAAAATCTAATAAGAAAAATGAATGGATTATTTCTAAAACAGAAGATAGTCCAATAAAAGTAAATGAACTTCTTATTTCCCATATTAAAAATGATGAACAAATTGAACTTGATAAATTAACATCAGAAGAATTAGATGATAATATTTTATCAAAGGAAGAAATTATTGCTTATTTAAATAATTTACTCAAAAAATTAAATTGTCATTGTAGTATAGATAATGTTTCACTTACAAAAAGTTTACTTACTAAAAAGGAATATGAAAAGTTAGCTAATAATGAGGCTTGGATACAATGGAGTGGTATTTTGGGATTATATAAATCCCCTAAGGAAACAATTATAGATTCTGTTTCTGAATTGATAAAAAAACTTGAAAAATTTAATTCTGAAAGTCTTGAAATAAGTCCATTCCAGAAGTTAACAACAACATCTTTCGATATAGATTCAAGTAAACGAGAGATTATAGATACTCTTGATCATGATGAATTCAAAATCATTCAAGGACCTCCTGGAACGGGTAAATCTCAGGCCATTTCTGCAATTATTTCAAATGTTTTAGCAAATAAGGCCAAGGTTTTGGTTGTATGTGAAAAGAAAACTGCTTTGGATGTTTTAAAATCAAATCTTCAAAAAGAAAAATTGGATGAGTTTTCTATACTTATAGATGATGTTATAAAAGATAGAAAAAGTGTAGTAGATAAGGCCAGAAAAATATTTGATGAAATAAAGTTTAATTATAGTCATTCATATTTTGATGATGATATTTTTAGCAGTACATATTCTTGTTTTTTAGATTTAAAAGATAAAGTAAATGCGGCCTATGAAGAAACAAGTAAAAATATATTCTTAGGAAAAAATTGGAAAGATATTATTGGTGAGTATTTAAAAGTATCAAAAGAACATAACATAAAAGAAGTAATAGATAATTTCAAAAAATTTGCTTTTTCTTTTACAGAAGAAGAATTTAATACATACATTGATAATATTAAAAGAGGTATATTTTTACAAAATTCAATAAAATCAATTGATAAAAATACATTTTGTTACATTGATTTCAATGCATTTGATGATAAAATAAGTTTAAAACAAAAAAATGATATAGAAAGACAAATAGATGAAGTTGAACATATTGTCAATAAAGCAAAACAGTATTTAAATTCTAATGATTTTTCTTGTTTAAATTTGAATATATTATCTCCTGAAGGAGTTATTAATAAAAAAATAGAATTAATTGATAATTGTATGCAATTCATTACATCTATAAATGAATTTTGTAATTCAAATCAAGATTTAACTGTAGATGATTACAAAAAAATTAAACTTTTGTTTGAAAATTATAATAAAGTTATAAAAAGTATAGATTCAAATTTGAATATTCTTGTTGATAATACTGTATTTGATAAGTTATCTAATATTGTAATTATTCAATCTATTATAAAAAATATGTTAGATATTTGTGATAAATTTAGTATCCAAAATCTTAATCATAGTTTAAAGAACTTAGTTCTTGGATGGTTTAATACTAAGTATAAAGAATATTTCAAAAATTTTAAAAAATTTAAAAGTCTTTTCTCTGAATTATATTCAAAATCTAATAAATATTCTAAATATAATGAAAACGTTTCATTTATAAAAAAGTATAAAGAATACAAGCAATCAGAATTATTAGTTGATGATTTGAAAAATTTAAACTTGATATTAGATAATGATAAATTGTTATTTTCAAATTCTTTATCGGAATATTATAATTCAATTATAGAGGCAAAGAAAACTTTAAACGAATATAATATAAATTGTAAATCTATAATTGATTGTAAAGTATTTATCGAAAAAACAAATAAATCTATAACAGATATATTCAAGTTAATAACAAATGATATAAAATCGTCCTTAATTTCTATTAAAGATTATTTATCTCAACTTGATACAATTTTAAATAAGGTTTCGCTATTAAAAGATAATTTATCTCAACTTGATGATTATAATTCATGGATAAAATTTTATAAACAAAATAAAAAGTTGATAAATGCTCTAGAAGAATATGATAATAATTCTTGGGAAAATATTTTTAAGACAGTTTATTTTTGTAGTTTTCTATATGCCTTTGAAAATAATTCAAAGATATCTTTCAATAAAAATGACGGAAAATTAAAAAGATTAGATGAATATTGTAATAAATTACAATCCGACAGTATTGGCAGAATATATGATGTTTGGAATGAACGTAGAATAGATGCTGCGGACTATTTAGATTGTAAATATGGATTTAAAGCATTATTTGCATTAAAAAAGAATCAAAAATTTGGTAAACGTTTATCATTAAAACAAATTATAAATAAAGATTTCAATTCATTTACAGATTTATTTCCTGTTATTTTAGTAAATCCTATAGTTGCAAATACATTATTTCCTTTAAAACAAGGACTATTTGATATTGTTATATTTGATGAATCCAGTCAATTAAGAGTAGAAGATGTTTATACAGCTATGCTTCGTGGAAAATATAAAATTATTGCAGGAGATCAGCATCAGATGCCTCCTTCAAATTATTTTGGAGCTAAAATAGAAGATGAAGATATGGATTCAGATTCTGATGATGAAATTAGGGATCAAGCTCAGTTAAATGCTGAATCATTGCTTGTATTTTCAGAATCTCTAAAATACAAAAATATATCATATTTAGATTTTCACTATAGATCACAACATCCATTGTTAATTCAATTTTCAAATGCTGCTTTTTATGGTGAAAATTTGTGTCCATTACCTGTAAAAGGAAAAGATTATACTCCAATAATTATGAAAGAAGTTAATGGAACATATTATGGAACACCAAAAAATATAAATTCTAAAGAAGCTGATGAGGTTATTAAAATTTTAGAATCAATAAATGAGGATGAAAACGGAAATATGCCTAGTGTAGGAATTGCTACATTTAATGTTCATCAAAGAGAACTTATTAAAGAGAAATTATATGATAAAGCATATTCTGATCCTAAAAACTTTGGTGTAAAATTTGAAAAATTACAATCCAGTGGTCTTTTTGTTAAGAACTTGGAAAATATTCAAGGTGATGAACGAGATATTATTATTATTTCTACGACATTTGGAAAGGATGAAACAGGTAAATTATCTGAAAGATTTGGGGTAATAACGCAAGAAAATGCATATAAATTGCTAAATGTTTTAATAACTAGAGCTAAAGATAAATTATTTGTTGTTACTTCAATTCCTGAAACAAAGTATTCTCAATATAAGGAGTTATTAGATAAAAATCATCAAAATAATAGAACTGCAATATTTTATGCTTATTTATCATATGCAAAAGCTGTTTCAGAAAATAATATGGAATTAGTTAATTCTATATTGAGTGATGTATCTCAATTTAGTTATGATAGAAGTAGAAATATGCAGGGAATTTTAGGTACAAGTTTAGTAGATTCTCCATTCGAAGAAGAATTATATAATCAACTTTCAGAAGTTGTAGGAAAAAATAATATTCACTACAAATATAAAGTTGGAGGTTATACATTAGACTTTATGATCGAATATAACGGTAAAAAATTTGCTTTGGAGTGTGATGGTAAACAATATCCTTGTTTTAATCAAGCTTACGCTGAAAATATTCAAAGAGAAAAACAAATAGAAAAATTTGGCTATAAATTCTATAGAATATGGTCAATTAATTGGTTTGAGAATGAAAAACAAGAATTACAAAAACTAAAAGATTTTTTATCTAAATCCTAATATTGTAGATGAAAGCCGTCGAAAGAAGGCTTTTTTATTGCATTATTTGATAGTTATGATATAATGAACTCTGGATTTAAAATCCAAGTGAATTTAAACCAACTTGTCCTACTTAGTGGACTAAAAGGAGTCTATTATGAATTTCAGTTTTAGTTTTAAAGATTATACTATTTTCAGATTAAACGGTAAGTGGAGATTTTATTCTGATGATATAACTATTGAAAAGGAAGAGGCATTAGAAGTGCTAAATTACTTAAATAGTTTGGAAGTAAAGGATTATTGTAAAATTCCAGAATTTCTTGATTATTTCTATTTAAGAAGAAAATTTAGACTTGTAAATAAATAAGTTTAGTATATAATGAACCCATGATGATAGTAAAAATCAATAAATAGGTTGAACTAGAATAATCGGTTTTAAAACCCTTTGATTTTAGCCATCTTGAGGCATGTAGGTCTGAGTTTAGAACTTATGTTTTTGCCACCCCATACAGCAAGATACAACTTAGATTTTCAAGAAATCCAGGATATCTACGATTTTAGAAAAGTTAGAATATTGGCACTGTAGACCTCACCAAAAATTTCAAGTCATCTTATGATGGCTTTTATTTTTACCCTTCAAGGACCATTTCTGGTGATTATAGCAACCTTCTATCAACCTGCTTAGAATGGTTTTATGTGGAATAAAAACGTTAAAAAACTTCTTGCAAAATCAAATAAATAATGCTAAATTCCAACTCAGATTAATGACAATAAGAGTATAATATGTCAAATTTTAGCAAAATATTTCAGCTTTTTTCGAAAGGATTTTGCAAAAGTTTAATTTTTTATTTCTCTTTTTACTTAATATTTTCCCCTTTATTTTCTTTTCAAGTTTTTGCTCAAACTTTGCCAATTAATCCAATTCCCAACAATGCAACATTAGGCACTTTTTCAAATAATATTCCTGTTCTTAATATAACAAAACCAACAACATCTGGGGTGTCGGTTAATAAGTTTCATAATTTCAATGTTGGTAAAGAAGGATTGATTGTAAATAATCTTAATTTACAAAATTATAATATAACTTATAAATCTGCATTATCTAATCAACATGTCGAGTTTAATCCGAATTTTCGTAATGGTGATGCTGCTAAAATTATTTTGAATGAAGTTGTTTCAAATTCAAAAACATTGATGAATGGATATACGGAAATTTATGGTCGTAAAGCAGATTATATTGTTGCTAATCCAAATGGTATAACTTGTAATGGTTGTGGTTTTATAAATACATCTAGGCTTTCTTTGATAACGGGATCATCTAATATTGTAAATGGAGATATAGAAAATTTTAATATAGCACCAACTGCCGAATTAAGAATTAATGGAGTTGGTGCAGAGAATTTCGCCTTTTATAGCTCCAGTCCAGCAGATATTGTTTCAAATGCAATAAAAATTTCAGGAAATATTTTATCAAATAGTGATTTAAGAATACTATCAGGTAATGATAAATATAATTGGAAAAATCAAGATGTATCATCGAATAGTAATGTTAATACAGAACTTGCGGTTGATGTTTCAGCTCTTGGCGGTATAAAGGCGGGTAATATTAAAATTATAGCAACACAAAAAGGTTTCGGAATAAATCTTGATGGTGATGTTATTGCAGATACTGATAATATTGAAATTACTGCAGATGGAGAAATCAAAGTTAAAAATCTTGTTGCTCAGAATAATATAGTTACTACTTCTAATGATAAAATTACTGCTATTGATAATGGAGAATTGGTATCAAATAACTTAATTTATTTTGATGCAGGAAATATTTTATTAAATAAAAGTAAATTAGTTTCCAATGATATATATTTGTTAAGTAATGAAGATTTTATCAATAATACAGGTATTGTAAATTCAAATAACAATTTATTTATAGGAGTAAATGGAAATTTTACAAATTCTTCAAATATTATTTCTAAGAATAACTTTGAATTACAAGTTCTTGGCAATATAAGTAATAAGAAAAATGCTAACTTAATTGCATATAATGATTTTGATATAATAACAAATAATGATTTAGAAAATATTGGAAAAATAAATACAGGGAATAATCTTTTTATAAGTGCATTAAATCTAAACAATTATGGTCAATTACTTTCAAACTATGATATGGATTTATATATCGGTAATGATCTTATAAATTATCGTGGTTCAGGTATTTTAGCCGGTAATGATATACACCTTTATATAGGAAATAACCTTATCAATTACAAAGCTGATATTTATGCAGGAAGGGATTTAATTATCGAAGGAAGAAATGATTTAAGTGTTAATTATCAATCATTAGATACAAATAAAACTTATGATAACCCTTATATAGAGGCAGAAACAGATCCAAACATAACAGTTGTTAATATTCCATTTACATATACTGATGTTCCCGATGATGAAGATGTAAATCTTACTTTAACACTTGCAAATGGAGAAGTTGTTGATATTCCACCAAGCTATATAAAAGATGATGCCAAAGCTGGAGATAAATTTGTATATAAAGGATATATATTTATTTTTGGAGAAGAAAGTATCACAGAAATTGACGTTCCAAATTCTGCATACCAAACTTGTGTAGGTGATGAATGTGTTGGAATACCACAAACAATTAAGAAAACCATATACAATTATAGTGGTACTGATAAATTTACGATAAAGGATAATAATGGCAACAACATTTCCTATACTGAAACTATACCTGCGGGTGATCCAAATGATGAAAAAATAGTTTTAGATAGTACAAATGTTGTGGATAACAATGTATTAGATAAATTAAAAAATATTACGACTAATTATCCATTTATAAATAATTTTTTTAATAATTTCGTAAATTATGCTGGAAAAATAGAGGCAAAGCGAAATATTGAAATTTCCTCAAATTCTATCACAAATAAAGGATTTGATTATAATACTGGAGATAAAGCTATAACAAAACATTATCACAAAATCAGAAATGAAGCCTGTGGTTGGATTTGTGGTTGGAAAGTTTTAGGTCAGGAAGAAATTGATAGTATAAATCTTAATAGTTTACCCTCATCAATTGTTGCTGGTGGAATAATAGCTCTTAATTCAACAAAAAATATTTTGAATCAAAACAGTATTCTTTCTTCAAAGGGAGATATATTTATTAAAACAAATAATCTTCAAAACCTTACTACAAGTGAAATTATAAATTTTATTGTAAATATGCAAAGAATTAAATTAAGAAAAAAAGGTTTAAAGATAAGAAAAAAAACTGAAAACAAACCTGAAATAACTAAAAAACGTGTTTATAATAAACAAAGGGCAACAATCCTTGCGGGTGGTAATTTATCAATTGTATCAAGTGAACATATAAAAAATGATCAAAATGTAAATCCAAATGGAGATATTGTCGCTACTCTTACAAACAAAAATATAGAAGAAGCTGTTATCCCTGTTGATATAGAATTACCAGTAGGAAATAATGGTCGTTTTAAGATTTCTGAAGGTAGTAAATATCTTATTGAAAATAATGTTCCATTTATAAATGTAGAAAATTATGTCGGAAGCGATTATTTCTTTGATGGCAAAGGTGCTCTTTTTAATGGTGTTGATACGAATAAAATCATCGGGGATCCTGCCTATGAAACAAAGATAATTATGGATGCAATTTTAAAGGCAACCCAGAAACACTATCTTGCTAATGATGGAAGTATTGGTAGTGATGCCGATCAAATGAAACAACTTTATGATAACGCATTAGAAGTTCGAGAAGAATTAGGTTTAAAAGTCGGTATTGCATTAAACAAAAGTCAGATTACAAACCTTAAAAAAGATATTATTTGGTATATTACAAAGGAAGTGAATGGTGAAAAGGTTCTTGTTCCAGAATTATATTTATCACAAGCAACCTTAAATGTAATAGATAATAATAATGGATCAAAAATTAGTGGGTTTAATGTAGGTATTGAATCTGATTATGTATCAAACTATGGAAATATTACATCAAACAATATTCTTTCTGTAAAATCTAATAGCCTTGTAAATGAAAGCAATGATAATCAAGTTGCGACAATGAAATCCAAACGATTAACAACAATAGATTCTAAAAATATTGCAAACCTATCAGGTAATATAGAAGGTAAAATAACCCAAATAAAGTCCGATAATCTGATAAATCAAACAAAAGTATTAAGTTCAGATTATGATGATAAATATGAACTTAAGAAACATACTGAAATAGCAGGAAATATTGCAACTATCAGTGGTGAGAAAGGATTGTCTATAGAAGCAAATAATGCTTTAGTTAATAGTGGAGCAAAGATAGAAAGTAAAGATGGCAATGTAAATATAAAAGCTGGAACTGCAACATTTAATACTATCCAGCTTCATAATAGGACAGAAACAAAAAAGACTAGTGATAACCTAGTTTCCAAAAAAACTAAAATATCAATCAAAGATACTATTGAAAATAAGGAAAGTGAAATAAATGCAGGTGGAAACTTTAATCTTTCAACATCAAATGATGCAAATTTTGCCGGAGCAAATATGTCGGTTGGTGGTGATGCATTGCTTGATATTGGTGGGCAAACCAATATCTTGGATGTGAAAGATACGGAGTTTAATTACTCCAAAACTACAAAGTCTTATGCTGGTGGAGTGTATTCTAAAAAGGATACAATAATAGATGAAAACGAAATACTTAAAAATTCAAATATTACTGTAAAAAATGGATTAAATATTGTTTCAAATAAAGATGTTAATGTTGTAGCAAGCAATATAGATATAGGTGGAAATGCAAATCTTCTTGCTGGATATAAACTTACAGAAAGTGGTGTAGAAAAGACAGGAAATAAAGCTAATGTAAATATAATAAATGATATTGAAACTTCTTCTCATTATAAAAAACATGAAAAAATAAATGGTCTTGATTTTGATAATTTTGATATATCAGCAAGTAATGGAAAAATTTCTGCAAATATTGATATTTCTTCTGCTAAAGAAAATGAATTAAAAGAAAATACAAATAATGTTGTGTCATCAAATCTAAATATCGCTGGTAATTTAAATATATCAACAACAAATGATATAAATATCAAGGCATCAAATATAGATGCTAGTGTAAATAGTTATTTGAATGCAGATAATGATATAAATATCATAAATGATTTTAATACCTCAAAAAGCGAAAATATAGAAAAAGATATTACAAAATCAGTTGGGGGAAATGTTGGAAATGGCTATGTTGATGTTGCTTATGCAACTAAGGCTTTGATTGATGCAGAACAGTCTGTAAAAAAAGCAAAAAAGGAATTGAAAAAGATTAAAGAGGCTCGTGATAGAGGTGAAGTAAGTAATGAAGCCGTAAAAGATGCAGAACTTAATTTATCCCTTGCAATTATCAACTTTACAAATGCTGAAATTGCATTAGCATCAAGTATTGCTGGAGCAGCTTCTGCTGCTGCAAGTAGTTATGGAACAGGTTTTTATATTTCAGGTTCTTTGACTGATGATATAGATAAATACACTGAAAATTCAACTTTTTCACAAGCAGTAGGAAGCAATTTAACTGCTGAAAACATATCTTTAAAATCTGGTAATAATATGACACATATAGGTTCAAATATCGTTGCAAATGATACAATTTCCTATGATATAACAAATAAATTAAAGGTGTTTGCAGGAGAAAATACTTACCGTTCTGAATCCTATAATGAACATATTACAGCAGGAGCATCATACGGAAATAATGCTGTTCAAGGTAATGTTGGATATGATAAATCAAGAAATGTTTCCAGTGGAACAAGTTTTACAAATTCCAATATAATTGCAGAAAATATTCAAATAAAGACTGGTAGTGATGCTAAATTTGATGGTGCAAATGTCAGTGCAAACGAAAACCTTGTCGCCTCTGTTGGTGGCGATTTAATCATTGAATCAAAACAGGATTCTGATTATGCGAAGGGAAAAAGTTTCGGAATGAGTTTATCCGGTGGTGCGGGTGTTAGAAAAGAAGCTGTTGGTAAAGGTTCTGTTGGTATCGGGTTTAACACAGGAAAATCAAATCATGACAGTAGTTGGGTTAATGATATGACCGAGCTGACAGCGAAAAATGTTGATATAAATGTAGCAGGAAAAACTTCACTTACTGGTGCAATGATTGATGGAAGTGAAAGCCTCCACCTTGCAACAAATGAACTTGAATTTAAAGATTTGCACGATTTTGAACGCTCAACTGAAACAGGATATGGTGTAAATACAGGTGTTGGTATCTCAACGAATAAAGAAAAAACAAACCTTCATCCAAACGGTGAAACTTCCCTTACTTTAAATGATAAAGGATATAATAAAGAGCAAATTACCCGTGCGACAATTGGCAAAGGTGTAATTGAGGTTGTCCAAGGTTCTGATTTGACAGGTCTTAACCGTGACACCTCAAAAGTCCAAGAAATTACAAAGGATATGACAACCGGCACCCTTAATACTACCGCAAATATAGATAACCGAGTATTTACAAGTGAAGGTAGAAATAGTATAGTAAATGAGCATAAAGACTTAAAAGAAAATACTATTATGACATTAAAAGATATGTCTGTTGCAGCGATTACAACTATAGGATTGTTATGGGGAGGTATAGAATATGCATATTCTTATATTTTAAATGAAGAAAAACCAAATATTATTATTGATAATGAAAAAAATAAAATTATGTTTACAAAAAATATTTTTGCTTCAAATATCTTGGGAGTAGATGGAGCTATTACTTTAGGAAATATACAATTATATTACAATAAAAATAATCCATATAAAATTGTAGCACCGTATAGTACTACAGATTATGGTTTTATGCCATTAGAATATCATGAGGATGCTCATATAAATCAATGGCATAGGGATGGTGCTCTAAAATTTATATGGAATTGGTTACAAAATGGAGGGGCAAGTATGCATAATAGTTATGAACGAGAAGCTAGTTTAGAAGGTATGAATAGATTAAAAGATGAAGGTGTTTATCATATTATTCAAAATAATAAATATAAATATTACAAAAATGGAGAAATAGAATGAAGTATAAATATATTTTCTTATTTATTTTATTATCATGTGATATAACAAAATTAAATTATCCACTTGATATAGAAAATAAATTTCCTAATGAAATTTTTGTTGAGGCCTGCGATTATTCAAACAAATGTTCTTTTGTTCATAATTATAAATTTGATTTATATAAAAATGCAAAATATGGAATAGTTTATTCCCCAGTAAAAATATTAAATTTTTATGATAATAAACATAATTTATTATATTCATATACAAATGAAGAATTAAAAAATATAAAAATAAGTGCAGGTTATTCTTTAAGTAGTAAAAATATTTGTGCTACTGTTACAAAAAATGGTCTAATGATAAATGACTAAACTACTAACTTACATATTTCTTTTCTTATTTTCATTTACCTCATCAGTAAATGCCTGCTATTTTGTTAAATCAGAAGACGGTTTAGTAGTTGCAGGAAGTTTATATTCTATTCAAGATAGTGCAAGAAAAATTTACGCTTGGGTTGATGGAGAAGGATATAAGGGTAATAGAACTTATATTGACCCGATAAACGGGGAAGTTTATACAGCAGAAGGCAATATAAAAGAAGGAGCCTTAGAGTTAGGAGTAGCAGCAACTATTGGTATTGCAGTAAAAGGTGTTGGAAAAATAAAAAATGGACTTAACTATAAAACATTGTATAGAGCAGTTGAACCAGAAGAATATTTAGATATTTATAAGAATGGAAAATTTTTACCATCTCCATATGGTTCAGAAGGTAAGTATTTTGCAGTAACGAAAAAAGGAGCTTTATTAGAAGGGAATAATTATTTACCAAAAGTTTCAAATATTAAATCAAGTGAATATAAATATGTTAAAGCATCTTATCCAAAAGAAGAATTAAAAAATGTGCAAAAGATTATTGTTGATCAAAATGTTCCTTCTTATGTAATACCTAATGAAAAATTAAATTTATTTAAAAATATAAAGGAGTTTAAATGAAATTTTTTGAATTAAAATTGATGGTTATAATGTATTCTAAAAAACAAGGCTTTCATATCCAACATCTTGATAATTATGAGAGAAGAGACGCTCGTATTGGAATTTTAGTATATACACAAGATAAGGAATTATTAAGTGGTTCGGCATTTTTATTAATAAATAAAAAATATAGTTTAAAACCATCAGAGTTATATTATATGACTATAAGATTGGCTGTATGTGAAGAAAAAGTTTCATATATAAAATTGCAAAATAAAATTTTAGTACAAATAGGAATAAATAATTTTGCAGATGCTGTAATCTTGGATATAAAAGACATAAATGACTAAACTACTAACATACATATTTATCTTATTCTTTGCCTTTACTTCCTTAGTAAATGCACAGGCTCCTTCAGATATTCAACGTCATCAGCAAAATTTGATTGATGCAGGATTTCAAAGGCAAGAACTTGATCGTGCAATTAATCAAACTCCAGTTTCTGCACTTAAATTTACTCAAACTAAACCTCAATCAACAAAATCTTCAAAATGTGTTGATATAAAAACCGTAGAATTTAATGGCAACACAAAAATTTCTACTACTCGCATTAAAAAAATTACTCAACCGTATCTTAATAAATGTTTGACTGTTGATGATATTAATAAAATCCTTAATGCAATTACAAACGCTTATATTGATGCTGGGTATATCACAAGTGGTGCATATTTGATTACCCCTCAAACAAAACTTAATGACAGTATTTTACAGATAAAAATTGTTGAGGGAACTATTACAAAATTTAGTGGAATAACAGAGACGGAACGTAAAACGGCTTTTCCGTGGGTGCTTGGTTCTGTTTTAAATCTTCGTGATATAGAGCAAGGTTTGGACCAAATGAACAGACTTTCTTCCAATCATACAAAAATGGAAATAAAGGCAAATGAGAATGCAAATGGAACAAGTAAGGTTGTAATAACGAATGAAAAGAAAAATCCAACAAGCTATTCTGTATATACTGATAATCTTGGCTCAAAACCTACTGGTGAATATAGGCTTGGTTTCGGTATTGTTGAGGATAATTTGTTTGGAATTAACGACCAAATAAACCTTAGTTATACGAACAGTGTAAGTGGCAATTCCGATAAATATTCACGTGCTTTGATGCTTGGTTTTTCAGTTCCTTTGGGTTATTGGACCTTTACAAATAATGCATCATTTTCAGAATATCAAACCTATATGAAATTACCTGTAAGTAATGAAAAACTTTATTCCTATGGCGATAATTTTAGTGAAAGTTTTATTATTGATAGAGTTATTTCACGTGGACAGAGATACAAACTTTCTGCATCATTAAGTATCAATTATAAAAAGCCAAATAACTATACGAAAGTGCTTGATATAAAAGCAAAGAATGACTCATCAAGCAGAGGTATTTCTTTTCTTGAATATGCTTTACCAACAACTTTTTATTTTGATAGAGGTATAATTTTTGTAAAACCATCTTTTGTTGATGGAGCAAATTTTTGGGGTATAGAGAAAGATGATGGGACTTATCCCCAAAAGGCTCAGTTTGATGCCTATAAATTATACTTGTATTCAAGTTGGAACATTGGATTTGTGAACTTTACCACAACGATTGATGGACAATATACAGAAGATGAAGTTCTTTCTTCGGAAACAGTTTATATAGGAGGAGAAACTTCTGTTCGTGGATTTAAAGATGGTGTAAGTGGGGATAGTGGTTTTTATATAAGAAATGATTTCAACTTCAATCTTACACAAATGTTTAAAACAGAAAATATTTGGGCAAAGTCAATAACTCCAAGTTTATTTTTTGATTATGGTTTAGTAAAATCAAATGCAGATGATAGTAGAACAATACTTTCGGGAAGTGGTGCGAAAGTTGCAGTAAATTATGATATGTTAGAAACTTCTATTTCTTATGCTATCCCAATAAAAAAAGAAGATACTATGACATCAAAGGAAGATATTTCTATATATTTAGGCATTAAGGGAAGAATATAGAATGTTGATTAAAATAAAAAAAACACCCACAAAATTTATTTGCAGGTGTTATTTCAAAATTTTCAATTTTAGATTTTTTATTTTACAAGTTGATAAACTTTCTTCATAAACTTATCAAAATCTTCTAATGTCTTGAAAAATTTTCTTGAAGACTTATCTTTTACCTTCATTGTTGAATGATATAACTTTTCTGTATAACTATCATGCAATAAAAGATATGATAAAAAAGTCTTTTGTAAAACTTTTTCTTTTCTTCCAATAAGTCCAGATGTTCCACAAGCAACAATTCTATCAATAGCTCTTTTTTCTTTTAATAAATTATTTGAAATATATTTATTTTTCATATCAAAGTCCTTTCTTTATAAAAATTTACCTTGTTTTATTTAATTCTTCTAAAGACAAATCAACCATACTTACAACTTTACCATTTTCATCATAAACATATCTTTTATTAACATACTTACCAGACATTATTTGAGGCACATAATCCTTATCTGCATCTCGCATTTTATCAAGAGGTATAGAATCTATATCTTGCCAAAAAACCTCTACTTCACCATCACGAGCTTTTACATCGCCATAAAATTTAGTGCTTTTAAAAATAGACACATAATATTCCATTGATGGAAATTCAATATACCCAACTTGTTTAGGATTTTCAATCACAAGACCTGTTTCTTCAAGAGTTTCACGACGAACACATTCTTCCATAGTTTCGCCCTCTTCTTTTTTACCACCACAAAAATTATAAAATCCCTTATTAACTCCACGCAAATGCTTTATCATCAAAACTTTACGATTTTTTATATCTTCTATAATAGATAAAGAGGCTTCTTTTTTCATAACACATCTCCTATAATTAAATTAGCCATACAATTACTATACAAAACTACCTTGATTTTTCAAGCTCAACTTGCTTTACAACTTCAGAAGAATTAAAAAAACTATTCAAAGCAAGTTGTAATGCTTCTTTATAAGGAGCATATTCCTTATTTGCAATCAACGCCTTAAGAATTTTTATCAATGCCTTTTCACGCAAATTGTAAACAATTTTTCCAGTCGAAGCATCAAAAACCTCACCTGTATACGGATTCAATTTATTTCTTCCACTATGTCCATGTGGAGTTGATGGATTTGGGTCAGCATCATTTTTATGAAAGTTCCAATTATCACCATTACTTTTTACCACAAACGAAATCATCTGATGCTCTGGACTTCGACTAATTACTTTTCTTTTCATATCATTTGCCATTTTACATCCTTACTTGTTTTATTATATTTGATACAATATTTTATATTTTGTCAACAAAATATTACAGTTATTTTAACAAAACTTTAACCAAACTGAATAGGAATTTCTTGCTTTTTACCCGATTTTCAGTAATATTTTTTATATAACAAAAACAATGGAAATAAGAAAATTTATAAACTTCAACATATAAAAATCAATTAAATTTACAAAGGGAATATACTATGGAAAACAAAATAAAGCATGGTAAAGATTTTATATTAGGCAAATCAGCCGTAATCAAAAGACCTGAACTTATCGAAGTCGGCGACAATGTCCGCATATCTGAATTTTGCTATATCTCAAGCAAATGCAAAATCGAATCAAATTGTGAAATTGCAGTTGGTGTATCCATTGCAGGAGGCGGTGGAAAACATACATTTTCTATGGGGAAATATTCTTCTCTTGCCGCAGGTGTAAAAGTATGGCTTGCAAGCAATGATTATGTGAACGACCTTGTCGCACACAATGTTCCATTTGTCAGTGAAATAGAAGGCGATGTAAAACTTGGCAACTATACTGGTATAGGCTCAAATTCTGTGATAATGCCAAATAATGATATTCCAGAAGGTGTTACTATAGGAGCCCTAAGTTTCGTTCCATCAAACTTTAAATTCAAACCATGGACTGTATACGCAGGAGCCCCAATCAAAGAAGTAAAACCAAGGAACAAAGAAAACATCTTAAAAATACTTAAACAACTAGGAGATAAATAAATGTGTGGAATAATTGGTTATATTGGTAAAAAAAATTGCACAAATATCCTTCTTAATGGTTTAAAAAAACTTGAATACCGCGGATACGATTCTGCTGGCATAGCAATAATTGATGAAAATAAAACTAAAATTTTCAAAAGTGTTGGAAAAATCCAAAACCTTATCAACAAAATCAATACTGAAAAAGATAATATTAAAAATCCTCTTGTTGGTATAGGTCATATCAGATGGGCAACACACGGAAAACCAACTGAAATAAATGCACACCCTCATACTTGCAACTGCGGTAAAATTGCCGTAGTCCATAATGGCATTATTGAAAATTATAAGGAATTAAGAGAGGAATTAAAAGCAAACGGAGCAATATTTAAAACCGAAACCGACACTGAAACAATCCCACACCTTATTGCATACGAATATACAAAAACAAAGGATTTACTTACTGCGGTCCAAAACGCCACAAAGAAATTAAAGGGAGCTTATGCTCTTTGTGTAATTGACCAAGACGAACCTAACAAAATCATTGCAACAAAACGATTTGCACCACTTATTATTGGTATAGGGAACGATGAAAATATTGTCGGGAGTGATATTCCTGCAATCATTGAAATAACAAACAAAATTATCTATATTGACGATAATGATATAGCCATCATTACAAATAATAATGTTGAAATAAGAAACAAAGACAATGAAATAATAACAAAGCCAATCGTCGAATTATCCATCAAAGAAGATTGTCTTGATAAAATGGGATACAAACATTTTATGATAAAGGAAATTCACGAACAATCTGATATTATAAGAAATGCCCTTAATGGAAGAATCAAAGATATAAACTCAAATATCAATTTTCCTGAACTTGATAACATAAAACAAAACCTTTCAAAAATTGATAATATAAAAATTATTGCCTGTGGAACATCTTTGCATGCTGGAATTATCGCAAAATATATTATCGAAGATTTGACAGGCATCACCGTTGAAACCGAAAGTGCAAGCGAATATATCTATCGCAACAACACAACAAATGCTTCATCTTTGGTAATAGGCATATCACAATCTGGTGAAACAGCGGACACCATCACCGCCATGAGACTTGCCAAAGAAAAAAATGCAAAAATACTTATTATCACAAATCGTCCAGACAGCTCAATTTGCAAACTTGCCGATAGTGTAATTCCAGTAAATGCAGGCATAGAAGTAAGTGTTGCTGCAACAAAATCATACACAGCACAACTTATTGCCTTATACATTTTTGCACTTTACCTTTGCGAAATACAAAACAAAAATAAGGACACATTGGCAAATATAAAACAAGAATTACTAACTGTGCCATCAAAAATCGAACAAATATTAAATAATACAAAGGATATAGAAGACATTGCAAAATCACTAAGCAAGTTCAAAGACTTTATCTATATTGCCCGTGGAACAAACCTTGCCACTGCTCAAGAAGGTGCACTAAAGCTAAAGGAAATAAGTTATATAAATGCAAACGCATATCCTGCTGGCGAACTTAAACATGGACCAATAGCAATGCTTGATGAAAATATGCCAGTCCTCGCAATACTTATTCCAAATCATATAACCTATGATAAAATGATTTCTAATTGTGAAGAAGCAAAGGCAAGAAACGCTTACCTTATCGCCCTAACCTCATCAAAAGATGAAAATTTAAAAAAGATTTTCAATAATGTGATTACAATCCCTGAAATAAGTGAATTTTTATCACCACTTATTACCTGTATTCCATTACAACTTTTGGCTTACTACATTGCAAACTATCTTGGCAAAGATGTTGACCAACCAAGAAACCTTGCAAAATCCGTAACAGTCGAATAAAAAAAAGCCTCACTAGAGGCTTTTTACTTTATCATTTTCAAGCAACATTTTAAAGTATGTTAAGTTCTTTTCATTTACCAACATATTATGTGTTTTTTCACCATTGATTGCCTTAATACTATTTTTATTCAAAACATTTTTATCAAGATTTCTTTCAATAATAACCTTATCACCCTTTTTCAAATTGGCATAAAGTGGATTTACTTCACAATTTGAAACCAACATAACATCACTTTCAGGTTCATAAGTCATATTGTTATTTACATCAATAAACACCTTAATATTATCATAAGAAGAAGGCTTATTTGAAAAAAAGCCAACCTTTTCATTATGATGTTCAACTTCAGTTTCAATCACATTACCAGTATGAATTTGCAAAGCTGAATTTTGCTTATCCACCATTTTCAAAGTAATGGACACAGGTCCAGAAAGAAACACTAATAAAAAAGCACCAAAAATAAGTTCTTCATACTTATCTTTCGCCAACTCGTTTTTAATTTTTTTGATTTTATTCATTTTACGTCCTATATATTATAGGAATAAAATCTACAGATATTTTTTATTTTGTCAAGGTTATTTACTTTTTCACAGCAAAATTTTTACCATCTTTTGGAAGAAGTATATAGTAAGAACCACTTGACTTCATACGACCAGCCTTAAACAAAGCCTCTTCACCACTACCCCAGAAATAATCTGCACGAATAGCCCCCTTAATCGCCGCACCAATATCCTGTGCAACAACAAGTTTTTCTATTGGTTCACCATCAGGGTCAACAGTATCCAAAAACAAAGGAAGTCCCAAAGGAATATATTCTGTATCCACCGCAACACTTCGTCCCGCAGTCAATGGAATCCCCATTGCGCCAATAGGACCTTCACCAACTATATCACGAAAGAAAATATAACGTGGGTTTTGGTTAATATACTTTTTTGCTCTTTCTGGATTTTCATCAAGCCATTTTTTAATAGCACCCATTGAAAGTCCATCTTTCGGTCTTATATTATTTTTTTGAAGTATAGAACCGATTCCAACAAATGAATGTCCGTTGTTTCCAGCATAGCCGATACGATAACGTTTTCCATCAGGTGTTCTAACTATGCCAGACCCTTGTATGTGGAGAAGGAGAACATCGGAAGCATTTTTTGCCCAAAACAAAACAGGAGCTTTATCCCTTACTGCACCATTATCAATTTCTGTTCTGGAATGATACTTTGCACCATTACCTGGAAGGTCATAAGGTTTTCCATAAATAGGAGTCAAATGATTACAAGTTGGATTAAGAGAACCTTCAAGCTCTGTTTCATAATAACTTGTAAAAGTTCCTGTTTTTGAACCATCAAGATTTTGAATCATATATGGGTCAAACCAATATTCAAAATATGTTTTTGCAACACTTGGAGTCACACTATCTTGAGGAATTGCATCACAAGCAGACTTCATAAAATCAGCAGAAATCACAATTTGTGAACTTGCAACGAAATCACCCTCACTCATAATTTTCATACAAGATTTTTTAAATGCCTCCAATGCTTCAACTTGATTATCCTTTGTCCAATTAGGAAGAGAATTAAAATCCATTTTTTGGAGTAGCATTTTTTTCTCAGATTTTTTGAAAGAAATTCTTTGGTCTATTTTTGAAGAACGGCAGGAAGTTAATCCAAGACATACTGTAAATAAAATCTTAAAAAGTTTTAATTGATTTCCTGCCATTTTTCCCTCATTTCGACTTTTTCATAATATCATAATTTTTTAAATGTGTAAAGGAGTTAATTTTATTTTTAAAAATTATTTTACTTTTAATAAAACTATGTTATATTTGTTCACAGATACAGAAAATATCTGTATTTAGTATCAGGATATAGAGATACGGAGCTTTGAAAGGCTTTTATTAGACAAGGGTATAAAATAACCATCAGATACTCGTGGAGTATCTTTTTTTATACCTAAAGCCCCAACCTTTGTGGTTGGGGAGCTGTAGCCATACAACAGGAATATTATCCTTATATAATATTCTGAAAACTACAGAATCATAGTCTAATGTGATCTTTCAACTTACCCGACCACTTATCTTTGATACGTGGGATTATTTTTATAAAGGGGAAGAAAACCATGAAAAACTTATCTAAAGTACTTTGTATTTGTGCGGGGGCTATCTCGGCAAATCCTATTAACCTTCAGGCTAAAACTTTGCTTGAAACCTTGACTCAATACTGTGTTCCGACGGTTGGCAACTGCGACAAAAAGGCTACCTACAAAGAAAATATAATAGCACCTGGCGTTAAAAAAACTTGGTGCGATTGTGCCAACATCAACAAATTCTATAACTCTTCGAATCGTTCTTGCGAGAACTGTATCCTCGGCTCTTTCGCAACCTCAGACTATAAAACTTGTGAGCCTATTCATTGCCCTGACGGCTATGTTGCGACTTTGATTTCCAAAGGGGCGTGTCCAGATGGCTATACTTTGCAACAAATCAATGTGGCTTCGGGTTGTGGCGAGGGTTATGCGTTGAAGAAGTATAATCCGGCGACGAAGAGTTTTAATTAAAGATATGGGCGGGAGTTTTTTATCATAGTCTTGCTTCCGCCCTCCCAGATTGGCACTTTTGAAGAGGGGGAGGTGTCAAGGAAGAAACACCCTCGAAGGAGAAAAAAATGAAAACCATGAAGAAAAAGAAATTAGCGGTGATAGGGATAGCGGGAATGCTCTCTGCAACACCTGCCTCCGCTCAAACATTTTATCAATGTATGCCTGTAAAGTGTAAAGCAGGAGAGTATGTAAGTGGCGGAAAGTGTTTACAATGTCCTGAAAATTATTACTGTAAAGATAGTATAAAAATACGTTGTTCATATAATACATATTCAAATGCTGGTGCGACAAGTTGTCAGGTATGTCCTGCTGGTAGTTATTGTGATTCAAATGGTATTCACCAGTGTGCTTATGGAACTTATTCTTTGGCGGGAAATTTACAGTGTGTAGAGTGTGCAAAGAAAGTTTATTATAAAGGACCAGGAGGCTGTAATAGCAGAGACGATTTGTGGACTAGAATGGAACTTTCTGTAGGTGGTGGTGGCTGTTCTTGCAGTGAGAATGGAAGTTTGACAACTTCCTCAGGTGTTTGTGGAGAAAAAGTTGTTAAAGGTAATGATGGATATGGAGTTTCACCATATTATCAATCTGTGATACTTTTAAGTTGTGATAGAACAACTGGTCAAACTTATTTCTTTAAAGCTCAAGGAAAGGATGGAAAAGATGGTTTTAAATATTATGATGCAAAAGTTGGTGGTTGCCATATAGAACCTTGTCAAAATGATCCAATACATTGTGCTTATAAGCTGAACGATGATGGTTCTATAATGATAATAAGACAATAATGTAAAAGGGGATATTATTTTATCCCCTTATTTAATTTATATTTATCGTTTTCGAATATTATGATGTTATCTTTTTGACTTAAAGTATATAATTTTTTTCGTAAATTATATATGTGTGTGGCATAGGTTTTTGATTGTGATATTGATGAATATCCTAAAGTCTTTAGTATATCGGTAAGTGAAAGTCCATCAGTTGTATTATATAATATTTCAAGGAGTGTTAATTCTATTGCAGTTAAGGTTGCAGAGTTCTCCATAAAGGAAATTTTTCGATTTTCCTTGTTCACCAAAAAATTACAAAATGAAAATGTGTTTTGAAAGATGTTCTTTTTTAAAAGGTCCTTTATGTATAATGGCTTTTTAAAAACTATATCATTGATGATGAATGTATCGTTATTTTCCACTATAATATTTGTTGTGTCATTTTGTGTGTCGGTAATTTCATATAAACCTATATCCATAAATATAGATTTGATTGCATTAAAAAGTAATTTATTTTCTGTTTTAAAAAATATTTTTTCCATAATGTTTGTATTATGACATAATTGCTTGTAAAGTAAAACTAAAAAATGTATATTTATAAATATGTAATCAAAGGAGGTTTTTATGAATAAGTTTATAAAAGTTTTATGTATGGTTGGGTTTTTGGCTGGTTGTAATGCAGTTTATACTGGAATGTCAAAAAGTGATTTGGCAATACAAACAAAGATGAGTTCTACTATTTGGCTTAATCCTACGGTTCCAGAAAATACCTATATTTATGTGCAATCAAGAAATACATCTGATAATTTTGCATTTAATGATTTGGGTAATGATATTAAAAAGTCTTTGATGCTTAAAGGTTATTTGATTACCAATGACCCAAGTGAAGCAAACTTTGTTTTGCAAACCAATGTGTTAAAGGCTGTGATGGTATCGGATATTGCAAATGCGGATCAAGCATCATCTTCTGCTATGTTGACAGGAGCAGGTGTTGGCTTTGCCGTTGGAACAAAAAATAATAATACAACTGCGATAGGGGCTGGACTTCTTGCTGGGCTTGCTTCTATGTATATTGATGCGAATACTCGTGATAATTATTATGCTGTGCAAACAGATATTAGAATTACAGAAAAGTCAAAGGGTGTAAATCCAAAATATTATACAACTGTTTTGACAGTTATGGCAAATCAAGTTAATTTGACCCCACAAAGTGCAAGTGCTCCTATTAAAGAAGCGATTGCAAATTCTTTGGCTGGATTATTTTAAATAAAAATATTGTTTTAGTCCCCTTTTTGATAAGGGGATTTTTTTTATATAAAATTATTGACAAAATAAATAAATTAGTATAAATTAAAGTCGATTATGTAATAAAAAGGACTTTAAAATGGCTATAAACAAAGAAAAATCAATCAATTATGTTTTAAGTGGTGTTGTATTTATAATTGCGGTTGTGATTGTAAGCAAGTTGGCTTTGAACCTATGGCAATTTGATATTTTTAATTTAAAACATTATAAGGCCTTTGGTAGATTTATTGCAAATGGAAGGTTTTTTAAATCTCCTAAATATATTTCTTTTGTTATGGTTATGATTGGTTCTTGTTTAATTACTTATTTTTCAGTGTTGCAAAGTTTGGATTTTGATTTAAGCAAGTTTGTAAAGACTCCTGAACCAAAAAATGAAGATGCGGAAGTTGTTCCTGCAAATGTTGAGGAAAAAGAAGTGGCTCCTGTTGCACAACAAAAAGCAATGGAAGATGAAAAGAATTCACAATATGCAATGTATAATACTCCTTCTGAAGTAAAAGAAGTTGAAGTTGTAAATGAAAAGCAAGTTGTTCAAAATGCTCCTGTGAAAGAAGAGGTTGTTCCAGTAAAAGAAAATGTTGATGAGGAAAAGGAACGTGAAAGACTTCAATCAAAAATCAGAGAAGTGATGGAACGACTTAAAAACAAATCATTGAATCAAGATGAAAATGAAGATGAAGTCAAAGAAGAGGTTTCATCAGTTGTTCCAGAAGAACAAAAAATTTTGACACCTATGCAATTTGATGAATTAAAGAAAAGTAGTGAAATGAATTTCAAAAATATTTCACAAGAACAAAATACAAATATAGAGGAAACTTTTATTTCCGCTGGGTTTAAATTGCTAAGTGAAATAAGAATTGGTAAAACAGGTATTGATTATTTGGCGGTTTCAAAATCTGAAATTGCGATATTACAACTTGATACAAAAGATGGTAATTGGATGGCATCAGAAGACAAAATTGGTGATGAACTTCCTGTATGGTTTTCAGAGGAGGAAAGAAAGTATTCTCCTGTGGCAAGGGCTGTTGAAGCAAAGAACGCCATTGCGGAACTTATAAATGGAAAAGTTGATTTGCCAATAAAGGCTTATGCTTGTCTTGCAAACAGTGGTGTTATGAATTATTTCGATATAGAAAATAGTTGGAAAAATCTTGGTGTCGATGTGATACGTCTTTCTTCTAATAAAACAATAGATGATATTGATACTTTGGAAGAAACTTTCCCAATTTCAAGTCAGGAAGAAGTTGATGAGGAAACTATGAATACTTTGATTGGAATTTTGGAAAAGGCTGAACTTCCTGAATAATCTTTGGCAATACAACTAAAATCCTATTTTTATACAAAATATAGGGTTATAAATAATCTTGCTTTACTTTTTGTAAAATATTTTATATATTGTTATGCACGTATTTAAATTTGATACAAAAAATTATTTAACAAACAAAAGGAAACATAAATGTTTAAAAAAAGAAAAGATATAAATGAATTGGTAACTGAATTAGTTGGACTTTTAAATCAACATAACCTTTCTGAAATTGAATATGAAAGAAATGGTTCAAGAATTAAAATTTCAAATTCAAAAGGTGGTGCAATTATCGCTGGTGGTGTAATGCCTTCTGCAAGTGCTCCTGTTGCATCTGCTTCAAATACAAGTGTTTCTGTAAAAGAAGATTATTCAAATGCTCTTAAATCACCTATGGTTGGTGTTGTTTATATGAGCCCAGAACCAAATGCAAAAAGTTTTGTTGTTGAAGGTCAATCAGTTAAAAAAGGTGATACTCTTTGTTTAATTGAAGCAATGAAAACTTTCAATCCTGTTAAATCACCTGTTGATGGTGTTGTTAAAAAAATCCTTGTTAAAAATTCTGAAACAGTTGAATATGAACAACCTTTATTCGTTATAGAATAAGAAAGGCAATGATATGTTTAAAAAAATATTGATTGCGAATCGTGGTGAAATTGCACTTCGTATAATTCGTGCTTGTCGCGAAATGGGTATTAAAACTGTAGCTGTGCATTCTACTGTAGATAGTGATGCTATGTATGTTAAAATGGCAGATGAATCTGTTTGTATTGGACCTGCATCTTCTGCGGAATCTTATTTGAATAAGTCTGCAATTATTTCTGCTGCGGTGGTTACAAATGCAGATGCTGTGCACCCTGGATATGGTTTCTTGTCTGAAAATGCTGAATTTGCAGATATGTTAGAAGCTCATGGTATTGAATTTATTGGACCTACACCTGAACATATACGAAAAATGGGTGATAAGGTTGAAGCAAAAAGAACTGCTATTGAATATGGTATTCCAGTTGTTCCAGGTAGTGATGGCGCTTTGGATAATGTAAACGATGCAATTAAAACTGCAGAAAAAATTGGTTATCCTGTTATTATTAAGGCTGCTAGTGGTGGTGGCGGTAGAGGTATGAAAATTGCTTTTAATGAAGAAGAGTTAAAGGCGCAATATCCTATTGCTAAATCTGAAGCAAAGTCTGCTTTTGGTGATGAACGTGTTTATATGGAAAAATATCTTGTGAACCCAAAGCATATTGAAGTTCAAGTCCTTGGCGATAAATATGGTAATGTTGTAACTCTTGGTGAACGTGATTGTTCTTGCCAAAGAAAAAACCAAAAACTTATTGAAGAGGCTCCTGCTTCTATTTTGACTAAAAAAGAAAGCACTGATATACAAGCTATTGTAAGAAATGCAATGCAAAAAATGGGTTATCGTGGTGTTGGAACTATTGAATTTTTGTTTGAAAATGGAAAATTCTATTTCATGGAAATGAATACAAGACTTCAAGTTGAACATCCTGTAACTGAACAAGTTTTCGGTGTTGATTTGGTTCGTGAACAAATTCGTGTTGCTCAAGGTGAAAAACTTGGTTATAAACAAGAAGATATTAAACCAAATGGTCATGCTATTGAATGTCGTATCAATGCAGAAGACCCAGAAACATTTATTCCTTTCCCTGGAACAGTAAAATATTATCATGCTCCTGGTGGTTTAGGTGTTCGTGTTGATAGTGGTCTTTACAGTGGTTATAAAATTCCATCTTGTTATGATAGTATGATTGCGAAAATTATTGTTTTTGCACCAACAAGAAAAGATGCAATTATCAGAATGCATCATTCTTTGAACGAATTTGTTATTGATGGTATTAAAACTTCTATTCCTTTGGATCAAAAAATTCTTGCACAAGAAGAATTTAAAAAGGGAACTTATCCAATTCATTGGTTAGAGGATTTTATTAAATCTGAACGAGCAGAAAAGGAAGAAGCTCTTAAACAAGAAGAGGAAAAAGAAGTTAAAAAACATAAAAAAACTTCAAAATCAAAAAAGTAAAAATGAAATCCCCCAATAAGGGGGATTTTTTAATTGTATAAATTATTTTATTGGTGAACACCTCCACCAGTATTTTGGCCACGTTCGTTTGCAGATATTTTATATGATGATTTTTCTGTGCAATATCCAAATGAATTTACGACATAACCATTTTTGCAAGTTGTTGACCAGCCAGTTTTGTTATCACAAGTTTCCATATAAGGATCTCTTTGAGAACAAGACTTGCATGCAGTTTGTCCATAACTTGGATTGTATGTTTTAGCTGGGCATGTGTCACAATAATTTTTAGGGTAACGGTTAAATATAATAGGACGTCTATCAGAGTAAGGGCTAAATATAATAGGACGTCTATCAGAGTAAGGGCTAAATATAATAGGACGGCTATATTTAGAAATTGTTCCTGGTGGGCATGCTTTACAGCTGTAAGTTTTTTGAGTGTTTGCATAGGTTTGTTGTATAGGTATGCTTAATATTCCTATTATCACAAATAGGGAAAAGTGTAATTTCGTCATTGGTCTTCCTTTCTTTTTTACATAAAAAAGCCACACTTGTCCTTGTGTGGTCGGGTAGTTAGTCGAATCTTACAATAAAATTCCTATGGCTTTTGGAAAAAAAATTTCCCTGTTCTATAACCATAGCTACCCGACTTTTTAAAGTCAGGTAGTTTGGTGGTGATTACACCTTTTTATTGTAATGGGCGACTAAACCCTAAATATAGAGACTAATCTATATTTGTTGATAGTATATATGATAAGTTTTTATGGCGCAAGTTGAAATTTTTTGTGTGAATTTTTCGTAGGGTTTTAAGATTTGTAATTGGCAAAAAATAAAGTGTTCTAAAATTGTTCTTGACTTTTTATCAAAAATAGTGTATAGTAAATTTCAACTAATGGGATAAGTGTGCCCATTTTTATATTTAATTTAGCCTTCATATTTTCTTATGAAGGTTTTTCTTTTTTAGGAGTTATGTTATGAACGGAGGAATTGATTTATCCTGGTGGATAAGTGTTGTTGAAATACCCGTGTTCTTAGGTTTGTTTTGGATTATCCGAAATAATATGAGTTATTTGGAAAATTCGTTGAAACAACAAGAAGAAAAATCAAAACGAGAAATTGTTTCAATGATTGAAAATATTGCGTCTTTTCGTGTTGATGTGGCAATGAACTATGCCTCTATGTCTTATTTAAAAGACGTGGAAAATCGATTGACGGCTCATCTTCTTCGTATTGAAGAAAAAATTTCATCAGGAGGGTTTTGATGGCTTTTATAGAAAACAGAAATAATCAAATTCGCAAAATGAAACTTGATAATAATTTTAATAAATTAGTTTTTGCAAAAACAATTTTTAAAGTTGTTGGCGAAAATCAAAATATTGAATTGTTAAAAGCTGTTGCAAATGTTGTGATGAACAGATTTTTATATGAATATGAAATTGATGATGAAATGACTTTTGTAAAATGTATTACAAATGTAGATTTGTTTCCATGTTGGAAAAATCTTAAATCAATGGATGAAATTGATTTGCAAAATTGCTTTTTTAAAAAATGTTTTTCTTTGGCTTTAAAAATGTTGAATGGAAAAGTGGAAGATAATACTTTGTCTTCTATTAAATTTAAAAAAGTTTCTGAGTGTCCTGTATGGGCTGTGGGTTTAAAATATGTTAAGGCGATAGATGATTATCTTTTTTACAATAATTGTGATTAACAATAAGCAAAGGAGTTTATTATGACAGAGTTAAAAAATGATGAATTAAAAAAATCTGTGGAAAAAAAGGAAGAAAAAATTTCAAAATTAAAACCTGAAAATGTTCCTGTGAAATTTTGGAATGATGCAAATGGTGAAATTCGTGTTGATGAACTTTTGAAATCATATTTGGAATTGGAAAAAAAGTTTAGTGAAGTTTCAAAAAATAAAAATGATAAAAATATTTTGGAACTTGCTCTTGAAACAGATGTGCCTGCTGGTGAATATCAAATTGAACTTCATCATAAACTTTTGACGATTGATGATAATGTTAATAAACGTTTGAAAGATGCAGGTTTTACAAATAAGCAAGCTCAACTTGTTTATGATTTGGGTGCTGAAATTATGATGCCTTTGATTGAGGAAATCAGCGGAGAATTTCGTATGTATCGAGAATTAGAAAAACTTGAAAAATACTTTGGTGGAGAAGAACGTTTTGATGAAATTTCACGACAAATTTCAAAGTGGGCAGAAAAAAATATTCCATCAGAAATTTATAATTCTCTTAACAAATCTTATTATGGTGTGATTGCTTTGTTTAATATGATGAATGGTGGTAATGAACCATCAATGATAAATATGGTTGGCGAAAAAGAAAATATTTTAAATGAAAAAAAATTAAAAGATATGATGAACGATCCTCGTTATTGGAGAGATGGTGATAAAGATTTTATAAAAAAAGTTGATGATGGATTTAAAAATTTATATGACAGATAATTACTTTTTTGTATTTTTTTTGATAATTTTTATTGCAGTGTAATTTTGATTATGTTATACTAAACTTGTCTTTTGTTAAATAGGAGAGAGAAATATGTTTAAAAGTATAATTAAAAAAGCTAAATCTACTGCTAAAAAAGTTGAAACAAAAAAGGCAGAAGTTAAAAAGGCACCTGCAAAAAAAGTTGCAGTAAAAAAAGTAGCTGAAAAGAAAGCTCCAGCTAAGAAAGTAGTTGCTAAAAAGGCACCTGCAAAAAAAGTTGCAGTAAAAAAAGTGGCTGTGAAAAAAGCTCCTGCTAAAAAAGTAGTTGCTAAAAAAGCACCTGCAAAAAAAGTAGTTGTAAAAAAAATCGTAGTTAAAAAAGCATCTGTTAAAACTACTTCTGTAAAAAAAACAGTTAAACCAGTTGCAAAAAAAAAAGTAGCAAAGAAGTAGTTGTTGATATTTCTTTGGTAAAATCAAATCCCAATAAAAAGGGTGATGAGGTAGTTCAAAAGAAAACTTCATTACTTTCTTCTTTGTTGGGATTTTTTTATACGAAAACAAAAAAAATACTTAGTGTTTATTTGTCTTTGGTTGTAATTTTTTCTTTTGCATTTGCATTTTACAAAGAACTTAAGGTTTATAGTTTAGTTCGTTTTGCAATGAACCCATTGGAAATTATGTTTATAAGTGTTGTTGGTGCAGTATTCTTGATTATTAAATTATTTATACCTGTTTTAATTGTTGTGGTTATTGCAAAATTATTTATGTTAAAGTCAAGAAAAATAAAGGTTCAACCAAAATTTAAAAAAAGTTTTAAAAGACAAACTTTGATTGCATTTGTGGTTTCATTTATTTTTGCAACTTTGTTTTATTATGATGTTGTTTTGGTTGCAAAATTTTCTCCACAACTTGTAAAATCTTCTGTTGAATTATTTGTGTTATTTTTTATATCTGTTTTATTTACTTTGTCTTCTATGTATGGTGTTATCAAAGGAGTTGCACCAGTTTTGGAAGAAAAAAAATAATTCGATATACTTTTTAATTATACTTTGTAAAGTTTAAAATCCGTCAGTTTTTGGCGGATTTTTAATTTTGCAAATAATACTTGCAAAAATTGGGATAACATTTTTTTGCCCCATTTTACCGACCCTTTTATGGGTCTTTTTTTTAACAATAAAAAAGGAGATAAAATATGTCAATTTCTATTGATCAATCTTTTATAAAACAGTTTGAAGCAGAAGTTCATCTTGCTTTTCAACAAATGGGAACAAAACTTCGTTCTACTGTAAGAACAAAAAATGATGTAAAGGGAAGTTCAACAACTTTTCAAAAAGTAGGTAAGGGAACTGCAACTACAAAGGCAAGACACGGACTTGTTCCTGTGATGAATTTGGACCATACTCCTGTTGAATGTGTGCTTTCTGATTTCTATGCTGGTGATTGGATTGATGAGCTTGATGAAATCAAAACAAATGTTGATGAACGTCGTGTTGTTGCAAGTGCTGGTGCCTATGCTTTGGGTCGCAAAAGTGATGAACTTATTATTTCAGAACTTAATCAAGCAAATGTGTCTGTTGCAATGGGTGATACTGGTTTAACAAAGGCAAAAATTCTTTCTGCTTTGGAATTACTTAACAATAGCGATGTGCCAGATGATGGTCAAAGATTTGCAGTTGTTGGTGTGCATCAATGGAATGAACTTTTGAATATGAAAGAATTTTCTTCTGCGGAATATGTTGGTGATACTTATCCTTTACTTAAGGGAACAGAAACAAGAAAATGGCTTGGCATAAATTGGATTATGCATAATGCTTTGCCATTTGATGAAAAAACAAAAGCAAGAAATTGCTTTATATATCACAAAAATTCTGTGGGTCATGCATCTGGTTGTGATGTGAAAACTGATATTACATGGCATGGTGAAAGGGCTGCGCACTTTATTTCAAATTGTATGAGCCAAGGTGCAAAACTTATTGATAACACAGGTGTTGTGAAAATTATTTGTAAAGATACTTCTGTAATTGCTTAACTTTAACAAAAGGAAATAAAAATGGCTATTGATTCAAAAAATTTATCTGTACTTGCTTACTCAAATGGATTTACTTTGTGGCATTATAAAACAACCGATACAAAAACTGTTGTTGAAACATCAGGTTATTTTGATAAGGTTGCGAATATTTTTAACGAAGGCGATATGATTTTTACATCTGTGCTTGGTGGTGATACAAAGCAAACAATTATTTATATTGTAAGTTCTGTTGAAAATGGTGTGGTTAGTGTTTCTAACTTACTTGCTTAATTTAGTGTGATAAATCCCCAGTTTTGGGGATTTTTTTTAAGGAGAAATTTATGAATAATTTTACAATGATTGATTTGTGTTCAAAGGCTTTGCATAAAATTGGAGCAAATGAAATTGTTTCGTTTGATGAAAATACTCCTGAAGCAGAATTAAGTAAAAGTATTTATCCTGTTTTAAAAAGGAAATTGCTTTCATCTTTTGTATGGAGTTTTGCAACAAAAGTTTTAAAACTTTCATTGATAGAAGATGAAAATCAAACAGAGTTTCAATATTGTTTTTTGCTTCCATCTGATTTTATAAGAGCGATTAAAATATCACCAAAAGTTCCATATAAAATTATTGAAAATAAATTGGTTGCGAATGTGTCTGATATAGTATTGACGTATGTTTCTGATGTTGATGAGGAAAATTTTTCACCTGCATTTTTAAATGCGTTTATTTATATTTTGTCCGCAGAATTATCTCTTTCTTTGTTGGACGATGTAGCAAAATTTAATTTGTTTTATCGACTTTATAATTCAGAATTAAGAGAGGCAAGATTTTTGGATAGTGCACAAGAAACGGCAAAACATTTTGATAATTTTTCTTTAATTGATGTAAGGTATTAGGTGTTGGTATGTATAAACAAATTATTTCAAATACAAATTTTGCGTTTGGTGAAATTTCTCCTTATCTTTTTGGAAGGGGAGATATTGAGGCATATAAAAATGGTGCTATGACTATGTCAAATATGACAGTTATTCCCACAGGTGGAGTTAAGCGTCGAGCAGGATTAAAGTTTTTGTGTGATTTGCCAAATGCTGGAAAATTGATAAATTTTGATTACTCTTCTTTGGAAAATTTTTTACTTTATTTCAGTGAAAATATTTTGTGGATTTATAATAGCATTGGTGAAAAGGTTGCAAGTCTTATGACTCCATTTTCCATTGCTCAATTATCAAATATACGATGGTCGCAAAAGGGAAATCAATTATATATTGTGCATAAAGATGTTGCACCAAAAGTTTTGAAATATTATCCTCTTGAAGATAATTGGATTTTGGAAGATTGGCAATATGCGGTAAGTGATAAAAACTTTTCTTGTGAACCATTTGCAAAGTTTGAAGACACAGAAAATATTATGATTACTCCGTCTGGAAAAACTGGTGAAATTTCATTGGTTTCATCACAAAGTTTGTTTGATAATTCGTTTTTGGGTATTAAACTTCTTATTGATGGAGGTGAAGTTTGTATTACTCAAATAATTTCTGGAACAGAGGCAAAGGCTGTTGTAAAAGCAGAATTGAGTGCTTTGGTTGCAACTTCTTCTTGGCAAGAACAGGCATTTTCGCTTAAGCGTGGTTTCCCAAAAAGTATTGCATTTCATCAAAACAGATTGGTGATTGGTGGGTCAAAAAGTTTGGCGAATAGATTGTGGTTTTCAAAAACAGGAGAATATTTTAATTTTGATTTGGGTGAAGGTCTTGATGACGAAGCGATTGAGTTTGATTTATTGTCAGACAGAGTTAATGAAATTTTGTGTGTTTTTTCAGGAAAGCATTTACAAATTTTTACATCAGATTCTGAATGGATGGTGTCTGGGTATCCATTGACACCAACTTCATTGACGGTAAAGCAACAAACCAAAATTGGTTCTGTGGCAGATAAATTTATTTCACCAAAACTTGTTGAAGGTTCAACTATATTTGTTGCAAAAAACAACAAAGAAATTCGAGAATTTTTTTATGGAGATATTTCTGAAAATTATTCGTCCGAAGATTTAATTTTGCTTTCAAATCATTTAATGAATAAACCAAAAGAATTGGATTACGATATTAAAAACCGAATGCTTTATGTTTTGCAAAGTGATGGGACTATATCAATATTGCTTACAAATAAAACCAATGCTATAAATGCGTGGTTTAAGTATGAAACTCAAGGTGAATTTATTTCGCTTAATGTGTTTAATAATACTTTATATGTTATTGTTAAACGAGATGATAAGTATTTTTTAGAGTATTTGTCCGATGATGTGATGACAGATTCTTCTTTGACTTTTTCTTTTGATACAAAGGTTGATAAGATTGTTGGAATTTCACATTTGAACAATAAAATTGTTAGTGTTAATGCGGATAATTATGTTTTTGATGTAAAGGTTGAAAATAATGAACTTATACTTCCTTTGTCAGCAAAAAATGTTTTTTTGGGATTAAGTTATACACATACTTTGTGTCCGTTGCCAGTGTTAATAAATGGGGTTGTCCCACCAAAAATTGTGCGACTTTTTGAGTTGACTTTTCGTGTGGTTGATACTCCTTTATTACAAATTGATACTGGTGATGGAATAAGAAATATTACTTGTATGGATTTTGATAAGGATAATATCCTTGATAATTCGTTGGTGCCATTTAATGGTGATATTCATATCAAAGCAAAAGGTTTGATTAAAAATTTTGAAGTCCCATTATGGAAGGTGCAAAGTTCAAAACCTTATAATGTAAAAATTTTAAATATTTCTGCAAAAATTGGTAGTGTAAAATAGGTTAAATGAAAGGATAATAATATGGGAGCAAGTGCTGGTGTTGCCGCAGTTCTTACTGCTGCGGATAGTATTATTGATTATAGAGAAAAAAAGAAGCAACAAAAGGCAAATGAAAAATTATTAAATCAACAACAGGAAGTCAAGGAAGAAGAAAATGAAATAAAAAAACAAATTTTAAAAGATGAAAAGACAAATTTGCTTAAAACAAAATTGGCTTCGCAAAAGGCAAAGTTAGGTGCAAGTGGACTTGTGTCAACAACTGGGTCTTCGGCTGCTTATCTTTCAAGTTTGGAAAAGGATACAGATGAGGAAATTTTGAAAAAAACTTCGCTTAGTGATTTGAATTTATTAAATGAAACGGCAAATTATGATTACAGAAAAAAGCTAAATTTATTAGATCAAGCAAAGAATGATTATGATTTTTCAAAAGGCTTGGTTAATAACATTTTTTCAAAAAAATTATTTTAGGAGAGTTATGTTATGGGTAAAAATAGTTTAGTAAAACATATATATATTTGTGATGGTGTGCAAAAAAATTTTGACTATCAATTTGAAAGTTTTTCAAAAACAAGTATAAAAGTTTTTATTGATAACTTGATGATAAAATCTGGGTATGAGATAGTTCCATTTTCTGACAAGGTTGGTGGAAAAATTATTTTTAATACTCCTCCTTTGAAAGGGAAAGTTTTATCGATTATTCGTGAGTTAGATTTTTCACGAAGTTGTGATTTTCAAACAGGTGGAATTTTTCGTGCTGAAGATTTGAACTATGAACTTAACTATAATATTGCTTGTCTTAATCAAGTCAATGATGTTTTAACTTTGGCAGTTAAACTTTCACCACTTGATACAAAAATAAATCCAGTATTGCCAAAGGCAAAAGCAGGCTATGCAATTGTTTGGAATGATACAGAAGATGGATTTTCAAATTTAGATGTTAATATTACAGAGCAAGTTCGTTATGTTGAAGATTGCACAAATCTTGTTGAAAATCTTTATAATGATTTAAGTGATTTATTTGCAAGCAATTCTGATATAGGAGTATTGGGGTTTGTGAATAATTTGCTTACGATTTTAAAAGAACATCATGGTGAAGCGTTTGTTGATTTTCAAAATCTTAATTGTGTAGCAAATGATGTTATTGATTTTGGAAATGTGTCTGATGAATCACAAATTAGTGTGAAAGATAATGGAATACTTTGATAAAAAAATCAGTTTTTTGGATTTTTTGAAAGATTGGTATAAAACTCAGGGACTTTTGTTTCCAGAACATCATAAAAAAATTGCAAAATGGTTGGAGAGTGTTTATTTTTCTGATAAAAAGCGAGGGCTTTTGCTTGCTTTTCGAAGTAGTGGAAAGTCAACGGTGGTTGGGCTTTTTTGTTCGTGGCTTTTGTATATAAATCCGAATTTAAGGATTTTGGTTGTTGCAGCAGATACTATGTTGGCAAAAAAGATGGTGCGAAATATCAAATATATTGTTGAACTTCACCCATTATTGGAAAGTATTAGACCAAAGAAAAAGCAAGAATGGGCATCTGGAAGTTTTACCGTGGAAAGAAATTTGGTGTTAAGGGACCCATCTGTGATGGCTGTGGGACTTTTATCAAATTCGACTGGAAGCAGGGCTGATGTTATTATTTGTGATGATGTGGAGGTGCCAAAAAATTGTGATACTTATCAAAAACGGTGTGATTTGAGAGAGAAATTGTTGGAGTTTAATTTTATTTTGGTGCCTAATGGTATGCAAATTTTTATTGGGACACCGCATACTTTGGATACTATTTATAAAGTTTAGTATTGATTTTAGGGGAATTTTTTAGTTGTTTTATACAAAAAAATATTTTTTTAAAATTTTATTGACAAATTCGAATTAGTTTGTATAATGAGGTTGTTTCGTTAATAAGAAAAAAGAATTTGCCGAGACGACCCCTCATTTCGGCAGATCTGGTGAAAGCCAGTAATAATCCCCTAAGTCATTCCCTCCTTATTTTCTCTCTCCTCGACTTGGGGGATATTTTTTTGTCGGGACGCCCGAGTAATCTCACAAAGGCAAACTAGAATTTTCTACTAACCCCGTAGAAAATTAAGTTTTTGTTTGTTCGGTTTCTCTCTCCTCGACTTGGGGGATATTTTTTTAGTTCAGAAAAGTTAGGATTTGTGAGCTTTTGTTGTGTTTTTGAGGGAAAATAGTCAAATTTGTAAAAAATGTGTGAAAAATTAGAATTTTCTGTTGAAATTTTGGTTTTAAATTGCTAAAAAAGAATCAGTTTTTGAAAAGATTCTCGAATCGATAGTAAAATTTAAAAAAAAGAATCGATTCTTGGTGGTTTTTTAAGGTTTTATTTTATAGACAATTTGAAATTGCAAAAAGAATCTTTTAATTTTTAATATGTTGTTTTTACAGCATTCTTTTTTGTTTTTTGATGGCTAATAAGTTGCCAAAAAAAGAATCTCTTGACTTTTTTTGTCGATTGCTTTAAGAATCGTTGTATGAGGCGAGTGGAAATTTTCCATTTTGTTTCAAACATATTCCCTGTTGCGTTCCTTTTCTCTCCTTTCCTCCTTCTCTCCTCGCAACGGGGGATTTTTTTATACTTGAGTTTTTTTCTGACTGATTCCCTTCGTTAATGTCTCACTTACGATTTGTTAAGATGCTAGTTTTTTGCAGGGTGGCGTGGCAACAAGCTAAGCAAACCTAAAACTTTTCACTAATGCCGTTCAAAGTTTAAGGATAGCTATGCTTGGTGTCTCTTCGCAACGGGGGATTTTTTTTATATAATCTCTTCTCAAGATAGTTAAATTTGCATAAAATGAAAAAAATAACTTGCGTTTTGGGAAAATATAGGTTATAAACTTGTTATCTTTGGCTAGGTAGCTCAGTCGGTAGAGCAAAGGACTGAAAATCCTTGTGTCGGCAGTTCGATTCTGCCCCTCGCCACCATTATTGGTCCCCCGTTTGGGGGATTTTTTATTTGTGTCGGCAGTTCGATTGTCCTCGTGATTGAAAATCACTCGTTCGTCCCGTAAGCCTAAAACTTCGCCAAAGGCTCGTGTTTAGGCAACTATCGACTCCTGCCCCTCGCCACCACTATTGGTCCCTCATTTGGGGGATTTTTTATTTGTGTCGGCAGTTCGATTGTCCTCGTGATTGAAAATCACTCGTTCGTCCCGTAAGCCTAAAACTTCGCCAAAGGCTCGTGTTTAGGCAACTATCGACTCCTGCCCCTCGCCACCATTATTGGTCCCCCGCTTGGGGGATTTTTTATTTGTGTCGGCAGTTTATTGACTTTTAAACCTTCGTTAAATGAGTTTGATGTCATATAGTTTCTTTGCAAAGTAAGGCAAAACCTGTGGATAAAAGTTTTTTTTCTTAATTTTTGTTTTCTTTTCTTAACATTTGGCTTTTTTTATGCTATAGTTTATTTGAGAAAAAATTAAGGAGAGAGATATGATAGGAGAAGGAAACTTCGGCTATAATTCACAAAATGATGATGAAATTCAAAATTTTATTCCACGAATCACTGTAATGGGTGTTGGTGGTGCTGGTTGTAATGCTGTTGGCAATATGATTTCTCAAGGTATTGATGGTGTGGATTTTGTTGTGGCAAATACTGATGCTCAATCTTTGATGTTGTCAAAGGCTCCTCGTAAAATTCAACTTGGAAAACAAACTACTCGTGGATTTGGTGCTGGCTCAAAACCAGAAGTTGGTAAAACTGCGGCTGAAGAATCTTTGAATGAAATTGCAGATGTCGTTAAAAATGCAAATATTCTTTTCTTGACTGGTGGTATGGGTGGTGGAACTGGAAGTGGTGCTATACCTGTGATTGCATCTGTGGCAAAGGAAAAGGGAATTTTGACTATTGCAATTATTACAACTCCTTTTGATTTTGAAGGTGAAAAGAAAAAACGTATTGCAGAGGAGGCAATAGCTGAATTACTTCCTAATGTGGATTGTGTTATTACTTTGCCAAATCAAAATTTGTTCAAGGTTGCGGATAAACAAATGTCATTTATCAATGCCTTTAAACTTTCTGATAATGTCCTTTATGAAGGTGTTAGAAATATTACAGATTTGATTATGAAACCTGGTTTGATTAACCTTGATTTCGCAGATATAAGAACTGTGATGGAAGGTCAGGGAAAAACCATTATTGGAACAAGTGTTCAAAGTGGTGAAGATAGGGCATTGAAAGCAGTGAAGGGTGCTTTGCTTAATCCTCTTCTTTCTAATGAAAGTATTAGTGGGGCAAAGGGTATTTTGGTAAATATTACTGGTAATGCTGATAATCTTTCTTTGGAAGAAGTTAATGATATTATGAATACAATTCGTGCCGATATAAATTCAAATGATGTTAATTTCGGCTTTGGAACTTGCTTTGACCCATCTATGGGTGATAGCTTGAAAGTTGCTATTATTGCAACTGGTATTAACGGTGATAATGTTAAAACAGATGTAAATACAACAAAAACAGAAGTTAATAATACTTCTTATAATTCATTTAATAATGTTGCAACTTCTAAACCTTACTCATTTACAAATATTGAAGAAAAAAAAGAAGAAGTTCGTGTTGAGCCAAAACCAATGGAAAAGCCTATGCCTAGTTTTATGGAAGAAACAGTTGTAAGTGATAATAAACTTGATAATTTCTTTAAAACCGGTGATGAAAAGGATATTCAAGCCTTTATTGATGAGGAAGCAGAAAAACTTAATGTCGCAAGTTCTGTTTCAAATGAACTTTTTTCTGATGAAAAAAATAGTATTTTAGATAGTAATGAAGATACTTCTTCTTTGGATAATGTATCTTTGAATGGCAATGGTGATGATGACCATGATCCTGAACCACCAAAGGGAAAAAAGAAAAATCCTTTGTCTTCTTTCTTTGATATGATTGGTGAAAAGGATAGTGATGATACTTTTTTTGATGATGTGGAAAAAGATGATAATGGTGATGTAAAATTTGAAAATCAATCTGAAATATCAGATAAAAAAGAAGATGATAATGTCGTTTTCTTGGCTGGAAATTTGGATACAAAGGACCCAGATGATAAGCAAATTGATTTGATGGAAATGATAAAGAAAATGGAAGAAACTTTGGAAATTCCTGCGATATTTAAAAAAGGTTCATAAAAATAATTTTTTAAACTTTGTCCCCCTTTGATTTTTTTCAAAGGGGGATTTTTTTAACTTAAATAAGGAGTTAATATGATTGAAAAGGAAATTTTTGATAAAAATTTTGTTGATGATGTCTATAACAGATATTTGAATGCAATAGAGAAAAGGTCAGTGTGGGAAAGTTATTGGGAAGAATGTTATGAATATGCTTTGCCACAAAAAAGTGGAACTTTTAATGGTGAAAATTTTTCTAATGTAAAGAAAAATACAAATGTTTTTGATTCCACTGCGGAATCTGCAGTTGACAGACTTGCAAGTAGTCTTCTTTCCCAACTTACTCCACCATGGTCAAAATGGTTTGGGTTGGAATTTGGTATTGATATAGCTGATGATGATAAAAAGGAAAAGTATCTTCAACTTGAAAATATTGAAAAGATTTTGCAATCTCATTTGGATAGGTCAAATTTTTATGTGGAAGCTCATCAATGCTATTTGGATTTAATTACGGTTGGAACTGCGGTTATGTTATTTGAAGAAAATGCAGTAGGTGAAAATTCCGCATTTAAGTTTACTTCTGTGCCAATGAATGAAGTTGCGTTTGAAGAAAATACGAATGGAAAGTTGGATACTGTATTTCGTCGTTCTTATGTCTCACTTGCAAATTTAAAAATAAGGTTTGCCAATGTTATTTTTGATGAAAAACAACAGGAAATTATTTCCAAAAACCTTGATAAAAAAGTGTATGTGATAGAGGCTGTGTTGCCACGAATAACTTCTTCTGGACAACAGGGATATAATTATATTGCGTTTATTGATGATGTAGAAAATATTTTTAATAGCTCTGTTAAAATAATTCTTAAAACAGGAGTATTTGCAAATTCTCCGTTTATTTGTTTCAGATGGCAAAAGGTTAGTTCTGAAATTTATGGAAGGTCTCCTGTGATGAAGGCTTTGCCAGATATTAAAACCGCAAATAAAGTTGTGGAACTTATTCTTAAAAATGCGTCTATTGCAGTAAGTGGTATTTGGCAAGCAGATGATGATGGCGTTTTGAATCCGCAAAATATAACTCTTGCTCCAGGAACAATTATTCCAAAGGCAGTTGGTTCTAGTGGGCTTACTCCACTTAGAAGTGGTGCCGATTTTGATGTTTCTCAGTTGGTATTGTCTGATTTGCGTGCAAAGATAAATCATTGTTTACTTGTGGATCAATTAGATGTGTCAAATAATTTTAAAATGACTGCAACAGAAGTGATGGAAAGAATAAATCAAATATCTCGTGTGTTGGGGGCAACCTATGGCAGACTTCAATCTGAATTTTTGACACCTGTGGTTATTCGTGCAATTTCTATTTTAAAAAGACGTGGTGAAATTTCAGATATACTTGTTAATGGATATGAAGTTGATTTGAAATATCAATCTCCACTTGCTCAAAATCAAATTGTTCGTGATGCAGAAAATATTTTGAATTGGATAAAAACTTTGTCAGAAGTGTGTGGTGATGCAACAAGTGTTATTGATAAAAAAGCGGTTGCGTTATATTTGGGAAAAGTTTTTGGTATTTCAGAACGATTGATTTGTGCATAGTGAGGATATTATGGAGGAAGATTTTAGCTTGCCTTTTTTGGCTGGGTTTGATGTCCTTAAAATTCCAGTTATTGAAAATGGGATTCCTGTATGGCCTGAAAAATTCCCGATTGAAAAAATTGAGGAATTAAAGGTTCGGGTTGGAATGACAAAATTTTCTTCGCAAATGCTACTTAATCCTGTGCAATTAAATAAAGGGCGATTTGATATAAACAAGTTAAAATTTTATAATTCTGATTTGTGTGTAGAGGAACATAATCACCTTTTGACCTTTACAATAAATGGTAAAAAAGTTGTCAGTTGTTCGTGTTGGTGGGATCCTTCGTATGGTTCAATCGGTGGTGATGGAAGTGTTATATCTGTTGTCTTTATTGATGTGGAAGGGCATTACTATCTTCATGACATAAAATATCTTTATCATTCGGATAAGAAAAAGGAAGAAATTCAATCGGCATTGGAACAATGTCAGCAGGTTGGTGAGTTTGTTAAGGCAAACTATATACCTTCGGTTTATGTTGAAACGAATGGTATTGGTAAATTTTTACCAGAGTTTTTAAGAAATGAGTTTTTGAAAATGGGAATTTCCGCTGGGGTTGTTGAAAAGGTTTCTAGGGTTTCAAAAAATCTTAGGATTTTAGATGCTTTTGATGTGATTACTTCGGCAGGATATTTATATGTTAATGAAAAGGTGAAAAATACCCCTTGGGTTGCGGAATTTTGTGATTGGGGTGTTGATTCAAAAGCTCATGATGATGGACTTGATAGTGTGGCTGGTGCAATTTCGTCTGTGCCAGCCAAGTTGCCTATTTCTGTGTTGGCAAAACAAAGAAAAGTAAGTTTTGCAGGGAAAACGTATAGGGTAAAGACAAATTTTGATATAGACTTTTGATTTTTTAGACAAATTATTATTGACAAATAATGTTTTTAAGTTTATATTTAAGCTATATTTAATAAAGAGGTCAAAATATGGATATAAAGAAAAAAAGATATTATATTGTTTTTACTGGATTATTTCTTATAATTCTAGGTATGCTTATTTATGCTTTGCGACCTGTGAAAAAAGTTAAAAAAGAATCTAATGTGTTGACAAAAGTGTCGGCAGTAAAGACTGTAAAGGTAGTAAAGGCTGAAAAAGCAAAGGGATTGCCTCTTAATTTTGTTTATGATGTGCCAAGTGATTATAAAAGAACTATACCTCATTATGTTGGTATGAAACGACATATTGAAGATATGGATAATATGCAAATTGTTTGTAATGGTAAAAATTGTAAAAGACAGGTTCTTACAACTTCAAAGGTAAAAGTTTATCATACCAAAAAAGCAAAGAAAACTTTGAGTGTTGTAAATGGAAATGTTGTTTTTTCAAAAAATAATTTAAAATATCTTAAAAGTGATGTGAAAATTATTGGTGATTTGTATATTAAGGATATAAATTTCCTTAAAATTCCTGATAATTTTATTGTGCTTGGTAATATTTACCTTATCAATTCAGAAGGTTTGACTTTTATGGGTAAAACATATATTGATGGTCATATTTTTGTTAAGGGTAAAAGTAGTGTTAGGGCTTTGCCTTATAATGTGAAATTAACAGGACAGATTTTTATTTAAGTTTTTAAAATAAATTTTATTATAGGGAGTTTTTTTAAACTCCCTTTTTTTATTGGAGGAATATATGGAAGACAGTTTGAAAATTTTGTTAAAAGATAGCAAAGAAGATTTTTCAAATATTGAAATTGATTTTTTGCGAACTTTTAATTCACTATCAGGGAAAAAAGTTTTGAAGTATTTGGTTGCCTTAACATTAGGGCGATATTTACCTTCGAATTCGTCAAATGAAGAACTTCGTTATTTGGAGGGTGAACGTTTTATTGTATCATTTATTATCAATATGATAAAGAAAGCAAGACAATGAAAGCATTTATACTTATTGCTATAATGTGTTTTCTTTGTTATTTATAAAATATATTTGTTTCAATTTTATATGTAATTTCTTTTTATTTTATAGGAGGAAATTATGGTAAAATCTATTTATTCGGCGAATTACGACTTTATGATAAATTTGTTGATTGAAAACAGAAAAAGTATTGGGCTTACACAAACAGAGTTGGCAAAATTGCTTGATAAACCTCAATCATATATTTCAAAATATGAAAGCAAGGAAAGGAGAATTGATTTGTGTGAATTTCTTACTATTGTGAAGGCTATTAACAATAAAGATGCCTTAAGTTTGATTTCAACTTTGCTTGATAATTGGGTTTTGGAATAATTATTTTTTAAGGTTTTTAAGTGGAATGTTGATAGTGTTTAATACTGTCAATAATTCATTTTTTGCAGCAATGTGTGAAAGTGAAATTTCATCTTTGCCAATTTCCATTAAGTCAAGAATTGTTAAGCCCTTTAAAAACATTTCGCGGTAGACAACTCGTTCGCCAATGCCTGAAATGTATGTAAAACCAATTTCTGTTTGAAGCAATTTTAATATTGCGTCAATTTCACGTTTGTTTTTTGCATCTATGTGTGAAATACGATTTCTTAAAACTATCCAACGAAGGTCTTGTTTGCCAAGTTCCTTTCTTTTCTTTTGTATATCACGAATATTGTTTGTGTATTGGGATTCTGATATAATCTTTTTTGTGTATGGGTCAATGTTTGCAATAACATCTATATCAACAAGGCTGTCATTTACAGGAGTTATCAAAATGTCTGCATTTTTGTGTCCTGCATTTGAAAGATGATTGAATGTTCCTGGTGTATCAATAATGATTATATCGTATTCCTTTTTTAAATCTTGGATTTCTGCATCAAGTTGTTCTTCGTCCTCTGCAGAACTACGTTTGTTAGAAAATTGTGATGGAGTTACAACAAGATGTTCTGGCATAGGCAATTTTAGATGATTGTCATTTGCATAGCGAATACGATTTTCAATGTAATGAGTAAGTGTTCCTTGACGACCATCTAGGTCAATAGTTGCAACTTTGTATCCTGCATATAGATAAGCTATAGCAAGATGGATTGAAAGTGTGGATTTTCCACTGCCACCTTTCTCATTACCAACGACAATGACATAAGAATTATTGCTCATTTTTTCTCTCCAGTCGCTATTATACATTTTTTTTATGTTAAAATAAAGAGATTTGTTTAATGTTTTTATATTTTTTTATCAATTTGGAGCACCCAAGAGGATTTAAACCTCTGACCTTTGGTTCCGGAAACCAATGCTCTGTTCAACTGAGCTATGGGTGCATAAATTGAAATTAAATCAATTTTGTAATTATATCTTCATCAGAGTCTATACAGATGGTTTTATCTCTGCTTGTTAATCCCTTTACAACTTCAATATTTGATTTTGCAATTTTTAATTTCTTTGAAAGAAATTTTATAAGTGCTTCGTTTGCCTTTCCATCAATGGGTGGCGTTGAAATTGCTATTTTTATCCTTTGTTCATCATACATTCCGCAAACTTCTTCGCGTTTTGCATTTGGTTGAAGATGTATGTAAATTAACCTTTTTGACATATTTCACTAAGGTGGTTTAAGATAATTTGTTTTGTTTGTTCTGGTGAAAGGTTTGAATTATCTATTTCCAATTTGTTTTTATTTTTTATTTCAATCATATCATATTTGTAGACTTGTTTTGCAATGTCGGTATTTGTTAATTTCATTTTTTTTGCACGTTCTTCGTTCACAACTCGTGAAAGCAAAGTTTTTTCGTTTGGTTTAAGTATTACAGGAACATAAGTATGATTGATGTCCTTTGCAAATTTTGTTATAAGTTTATAAAATTCTTTATCATCTTTGGAATTTGTAAGAAAGTTTGTGAAAATAAGGTCATCTTTTATGTCAAGTTTTGTAAAATATTCAAATGCAACTTCGTATAATTTATTTATGTATTTGTCCTTGAATGCAGGAAGGGTTGTTGACAAGTCAGTTAAACAGAAAAGGACATTGTTTATTGTGTGATTATCAAAAATTTTGAAATTTCCGTCCTTTGCAATTTCGTTTGCAATAGTTAATTTTCCAGCTGCAGGGTATCCAATAAGATGTGTTATAAATTTCATTTTTTAACCTTTCAATATTGAGCTTTTTCAAAATAAAGACCGCAAGCAGGGGCGGTTGGACCAGCAACTTTTCGGTCCTTTGCATTAAGTATTTTTATAAAATCTTCCTCTGTAAGTTTATGACGACCGACCATTTCAAGTGTGCCGACAATATTTCTTACCTGATGATGAAGAAAGGATTTTGCATTTACCTTTATTTCTATTAAATCGTTATATCTTTCTACACTTATTTTGTCAAGTGTTTTGATAGGGGATTTCGCTTGACATTCAGAGGCACGAAACGATGAAAAATCGTGTTTGCCGACAAGGTTTTGTGCTACTTTGTCCATAAAATCAACGTCCAATGGGTGATATACCCACCATACACGATTTTTTTCAATAATGGGGCGTGATGGACGATTTAGGATTTTGTAAATGTAATATCTTTTTTTGCATGAAAATCTTGCGTGGAAATCATCATCTACTTTTTCAACATTAAGTATGGTTATATCTTCGTTTGCAGATTGAAGATGAAAATTTGTTGCCATTAAAATTTTGTATGGGTCGTATTCCTTTGAAAGTTCTATGTGTGCGGACATTGCGATTGCGTGAACGCCAGCGTCTGTGCGGCCTGCAGAATAGCACTCTGTTTTTTCACCACAAAATTTGAATATGGCGGTTTCTATTGCCTGTTGTATAGATGGGCTGTCGTCTTGGATTTGCCAACCAGAATATTTTGTTCCGATATATTCTATTTCAAGTTTGTATTTTGCCATTTATTTTAAAACTTCGCCTACTGTAAATTTATATCCGTTTGTAAAATCCTTTGTTGTAAGTGGTTTGCCACCAGATTTTTGAAGTTCTTCTATTTTAATAACTTCACCATTTTGGCATGCAATTTTTAAATCAGGAGTTAAGATTGTCCCCGCTGGTTTATCGGTAGTTTCGTTTTGAATAGTTGTTTTTAATACCTTTATTTGCATATCGTTGTGTATAAAAAATGCCTTTGGTGCAGGCATAAGTCCACGAACTAAATTATGAATAACTTGTGCTGGATTGTTCCAGTTTAGTTTTGCTTCTTCCTTTGTTAATTTAGGGGCAAGTGTGAATACTCCTTCTTGTTTTTGTGGAAGAATGCTATCCTTGTTTTCAATATAATCAAGTATCATTTCACCACCAAGAATTGACATTTTTTCTTCTAATTCTCCATAAGTGATTTCATTTGTGATAGGGAGAACTTCTTTTAATAACATATCGCCTGTATCCATACCTGCGTCCATTTGCATAATGGTGATACCTGCAACTTTGTCGCCATTTAATATTGCACGTTGAATTGGGTTTGCACCACGAAGTTTTGGAAGAATTGATGCGTGAATATTTATGCAACCCATTGGAGGAATATCAAGAACGGATTGTGGTAAAATAATTCCGTATGCGGCAACAACAATCATATCAGGGTGAAGTTTTTTAAGTGTGTCAATATCCTCTTGATTTTTAAAATTTTTTGGTGTGAAAACAGAAATGTTATGTTCTTCGGCTGTGATGTGTATAGGTGATTTTGTTAAAATCATTTTGCGACCTTGAGGTTTTGGTGCCTTTGTATATACACCTATCACATTATATTTTTTTATTAGGTTTAATAATGCTGGAACTGCGAAATCAGGAGTTCCCATAAAAACTATATTCACTTTTATTTTCCAAATTTTATTTTTCTTAGTTTGTTTATTATAAGTTTCTTTTTTAATGAACTTAGGTAATCAATAAAAAGTTTTCCATTAAGGTGGTCAATTTCGTGTTCTATACAACGGGCAAGAAGTCCGTCTGCTTCCAATTCTATATTTTTGCCATTTTCATCTGTGTATGAAATTTTTACAGATTTTGGTCTTTCAATTTCATAATAAATTGTTGGCACAGAAAGACAACCTTCTTCCTTTACACATAATTCCTTTGATACAGAAAGTATTTTTGGATTGATAAGTTTTAAATATCTTTTTGATGGAAGAGTTTGACCTTCTTCTTTTGCAATAGTTTCAGCATCAATTACAATTATTTTTTTAAGACAGCCAACCTGTGGTCCAGCAAGTCCAATTCCATCGAATTGTCCCATTATTTTAATCATATCATCAAATAAATCCAATAAATCATCAGTAATTTGGTCAACTGGAGTTGTTGGTTTTCGAAGAATTGGGTCTGGTTCAATACATAATGTAATCGGTTTTTTATTCTTTTTTAAGTCTTCCATTTTATAAATCTTTCTGTTAATATATCTATATTATTTAATATAAAGGGAATTTTGTAAAATGACAATAGTTTTTATTATTTTAATTTCAGTATTTATCTCACTTTCCATTTATTTATTTTTGAAAAATCAAAAATTATCACAAAGGAATTTTGAACTTAAGATTTCTTTGGAACAGGAGGTCAAAAATAACGAAGCAAAAATTTCAGAAATGTTAAAAATCAAAGAACAATTTTCAAGGGAATTTGAAAACATTTCCAATCGTGTGATTAAAATGCAAAAGGAGGATTTTGATAGAGAGCAAAGACAATCTTTGACAACTTTGCTTAATCCTTTTCAAACTCAGATAAAAGATTTTCGTGAACAAATTGAACGAACAAATCTTAAAAATGAAAATGATAAAGGTGTATTGAAGCGAGAGCTAGAAGAGCTTAAAAATATGAATACAACACTTTCAAAAAATGCTGATGATTTGGTAAATGCCCTTAAAGGTAATAGCAAAGTTCAAGGTGATTGGGGTGAACATCAACTTAAAACTATACTTGATATGTCAGGACTTAACGAAGGGATTGATTATCAAATGCAATTTAATACAAAGGGTGAAGTGGGACAAAATCTTCGCCCTGATTGTGTTATAAATCTTCCAAATGGGAAAAAGTTGATTGTGGATTCAAAGGTTTCTATTACAAACTATATTGATTTCGTAAAGGAGGAAAATGAAGAAAAGAAAAAGCAATATTTGAATCTTCATATATCTTCTATTAAAAAACATATTGCTGAACTTTCAAATAAGGAATATCAAAAATATCTTTCCGATATTGATTTTGTTTTTATGTTTATTCCGAATGAACAGGCATATATAGAAGCATTAAAATGCGATAATAAAATTTATGATACTGCATATAAAGCAAATGTTGCGATTACAACACCATCTTCTATTTTACCGATACTTAGAACTGTGAAAAATTTGTGGAATATTGAAAATCAAAATAAAAATGCTTCGTTGATTGCGGAAAAGGCTGGAAAACTTTATGATAAACTTGTCGGTTTTGTTGAAAATATGAAAAAGATTGATAAGAATTTGATAAATGCAAAAAGTGCATACGATGATGCCTTTAATCAACTTTCTGATGGAAGAGGATCTGCGTTATCGATTGCCGAGGATATGAAAGAAATGGGTGCAAAGACAACAAAGCAAATAAAAGTTGAAAATAAAAGTTTGCTTTTGGACGAAAATAAATAATTGCACCAGATTGGCTTTTGTGTTATTATGTAAAAGTTATTAGGAGATAAATATGTTTAAAAAATTTTTAATTTTGTTTTTTGTGATTGGGTTTGGTTTTGTCTTTGATGCTTTTTCACAAACAAGGACTAGAGCCCATTATGGACGTGGAAATGGTTTTACTTTTTCTCAAGATGCAAAGGAGCGAATTAGACTTGGTTGTCCAAATGTTTTAAGACGTGCAAATCAATTTTCAAAGGATATGAAAACAAAGGGTGCATCAAATATTGAATCTGAAATCATTTATATGTGTTCAGTTAATTCTATTGAACTTGAAAAGGGGGATTTGGGTCCATGGAAAAAATTTGTTCATGCCCTTGAAAAGGTATTTAAGCAATTCAGAAATCTTATTTATCTTGCCGCTATATTTATGCTTCTTTGGATTATCGTAAAGGCTATGTATGAAGGTGATATGAAGTGGATGCATATTGGTATGATGGTTTTGGGTATTACTATGCTTTCGTTTGCAGAGGTGTTTTTGGATATTGCAACCAATAGAGTTACCATAGATGATATTCGAAATAGTGAAATTTATGTTGATTGTCGTGAACCTGATAGAGGTCTTTATATTTGTTCTGTGGATACAGATGGTGCGGTTGATAAAGAATCTGTGTATTTATATGATGTGAATCACAAGGCAACTAAAACCAAAGTCTTTAAAGGACTTTATTAGATTTTAGTAATATTTACATAAAATATATGACAAATGGAGTTTTTTAGTTTAAAAACTCCGTTTTTTTTGAAAAATTTGTGGTTTTTTATGAGAAAATAAAGATTTTTTATTGACTTATTGTGTTTTTTATAAGTAGAATCAGATTGTGTGTTGCAAAATACAATACATTAACTTTAAAGGTAAACAAAGGAGATAGATTATGAATAAAAATGATTTAATCAATGCTATTGCAGATTCAACAGAACTTTCAAAAGTTAAAGTTGGTGAAGTTCTTGACAGCTTTGTTAATGTTATCACAAAAGCTTTGAAAAAAGGTGAAGAAGTTCGTCTTATAGGTTTTGGAACTTTTGCTGTTTCAAAAAGAAAAGCAACAAAAGGTCATAACCCAAGAACTGGTGAAGAAATTAAAATACCTGCTTCTAAACAACCTAAATTTAAAGCTGGTAAAACTTTGAAAGAAGCTGTTAACAAATAAGCTATCTTTTTTAATTAAGTCCCCCGCCAATCGGTTGGGGGATTTTTTTATTCTATTATTTATTTTTTTGTTTGATATTATTCTTAAAATGAGATATTATACATATAAGTTTAACCAATGAGAAAGGAAAAAATATGTTAGACAAATTTGACAAAACGGGGGGGGGTAAAACAGGTAAATAATTCTGAAACTTCTCTTAAAATCAATTCTGGTTTTAAATCAATAAAATTCGGTTTGGTTAGTTTTTTAACCATTGCAACCTTGATAGGTGCAACATCTGTAAATGCAAGTCCTCGTAGAAATAGAAGACAAGGTAAAACAACCCTTAACCAAAATAATACAAGAATTAATGCTGGTATGACTTCTGGTTATAGTAATAAATTTTTTACAAATACTCTTATTACATTTATGGAACAAAGACAAATTGATGTTGATACAGTTATCAATGCAGGAACAACAACAGGAATAGCTTTATTAAAGGCAGATGTTGTTGGTAATAAACCAGCATATAAACTTTGTTTCCCTTGCTCTTCTATTGTTATGAAAGGTAATGTTGAAGAAGCAACGAGTATGACTGGTGAAAAATGTTATACTTTAAAGGCTGGTGATTTTAAATCTCAAATAGTTATTCCTGCAAATGCACAAAAAACTTGTGGAGATTTATCTTCAAAACGTTTAACAATTCGTTCAAATGATGAATTTGAAACAATCGCGGATAGTGCAAATTTGGCAATAGTTCAAAATGATTTTGGTGTGGATTATGATAATATTGCTCTTTCTGAAGATACTGAAACAAAGGAACTTTCTCAAGTTTTTCTTGATGCAAAAGCAAAGGCAGTAGAGGCATGTGTAAATTCTGATTTTTCAAAATCTTATGATACTGTAAAGGGTTTATTTATTGGTTCAACTGTTGCTTCTGGTGTTGCAACTGGAACTGGTGCTGCGGGAACAGCTATTAGTGCTCTTAATATAAATAAGGGACAAAGTGCAACAGTAGATTATGACAAACTTAAAAAACTTGTTGATGTAGATGTATCTGTGAAAGATTATTTTAAATGTGAAACAAAGAAAGCTCTTAACACTATTGTTGATACAGATGAAACTTGTGATATTACTTCTGGAACAACAGATAGTAGTGTAAAAACTGTATTTGCTAAGGCTTTGGCAATGAAAGATTTAAACAATGAACTTTTTTCTGAAAAATTTATGTCTTTTGTTGATAAATATAAAACTGAAACAGATGAGACTAAAAAAACAGAATATGCAAATGAATTAAAGTCAAGAAAATCTTCTTTGATTAAGGATTTTGAAAATGTTGATGATTTAGTTGCAAATGTAGTTTCTGCACAAAAATCACTTGAAACAAAACTTTCTTTTGTGGAAGAAAATCTTATTGATAAAATTGAAAGTGATAAAAATTTAAAGAAAAAGTATGCAATGACAGGAGCAAATATTGCTAATGTGGCTTTGTCTGGTGCAACATCTGTGTCTGGTGTAGCTACTTCTGTGATGGGATTTAGTGCTGTTGGTGAAATTGATAAACTTATCAATCGTGTAAAAGAATGTAAATCTGCAGCGTCAAAAATGTATGATGCAGGTCTTGCTCTTGAAGCTCAATTACAAGAATTAAAAGGAGAATAATATGAAAATTTCCAAAATAGTTTTAATGGCTGTTGCAATGTTTTCTTTGACTGCAAATGCAAATACTAAATTTACAGTTAATGATAAAGATGCAGCAGAATATTGTAAAAATTTAGATGTTAATAAAATTGAAAAACTTAAAAGTTTGGCTACAACCTCTGCTATTGGTGGAGTTGTTGGTGCTGCTTCTGGTGCATCTGGAGTTGCGACTTCTTTGATAAGTGGTTCAAAACTTTCTGATGAAAAAGGTAAAAAAGGACTTGATATTGCAACCACAATTACCTCTGGTTTAGGGGCAACAGCTGGAATTATGTCTGTGTCAACCAGTGGTGCTGGGCTTGCTGAAATTGAAGGTATCTTTGATACAATCAATAAATGTAAGGAAAAAATGTCAAAAATTTAATTATTATTTCGTCTTTTTTATAAAAACAAACTCTTCGTTTTGAGGGGTTTGTTTTTTTTGTTGTTTATGTCTAAATTTTATGATATAATACAGATAATTTTGTATAAAAAGGAAAGGAAATAATATGAAACAAAAAGTTAGTTTAGTTTCTTTGGCTTTGCTTCTTGCCTTTACATCTGTTGATGCAGGTGCAAGGGTTTCTCGTTCAAGACATGCTTCTTCAAAGAAAATTAGTTCAGGTTTGGTCTCTGGATATAATGATAAAATTTTCGTTAATCCATCAATCACATTGATTGAAAAGCGTTCTATTGAACTTGCTCCACTTATCAATGTTGGTGAAAATGGTATCGGAAAAATTACAAGAAAAGCAGATGGCACAGAGCCATATTATAAACTTTGCATACCTTGTGCAAATATATTCTTAGAAGCAACTTTGGCTGATGGAAGTTTTAAATCTTTGACTGCTAATGGAAGTTGTTATTCTTTGGAACCTGGTGCAAAATATACTATTGCAACAGCTGATGGTGCAATTAACACTTGCGGTTCAAAGTTAAGAATGACAATCAATGATATGAGAAGTGCTGCAAAAACAGAAGTTGATAGTGTTGTTTTAAATCTTCTTCCAAACAGCAGTGCTTATGATTACACAAATATTCAGCTTGGTCAAGATACTTTGATGACAGATTTGATTACTGATTATAATGATGCAAAACGTGAAGCGATTGAGGCTTGCACTTCTAGCAACATTATGGAAACATTGGATATTATCAAAGGTTGGATGATTGCTTCTGTTTCAGGAAGTGGTGTTGCAACTGTAACAGGTGCTACTGATACTGCTTTTCAAACTATTGAAACTGTGAAAGGTGATACTAAAGTAGGAAATGGTGTTCTTCAAGGGACATTGTCAGCAGTAAGTGCAACAGGTAATACTTTGTCAATGACTGGTGCAATCGTTTCTGCAGTGCAACTTGATAAACTTGTTTCAAGTTTGGATAAGTGTAAAAAAGCTGCTCAAAAAATGAACAATGCTGGTGTTGCTTTGGAATATGGATTGGCTGACTTGATGTCTGCTGATGAAAGCAATGTTAAAACATCAACAGAAACAAAAACTGAAGAATAAAGGAGTTTAATATGAAAAAATTATTTATACTTATGTTTTCATTATTATCTGTTGCTGTAAAAGCAGAAAAGCCAGTTTTCCCAAGATATACTGAAAATGAAAAGGCAACAGTTAATCATTGTAGAGCAATTAATACTTCAAAAATAGAAGAAATCAAAGGAAGAATGATTGCAGTTGGTGTTGTAAGTGGTATTAGTGCTGGTGCAAATACTTATTCTGCTGTTGTTAACTATGCTAAATTCGATAAGGCAGGAGCTGATGCAGATGAGAAGAAAAAAGCCTCAGCTACGGCTCACGGAATTGCATCAAATATTGCAACTGGTGTGGCTGCGGCTGGTTCTATTACTTCTACTGGTTTGACTGGTGCAAGTTTGGCAGATTTGGAAAACATTATTGATAATGTTAAAAAATGTCAAAGCGGTTTAAACTCACTTAGCTATTAGAATATAGATAGAAACTGTTTCTAATTACATATTTTGCCTCCCAATTGGGAGGTTTTTTATATTTCCTTTTACATTTTTGCTTTTCGTTGTTATACTTTATTGAAAACAAGGGAGATAAATATGCCAAAAGTAAAAGCAAAGATTTTTTATTTACCAAATTATGATATGAATGCGTGGGGACCAATGAAGTATGTTCATGAAAGTGATACTGGATTTGATGTTCGTGCATGTGTAAGTGAAGATGTTGTGCTTGCCCCTATGGAAAGAAAGATTATCCCGCTGGGGTTTAAGATTGCTCCTTCGTTGGGATATGGTTTTGAATTAAGGGCACGAAGTGGTAATGCGATTAAACTTGGGCTTTGCCCTGTGAATGGTGTCGGAACCATTGATAATGAATACCGTGGTGAAGTTGGTATTATATTGGTGAATCTTTCATCTGAACCAGTGGTTATTGAACGTGGTATGCGTGTAGGTCAGGGTGTTGTTGAACCAGTTTATCAATTTGATTTTGAAGAAGTTGATTGTGAGGAAAAACTTGGCATTTCACAAAGAGGTGAATGTGGGTTTGGTTCTACTGGTAAAAAATAATTATACAAAAAATATTGACAAAATAAAATGACTTTATAAAATATTTATATGTTTTATAAAGGAGTTTTGTTATGCAAGTAGTTGAACAAATTGAAGAACATAGCTTTGGTGTAAGTTTGATTCTTTCATATAAACCTGAGTCTGGTATTGGGCAAAGGATTGCTCGTTCTTTGGATAATAAGTTTGGTTGGAAAAAAAATGTGGTTTCAAAACAACTTAATTTTGATAAGCCTATCGTTCTTTGTTTTGGTGGAGCAGGGATTGATGATGATAAATCCGCAAATGGTATTGCAAAGATTGTTCAGGGTATGCTTGGAAGAAACAATATTTATGATAATGATGTTCAACTTTTTTCTGTTGTGTATCCAAAGGATTTGGAACGACTTGGCGATGAAAGAGCTAAATTCCTTCGTGGAGAAATTAAGAAAAAAATCGATTACATAGGACGAATTTATGAAACTATATTTATCCCAATGTTGCGATTTATTATTGAAAATGGTGATGATAAATCTTCACTTGATATAGTCAGAAAGCAATTTCGTAATATTACAATATTTTCACATTGTCATGGAAGTTTTGTTGCATGTGAGCTTATAAATTATTTAAAGGAAGGTTTTGAAATCCTTTGTAAAAAAAATACTATTTCAAAAGAAAATGCGGATAGCTTGATTGGTGAAATTACCAATATAATGCTTAGCCCTCGTGATGGGGTGCAATATAGCTATGGTGCACTTAATCTTGGTTTTACTATGGCGACGGATAATCTTGAAGGTGGTATAAAGGAACCTCAACGTAAGGGATTTAATGTTGGTATTTCGAATTTTGCGGATAAACTTTTGGCTGGAAAAATTAAAGGGTGTGAAAGTTTTGGATTTAAAGATGGTGCCTTTTTTAATTTTTGGGATACGGACAGATTTGGTGCCGATATTAAATTTATTGATGATATGGACGACTCTTTTTGTGGAAATGTTTCTGAAATGATTTATTCCAATATTTTTATGGGTAATCATTTCCATCTTTTTGAAAATTATTGTTCTTTGAATGGTGGTTTTGATGAAGATGGTGTTGGTGCAATTCTTAAAAATGAAAAGGGTAAAAATTTTACTTATATGATTGCGAGAGCTTTGCAAAATGCGGTTTCTCTTTCTTTGGCAGGTAAAAAACGCACCATTGAAAATGTTGTTTCAAATGCTACTCCGATTATTTATAATAAAGGAGATAAAGAAAGTAATCTTGATTTTTTTGATGTGAAGTTTGATGGTTCACTTGAAACTTTGTTTGCAAATTATAACAAGATGATTGGTGGGTCAAAAACATCTTTGACTTTATCTGAAATTTCACAAAATCAAAGATAGTCGATTAAAAAAGAGGAGTTTGTGGCTCCTCTTTTGTTTATCGTTTCATATAAAAATAATGCACAAAAAAATGAAAGAGTATCAGAAATTTCATAGTTTTGGATTATTTTGTTTATAAATGTAATGTTTAAAATAAAACTGAAATATAGTGATAGTATAAAGATAAATTTACGGCTTGATATTTTTAAATCTTTTAATATTTTAGCTCCTTTGATAAAGGTGATATCTGTGATTAGGTTTAATTTTTGTGATGGCAACAATCACATTCACATTCATCATCATCTTCTTCATCGTGGTTGCAATCGCAATGTTCACAATGACAATGATGGTCGTTGTCGCAATCACAGTCGCAATGATTTATTGGGTCTTCTTCTTCATCAGGATCTAAATCTTTATCGATTTGAACGGTAAATGAAGTGCAATCATCCATAAAACCATATTTTTCAGCATCTTTTTCATTTTTGATGAATTCGGCAATTTCTTCGTCAGAGATGCCAAGTTCCTTTGCTTTTTTCATAAGTTCTTCATTTATCATTTTATTTTCCTTGTTTGTGTTAGGATATTTTACTTAAAAATGTAAAAAAAATCAATATTATTTTAAAATAGTGCTTGCATTTAGAAAAAAGATATATTATAATCGGTCTATCTTTTGGGTGATTAGCTCAGTTGGCTAGAGCATCTCGTTTACACCGAGGAGGTCTGGGGTTCGAGTCCCTAATCACCCACCAAGTTTGAAAGGCTTCCGAAAGGGAGCTTTTTTTATTGTCTATGAGAATTTAGTTTTTATTAGTATGTGTATATATTGGATAAGTAAATATTCTTTAATTCCTTGATTTTACTATTAAATATTTTATTGAAAAGTCTCTCTACAAAAACGAACGTTTAGATTTAATATATATTCATATTACGAATAATATCCTAAAAGTCAATAAATTTATACACTTATATCCTCCCCATTTACCTCTTATTTCTATATCAAATAAACGTTGGTTTTTGTAGAGGCAAAATCGCTGAAATCGGCTGGGTTTAGTATGGATTTTAACTATAAAATAGGAGATAAATATGAAAAAGTATGCTTAATTTTAGTAAAAAAATTTGTATGTATATTATCTTTACAAAAGTTTAAAAATATAAGATAATGCTTTTATTAACTTAAAAATAAGGAAAAATAAATGAATAAACCAGTTATAAAAAATATTATGTGGGATGTTGATGGTGTTCTTGCAAGTCTTGATCATGCATACTATCGCTTTTTAACAGAACACCCTAACTATAAGGAAACATATAAGGATTTAAAGTGGGAGGATTTGCCAAAGGCTCTTCCAATCGATCCAAAGTTTGGTTCCCTTGAACTTACTTCTCATCCAACTATGGGAAAGGCTTTTAATGAAGATTTTTGCCACAACAGTGGTGAAATTTATTTCGACAGACCTTTGTATCCTAATGTCGTTGAAACATTGACTGAACTTCATAAAAAAGGATATTTGCAACTTACTATGTCTTCTGGTTTTAATGCAGAAGTCAAAAGAAAAATGATTGCCGATACTTTGGGTAGTGAACTTTCTTTTGTTAATATTGAAGTTGTTGAACATCAAAAATCAACTAAAGATGCAAGTCATGGTAAAGCAATGGTTGGTGAAAAAGAACAAAGAATTATTGAATGTTTAAAAAAATACAATCTTAAACCAGAAGAAACTGTGCTTGTTGATGACCGAATTTTTAATTGTGAAACTGCATTAAAAGTTGGTATGCACACAGTTCGTTGTCGTTCAGGTTTTACAACAGATACTCCTCCTGAAATAAAAGAAAAACTTGATGCAGAAGTAAAATCAGTTGCAGAATTTAAAGATTGGCTTTTAAATAATACAACATTTTATAATACTAACGAATTAAACAAACAAAATGAAAGATAAAAATGAGTAAAGTTATTACAATGATTCCTGTCCGAATGGCAGCAACTCGTCTTCCAAATAAACCTCTTCTTGATATAAATGGTAAATCACTTATACAAAGAGTTTTCGAAAATGTTCGTAAAGTTATTCCTGGAGATGTCGTTGTCGCAGCTGGGGATAAAGCTATTGTTGATGAATGTGCAAAGTTTGGTGCAAAGGCTGTGCTTACTGACCCAAGTCTTCCAAGTGGAACTGACAGAATTGCTTCTGCATTAAAGGAAATTGACCCTGATGGCACAAAGTATGACATAGTTGTAAATTTTCAGGGAGACAACATCAATGTTGATCCATCTGTATGTCTTCCACTTGTAAAAATGGTTGAAGATACCGGTTGTGATATTGCAACTTGTGGTATGGTCTTTAAATCTGAAAAAGATGTAAATGATCCAAATATGGTAAAAATTGTTATGGGAATCAAAGATGGTGAAGATGAAGGTCGTTGTATATATTTTACACGAGCTCCTGCTCCATTTATAAGAAATCCAGAGAAATCAAAATCTCACAATTTCTATCATCATATAGGTATCTATGTCTATAAGGCAGAATCTTTGAAACGTATGGTATCACTTCCTGTTGGTGTATTGGAAGATAGAGAAGCTCTTGAACAACTTCGTGCAATCGAAGATGGTATGACAATTCGTGCCAAAGTTATTGGTGGAATGAAACTTGTTGAGGAAGCTCCTGCTGACATAAATACTATGGAAGAATATGAAGAAGCCAAAAAATGGATTAAATAAATTATTTTATTGTAAAAATTAAGCCCTCAATTTTGAGGGCTTTTTTGGTTGGTAAACTATTTTGTTTCTACCCCTCTAAATACTTAGAGAATTGCTCCCATGAAAGACCAGTAGCCCTCATAACCTTACAAATACTCTCCGTAGATGGCCATCTGAATTTGCCACTAGGATAAAACCTTTTACTCTTATTAAATGCTGTAGCATCAAGACCTGCCTTTTTAGCCAAAGCAGAAACAGAAATACCGTTTATGTATGCAATCTTGTCAATAGTCCCCCAGATTTTAGAATGTTCTGTATCCATAACACAACTCCTTTGATTATAGTTCTCTCTTACGACAATCTCATACAATACATATTACAACTTATACTAGAAAATAAATATAATTGCAAGTCAAATATTTAAAGGAGAAATAATGACAGAGGAGAAAATGAACCTAATGTATTGAAAAGACGGAATAAAGCAAAGGTGTGAGAATAAAAACCTTTGGTGCCGGAATTGGGTGAGTAGGTGTGATTTAGAGATAAAAAAAGGAGGAGATTCGTTTTCTCCTCCCTTCTTATACATAGAAATGTTGTTTATTGCTATATAGCCTGACCTTCTTGAACCCAATCTTCAAGACGAGGAAGGTTTGCCTTTGCAACTGTATCTATCGCCTTTAATTGAGTTAAAACTTCCTCCATATACATCAAAGGAATTGCATTCCAAATATCGGAACCTCCTTTTAATGGCTCTGGGTGAGTTTCAATAAATACTCCAGCAATATGACCAGTAGATAATGCTGCACGAGCAATAATTGGAGCCATACGACCTTCTCCACCAGAAGAATCTCCCATAGCAGCAGGTTTTTGCACAGAGTGAGTTGCATCAATAACAACTGGGTATCCTGTTTCAGCCATAGTAATTAAGCCTGTATTATCAACAATCAAAGCGCCATATCCGAATGAAGTTCCACGTTCGGTTAAGCAAAGGTTTGTATTTCCATTTGCTTCATATTTACCAATAACATTTTTCATATCCTTTGGAGCCATAAATTGAGCTTTTTTAAGATTACATGCTTTACCAGTTTTTGCAATCGCACTTGATAAATCTGTTTGACGAATCAAGAATGCAGGTTGTTGAATCATATCAACATGAGGAGCAATAATACTTGCTTGTTCTTCAGTATGAACATCGGTAATTACAGGAATATGAAATGTAGAACGGATTTCATCAAAAATTTTGATACCAGCTTCTATACCAATACCTCTTGCACCATTAACAGAATTTCTATTAGCTTTATCAAAGGAAGCCTTAAAAATATAATTTATTCCAAGTTTTTCAGTTAAATTCTTCATATATTCAGCAATCTTTAATGCCAAATCACGATTTTGAAGTTGGCAAGGTCCTGCAATCAAAGTAAATGGTAAATCATTACCCATTGTAATTTCCTTTGTAATACCACCACCAACTTTTATATGTTTATTTTCCATTATTTAAAATCCTTTCAATTATTTATAATTAAAAATTATATCATAAGGTAATTAAGTTAGCTATAAAAAAATAATTACATTATTTATCTTTATTACATAGTTAAAATATAAGATGAAAATTGAAATTTTTATTAAAAAATTTACTGATTGATAAAAATTTTTCTTATTCTTAAAAGATATAACTTTGTAAAAAATATAGTAAAATCAAATACAAGGTTCAATTATTTAACAGAACTTTTCTTATCCCCCACGATAAGAATATCTTCCTCTTGTATTTCTTCTTATTTTCTAGTATAAGTTGTAATATATATTGTATGAGATTGTCGTAAGAGAGAGCTATAATCAAAGGAGTTGTGTTATGGATACAGAACATTCTAAAATCTGGGGGACTATTGACAAGATTGCATACATAAACGGTATTTCTGTTTCTGCTTTGGCTAAAAAGGCAGGTCTTGATGCTACAGCATTTAATAAGAGTAAGAGGTTTTATCCTAGTGGCAAGTTCAGATGGCCATCTACGGAGAGTATTTGTAAGGTTATGAGGGCAACAAATCTTTCATGGGAGCAATTCTCTAAATATTTAGAGGGATAGGAATAGAAAGAACCAATTATGTAGAATTACCACAAGAGGATATACTCCTCTTGTGGAGGTTTTAGCGACATATTTTCATAGCATACATAAGGTGAAATCTGATAATTCTTATAATTTTAATAATCAAAATTATAGGAGTAAAAAATGATTTATGGATATATTCGAGTTTCAACAGAACAGCAAAATACCGAAAATCAATATCACGAAATTTTAACCTTTGCAAAACATCAAAATTTAATTATCAATAAATGGATTGATGAAGTTATTTCATCAAAAAAATCACTTAAAGAAAGAAAACTTGGCAACCTTTTAAAACATCTTAAAAAGGGTGATATTTTGATTGCATCAGAGCTTTCTCGACTTGGTAGAAATCTTTTGGAAGTCATGGGAATTTTACAAAGTTGTTTAGAAAAAGATTGTCAAATTTGGACCATAAAAGAAAACTATCGTTTGGGTTTGGATATTCAATCAAAGGTGCTTGCTTTTGCATTTTCTTTGGCTGCAGAAATTGAAAGACAACTTATTTCTCAACGAACAAAAGAGTCGTTGAAACGGTTAAAAGATGAAGGCAAACATCTTGGTCGTCCAATAGGTTTTGCGCATAAAAAACTTGATTCAAAATGTGATGAAATAAAAGAACTTCTTTCAAAAAATATTTCCAAAGCCGAAATTGCACGACTTATGAATTGTTCGTGGATTACTTTACATCGATATATACAAAAAAGGAATAAAAGATAAGATATTCTTATTGTGGAAGAGTTTGTTTATTCTTGTGTTGCAGGTTCGTCGGGTTTTACCCAAATCATTTTATCGCCAAGAGAGGCAATAAATTCGTCGTGATTTTTTAAATCTTCTTCTGGTATTGGAAAGTTTCGTGATTGATGAAACTCCCTTTTTTGTGCCTTGACTTCTTTGGTTGTTGCCTTTACTTCGGTTTCTTCGTTTGAAGTTTTGAAAAAGTCAATTTCCTTTCCACCAAGAAGTTCAATATAGACTTCGGCAAGCAATCTGGCATCAAGTAAAGCGCCGTGCAAATCACGGTGAGAGTTATCAATTCCATAACGATTGCAAAGTGCGTCCAAGCTGTGTCTTGCAAGATGAGGATTTTTCTTTCGTGAAATGGCAAGTGTATCAACCATTCTGTCGAATGAAATTTCTGGAAGATTTAGTCTTCGAAATTCGGCATTGATAAAGTTCATATCGAATACAGCATTGTGAGCAACCATATCTGCATCACCAATAAAGTCAATGAAACTTTGTGCAATTTCCTTAAATGTAGGTTTATCGGATAAGAATTCAGTTGTTAATCCGTGGACCTTTACAACTTCCTCTGGAACTTCTCGTTCAGGATTTATGTAGCAATGAAAAGTTTTTCCAGTTGGTGTATGATTTATCATTTCAACACAACCAATTTCAACTATTCTGTCATCGCCAGAATAATTAAAACCTGTTGTTTCGGTATCGAATACTATTTCTCTTATTGCTTCACTCATAATTGGTTATTTTAACCCAAAATATTATTTTATTGCAAGGGATAAATTATTTTTAATACCTTGTTATTTTTTTTAATTCGCTTTATAATTAAAAAAGTTAACTAAGAAAGGAGATTGTAATGCTTGAAAGAACACTTATAATACTTAAACCAGATGCTGTTAAAAGAAAACTTTGTGGAAAAATAATCTCTATGTTTGAAGAGGCTGGCTTTGATATAGTTGAAACAAAAATGGTTGTTCCATCAAAGGAATTAGTTGAAAGACATTATCCAAATAATAATAAATGGTATGTGGCTGTTGGTAATAAATCTATTTCCAATTTCGCAGAACAAGGTTTGGATATTGTGAAAGTAATGGGAACAGATGATGCTTTGACTATTGGTAAAAAAATAAAGGAATGGTTGGTTGATTATATGACTTCTGGTCCAGTTATTGCTATGGTGTTAGAAGGTAATAATGCAATTAAAAATGTTCGTAAGATGTGCGGTAATACTATACCTTCTGTGGCTGATCCATCTACTATTCGTGGAAAGTTTTCATTAGATTCTTCTGATGTTGCAAATGCTCAACACAGACCAGTTCATAATCTTATTCATGCAAGTGGTGAACCAGAAGAGGCAAAATATGAAATTTCTCTTTGGTTTGGAAGTGAGAACTAATTATGTTTGAAGATATACAAAATTTATCATTTGAAGAGGCTTTGGCTGAACTTGAATCCATTATCCATAAAATGGAAGCAGGGGATATAAAACTTTCTGATTCAGTTAGCTTTTATGAAAGAGGAATTAAGTTGAAAAATCATTGTGAAGAGATTTTGAAATCTGCACAATTAAAGATTGAAAAAATACAACTTAAGCCACTTGAAAATGGCGATGTGGAAATGGAAACTGTTCCTTTTGAAGTGAAGTAAGTATATTCTTTGAATGTGAAAATGACTCCTTGTCTTTTGATGAGGAGTTTTTTTATGTTTGCATTTTTTTATAATGATTATAATAAATTATTGATAGAAAAATGAAAATCAATTAGGTTAGTTGCCTAAACGATTATCAAGTTTTTGTTCCATATCTTTCATTATCTTTTTTGCTTGGGCTGGATTTTTTGCTTTGACTTCAATCTTTTCTGTTTTGGTAAGTGTTGTTGTTGCATCAGCCGATGAGATGATAGCTATGCTTGTTGAAAGAATAAGTATTAAGATAAGTGCCTTGATAATTTTGTTTTTCATTTGAATCTCCTTTATTTTATTTTACGAAAATTAAATGAAAAATATATAGGTTAATATTCTTTGTTTGTGTTGGTTGGCTTTTAACCTTTGTTTAAGACGATTTTATAAGATTATTTTCTTTCAAGAATTGAAACAGGATTGATTGATTTTGTTTTTTGACGAACTTCGAAATGAAGTTGTGGTGTTGTTACACGACCAGTTTTTCCAACGGTTGCAATGGTGTCGCCACGTGAAATTTTTTCACCCTTTTTTACACGGAGTTCATCATTGTGAGCATATATAGTCATATAATCCTTGTCGTGTTTTATAATAATAAGGTTGCCAAGTCCCTTTAATTCATTTCCAGCATAGGCGACGATACCATTTTCAACGGCCTTTACCTTTGTGCCAATAGGTGCAGAAATATTTATACCATCATTTCTTTTTCCATTATTTTTGATACCAAATTCGGAAATGATTTTGCCGTTTATTGGCCACATAAATTTTTTTGATGTCAAAGGTTCTGGTTTGATTATTATTTTTTCAACCTTTTCCTTTGTTTCTTCCTTTATTTTATTTGATGATGTAATTTCGATTTCTGTTTCTGTTGAATTATCCTTTGCATCATCTTTTTTTATAATTATTTCTTTTGTTATTGGTGTAGTTGTTTTTGTTTTTTGCTTTTCCTCATCGGTAAGTTCAACATTTATATTTGATGCAGGAAGATTTATTTTTTGTCCTGGGATTATTGTGAATGGTTCCTTTAGGTTATTTAATTTTACAAGAGAATTTAAGTTCACATTATATTTTCGAGAAATTGAATAAACCGTATCTTCCTTTTGCACAATATGAAATGCAGTGTTAGGTATGAAAATTTTTTGACCGATTGAAAGAATATAAGGTGGTGTAAGGTTATTCCTTATAATTAAATCCTTTAATGGCACATTATTATTTTTTGCGATAGAGTATATTGTATCACCCTTTTTTATAATAACAAAATTAACCTTAGGTTCTTCGATAAAAGATTTTGTTTTATCAAGATTTGTTATTACATTTGTTGTTTTTTGTTTTATTGTTATTGGCGTGTTTGAATGCTTGCTTGGTATAGAAATTATTTGTCCGACCTTTAGTGTAAAAGGTGCAGAAAGTTTATTGTAATCGGCAAGCTCATAAACCTTTATGTTTTCGGATTTCGCAATGGAATATAATGTGTCGCCAGATTTGATTTTTATCTTTTTTTCAACGGTTGGTTTAAGTTCGATTTCTTCCTTTACAACCTTTTCTTGTTCAATATTATCAGGAGATACAATTTCAATTTCGTATTCTGGAGTATGCCTTAATGCAGAAGGAATAAATAAATTTTCCCTATCTGATGAATAAATTTCTTCTTCGGTTGCTGTTTTTATGACTATGTTTTCAGGTGTATTCGCAGAAACAGCCATACAACCATTTACATTGAAAATAAATGGAGCCACGATAAGCAACAATTTCTTAAGATTTTTTTCTCTCATACTTTGTATAATACAATATTTTTTTTTGAAAATCTATATATTTATTTCTTATGTCTTTTAAAAAAATGTAAATCAAAATGAAGGTTTTTGATTGAAAATTTTTTAATTATTTTTTTGTTATTTATCTTTGCCTGTTTTTGTAATTTATCCTTTGTTAAAATGATTGAAATTTCATACATAAACATAAGTGGAATTGCCAATAAAATTTGTGATACAACATCGGGTGGTGTGAGTATTGCTGATATTGTAAATATTATTATTATAGCATATTTGCGATTATTTATTAAACTTTGACGAGTTAATATTTTAAATTTTACAAGTAATATCAATAAAATAGGTGATAAAAAGCAAATCCCAAATGCATTTAAAAGGGTGATTGTTAAGTCAATATAATCTGTGATTTTTGCCTGTAGTATAAGGGGCATTGCTTTTGTTTCACCACCGGCAAAGGAAATAAGAAATTTGAATGCTTCTGGAAGAACCAAAAAATAACAAAATATTACGCCAGAAAGGAATAGTATTGGTGTTAAAATTAGGTATGGAAGAAAATGTCTTTTTTCATTTTTGTAAAGTGCTGGGATTATAAATAGCCATAATTGTATTCCAAAATATGGTATGGAAATAAAAAGTGCAGATGAAAATGTTATTGAAAGAGTTGAAGTAAATGCTTCGGTAATCTTTGTATAAATAAGGCTGTTTGCGGAATGATTATTTTTAAGTGTTGTTATTAAAGGGTAGGTGATAAGGTTATAAATATCGTCCTTGAATGAATAACAAAATACAAATGCAAATATAAAAAAAAGCAAAGAATTTATAATTCTTGACCTTAATTCTGTTAAATGTTCGATTAGAGGAAATTCCCTTAATTGTTCCTTTGTCATTTCTTTTTTCTTTTTGGTTTATCAAATTGAAGTTTTGGGGTTATTCGTTCATAGTCATCATCAAAGAAATCAATTTCCTTTTCATCATCTTTTATTTGTTTGCGAAGTTTTTCAATTTGTTCGTGAAATGATTCATAGGTTTCAGTTTTGGTTTCATCAATTTCATTTGTGATATTGTGAATTTGTGTGCGGATTTCTTCAATGAAAGCCTTTGTCTTTTTCCAAAGTTTGGCAATGGCATTTATTACTGATGGAATATCCTTTGGTTTTACGAATATCACCATCAGTAATAATATAACAATTAGTTCGTTTAAACTTATGCCAAACATTTACAACCTATTCAAACAAATCTGTTTTTATTTCAGATGAGGGAGAAGAAGTTGTTTCTTCTGTTTTTGTTTCAACAGGAGTAGGTGTTGTATCTTCTGATGTTGGTGCATTGTTATCTTGTGTGATTGTTTCACCTTCATCTTCATCATCATTTTCAGCAATGATTGCAGCGGATACAACCTTTTCATCTTCGGCTGTTTTAAACAAAGTTACACCCATTGTTTGACGACCAGCAATACGGATTTTATCAACGCCAAGTCTTATCATCTTTCCACCATCTGTTACCATCAAAATGTTATCGGTGTCAAGAACAGGGAATGATGAAACGATAGCCTTTGTTTTATCAGCAATCTTTATGTTTGCGATACCTGAACCACCACGGTGTGTTGTTCTGTATTCATAAGATGATGTGCGTTTTCCGAAACCTGTTTCACTTACGGTTAAGATGAATTGTTCCTTTGATTCAAGAGCTTTGAATTCGTCTTCGGATAAAGTCTTTGTTGTTTCAAGAACTTCTTCACCTTCTAAATCTTCAAATTCTGTGTGGCGAAGAGCACGTGAAAGTTTTAAATAAGCTGCACGGCTATCTTGGTCAACATCTACGTGATTGATTATTGACATAGAGATAACTTTATCGCCATTTTCAACTTTGATACCCTTGATACCTGTTGAATTACGGCTTTGGAAGACACGAACTTCTGGAACAGGGAAGCGGATACATTTTCCACCACGAAGTGTCAAGAATACATCTTGGTCTTCACGACATGGCTTTACAGCGATAAGCTCATCACTTTCCTCTTCAAACTTCATTGCGATTTTTCCGTTTTGACGGATATTTAAGAAGTCAGAAAGTTTGTTTCTTCTTACGGTTCCCTTTGATGTTGCGAACATTACATAAAGTTTTTCCCATTCGCTTTCATCTTCTGGAAGTGGCATAATTGTTGAAATTGTTTCACCTTGTTCAAGTGGAAGAAGGTTAATTAAAGCCTTTCCTACAGATTGAGGGGTGCAAAGTGGAAGTTTATATACCTTCATTTGATATGCAATACCCTTATTAGAGAAGAATATAACTGGTGTATGTGTGTTTGCAACAAATACATCGGTTACGAAATCTTCTTCCTTTGTATTCATACCGGTTCTTCCCTTTCCACCACGATTTTGAGCTTTATAAACATTTAATGGAACACGTTTGATATAGCCAGTGTTTGTGATTGTGATAGCCATATCTTCACGAGCAATTAAATCTTCTAAATCTGTTTCAAGTTCAGATGGAACAATTTCAGTTTTTCTTGGGGTGCCGAATTTTTCTTTTACTTCTAATAATTCGTTCTTTAAAATACCCATAAGTTTTGCTTTGTTCAAAAGAATTGATAAGAATTCTTGGATTTCAAGACCTGTTTGTTTGATTTCTTCGGCAAGTCTGTCTTGTTCCAAACCAGTAAGTCTGTGAAGTTTCAATTCAAGAATTGCTTTTGCTTGGGCTTCTGATAAACGATATGTTCCATTGACAATTTTGCTGTCTGGGTCATCGATTAAGTCAATTAAAGCCTGCATATCAGTTGCTTTCCAATCACGAGCCATAAGTTTATCCTTTGCATCGATTGGGTCCTTTGCATTACGGATAAGGTTTATAACATCGTCAAGGTTTGCAACGGCGATTGAAAGTCCAACTAAGATATGAGCTTTGTTTCTTGATTTATTAAGTTCAAATGTAGTTCTTCTTCTTATAACCTCTTCACGGAATTCTATAAATGCGTCAAGTATTTGCTTTAGGTTCATAAGTTCTGGACGGCCCTTGTTAATTGCAAGCATATTGATACCAAAACTTACTTGAAGTTGAGAATATTTGAAAAGTTGATTTAAAACGACATCTCCGTTTGCATCTTTTTTAAGTTCGATTACAACACGGACTCCTTGACGAGAAGATTCATCACGAATGTCTGAAATGCCTTCAATACGTTTATCCTTTACAAGTTCGGCGATTTTTTCAATCATAACCTTTTTATTTACTTGGTATGGGATTTCATCAACTATGATAGCTTGTTTTGTGCGAACTTCTTCAAAATGAGTTTTTGCACGAATAATTATTGAACCACGGCCTGTTGTAAATGCAGAATATGAACCAGAAAGTCCAAGGATTAAACCTCCCGTTGGAAAATCAGGAGCAGGAACATATTTTATTAAATCTTCTGATGTTAATTCAGGATTGTCAATTACAGCACAACATGCGTCAATAACTTCGCTTAAGTTGTGGGTTGGAATATTTGTTGCCATACCAACAGCGATACCGCCACTTCCGTTCACAAGAAGGTTAGGAAATCTTGCTGGTAAAACTTCTGGTTCCTTTGTTGATTCATCATAGTTTGGACGCCAGTCGATAGTTTCCTTGTCCAAATCTTCGACCATATATGCGGCAGCCTTTGACATTCTTGCTTCGGTATAACGCATAGCAGCGGCACTATCTCCGTCCATAGAACCAAAGTTTCCTTGTCCATCAACCATTGTTATGTTCATTGAGAAATCTTGGCTCATACGAACCATAGCATCGTAAATTGCAGCATCACCATGTGGGTGATATTTACCCATAACATCGCCGACTACACGAGCAGATTTTCTGAAAGGTTTTCCATATTCAAATCCGTTTTCCTTCATAGAATAAATAATTCTTCTGTGAACTGGTTTTAAACCATCGCGGACATCAGGAAGAGCACGAGATATAATAACACTCATTGCGTAATCAAGATATGATGTTTGCATTTCGTGAACGATAGGTGCAATTTTGATGCTTTTATCAACGTTATTTATTCCATTTTCGAGATTGTTTTGATTATCCAATTTTATTCTCCTTTTCGTTATCAATCTTATAGGCTAATCCTAGCAATTTTGTGTTTTAATTGCAAGGAAAAAAGACATATTTTTTTTGATTTTTAAAGAGAAAAAATCAATCTTTTTTATTGTGTAAAATCAACGTGTTAAAAATGTAAATTTTTCTTGATTTTTCGTTTTTTTTATAACAAAAATTATTTTTATAAAAAATAGGGCGAATCTTTGCAGAATCGTTTCTATTTTTTATTAGTTTTAATATATTTTTGTATCAAGGAAATTTTCCATATCTATCACAAGATTAAATGTGCTTTTATATTTTGGATTTGTCATATCAGTTGCGGTGATAGTAAGTTGGATAACCTTTTCATTGTGGTTTTCACTTAATTCCAAATATGCTTTCTTTTTATTGACGATTTCCCATAAGTTATCGTCCATTTTCTTTGCATCTGTGATTGTGGAATGTTTTGGCGTTCCTTCTATTTCAAATTTGATATTTCTTTTCTTTGGATTTATTACACGAAATTCCAATTCGATTTTGTTTTCATTTATGATGTCGTGTCTTACATTGATAAATGGACCTGAATTTAATTTTTTATTTTCGTAGTGTATGTTTGAAATGAATTCGCGACTGGAGAAACTTTTGTATATTAATAAAAATTGAAAAATGTGAGCTTTTGAAATTTTTAAAATATTTGAGTATTGCATTTCTTTGTAAGATGTGGACCAAAATCCCTTTTCATATATCTTTCCTGAGGAAAGTTTAAATTCTTTGGCGTTTGGAAAATATACGAAGAATCTTGATTTATTTTTAAGTTTTAAATTTTTTGGAAACTCTATATCTAATGGTATTTTTTCACTATCAGTTTCCCAAGTATTCTTTAGGATTATTCCCATTTTGACTCTCTGTTTTTTTTGTTGTTGTTTATTTCTACTAAAAGTTGTATTTGTATATCAAATACAATCTTAGTTTATAACAAAAAGAAAAATAAAACAATAGAAAATATTGTATTTTTAGCGAGTTATATGAAATTTTCTTATATTATCCTGATTAAGGATTTTTATTTTGATAGGATTGAAGTTTTCAGTTATGTAATCTTCAATTATTTCTGGCCATTCAATTATGGTTATATTGTTTTTAAGAGAATTATCTATATCTAGTTCAAAAAGTTCATTTGCGTCTTCTATACGATATAAGTCATAGTGTGATATAGTGCCTGCTGGTGTATCATAATTTTGCACTATTGTAAAAGTTGGACTTGGAACAGGTGTATTTGAATTTAAAAGTGTTTGTATAATACTTCTTGTAAAAAAAGTTTTACCAACACCTAAAGTTCCATACAAAAGAACTATATCACCCATTTTAAGAGTTTTTGCAAATTTTTTTGCAAGTTGTTTTGTTTCTTCTTCGGTTGATATATTTATTACATCTGTCATTTTAGTAATATTTGCTTTTGCTTTTTGTATTGTTGAAACTTTTATTCCTTGAAATTTTAAACAAAGAAGAGCTTAAATTTGTTTCTGGTTTTATGTTTGATAGGGTTATTGTTGTTGTTATTCCCTGTGGGTCCTTTACCTTCCAGCCAATAAGGGATAATGGTTTTTTTGAAAATAAGATTGTTATTTTTCCAGATTGTTTTTCAGTTGGAGTTGAAAGTTCGATTTCCAAAATTTCGTCATCGGTTTCTGTGATGTTTGTGATTTTGGCATCTGGGTTTTCACCAGTTAATTTTATTTTTCCATTTAATATTATTGATGCAGGATTTGATTCTAATGCAATGTATGAAATTTGGTCTAGCTTTTTATCAAAATATACTATTGATGAACCATCGGCTACTAATAAAATAGGACTTTTGTATTCTAATCTCATTCTACCTGGTTTGTTGATGTAAAATACGCCAGAATCTTTTGCTCCATTTGAAGATATTTGATTAAAATTTCCACTTATGCTTTGAAGTGAATTTACATAGCTTTCTATATTCTTTATAAGTTTTGTGTCATTTGTGTAGTTGGTATTTGCAAATGATGTGTTTGTGAAAAGCAAAAATAGAATCAATAATATTGTTTTCATAGTATCTCCTTTATAAAGAAATATAATATTTTAGCTTGGAGATTTTATCAAGTTATTTTTGTTTTATATTTTGTAAATAGGAATTTATTATTTGTTTTAAATCAGTTTTTTTTGGAACTTTCTGCTTTTTTAAATAATTCTTTGAATACAAGTTGTTTTGAATTTTCGTTATTTATTTTTTTTGAAGCATTGATAAAGTTTTTCATTTTTTCAATGTCTTTGTTTCTTTCTTCTTTTAAATGTTCGTGAATTGCCTTTATTTGATTATTAACAGAGTTGATTTTTGAATAATTGAATGAAATGAATTTATCGTCCTTTAACAATTTGTCCTTGAATAAATTAAGGCTTTGTATCTCTTTATTAAGATATTTTATTTTGATTGTATTTTCTTCAAATTCGGAGCTTTTTGGTTGAAGGTTGTTTTGGTCATTTGAAAGTAGGTTTATTTTGTTTTGCACAGATTTTATTTTTTTTGAAATAATGCTTTGTGCGGATACATCAATTGTTCTGCCTTCTTCTGTTTTATTTAAAGAATTTATGAATTCTTCTATTTCTATAATATCTTTGTTTGAATTTGCCATAATATATTCCTTTGTTTATACCTATATAATAAACTTTTTTGTTATATTATGCAATGAGTTATTTTTCCTTTATTGGTTTTTAGTCAAGATTGTGCGTTTGCCAGTTGAATCTGGAGCAGAAAGAATTCCGTTTTCTTGCATTTTTTCAATAAGGTTTGCGGATTTGTTGTATCCTATGCCAAGACGACGTTGAAGATATGAGATTGATGGTCGGTCGGCTTCTAAAATAATTTGAACGGCTTGGTTGTAAAGGTTTTCATCTTTGTTTTCCTTTGTATCATTGAATACGGTTTTATCAAGAAGACTTAATGCAGAATCCTTTGTCGGTTTTTCTGATGTAATATTTCTGACATAGTTTGGTTTTGCCTGAGCCTTTATAAATGTAACAACGTGTTCAATTTCGTCTTCGGATACAAATGCACCGTGAATACGGATAAGGTTGCCACCCATAGCCATATAAAGCATATCTCCCTTTCCAAGCATAAGTTCAGCACCTTGTTCATTGATAATGGTTCGGCTGTCGATTTTGGAAGCTACACGATAGCTTATACGATTAGGAAAGTTTGATTTGATTGTTCCAGTGATAACATCGACAGATGGTCGTTGTGTAGACAGTATTAAGTGTATACCAGCAGCACGTGCCATTGCGGCAAGTCTTGCGATGGCGGCTTCAACTTCCTTTCCCGCAACAAGCATAAGGTCAGCCATTTCATCGACAATGACAACAATATATGGAATAGGTTTGATTTCGATTTTTCTTTCTTCCATTATTGGTTCGCCAGTTTGTGGGTCAAAGCCAGTTTGAACTTCACGTGTAATGAATTGTCCAGCCATTGATTTTGCCTTTTGGTTATAGGATTCAATGTTTTTTGCACCAAGGGCGGACATATTTCTATTTCTTTCTTCCATTTCACGAACTGCCCATTTAAGTGCAGCGACAGCCTTTATTGGGTCTATTACAACAGGGATAAGTAAGTGTGGAATGTCGTTATATACTGAAAATTCCAACATCTTTGGGTCAATCATTATGAATTTGCATTCGTCAGGTGTGAATTTGTAAAGAAGTGAAAGTATCATTCCGTTCACACCAACTGATTTACCAGAACCAGTTGTTCCAGCAATAAGTAAGTGAGGCATTTTTGCCAAATCTACGAATACAGGATTTCCACTTGTATCACTTCCAAGTGAAATAGGAAGAGTGTGTTCGGTTTTTGCAAAGGTTGAGCTTTCGAATTGTTCGCGAAGATATACCATTTTTCGGTGTGTGTTTGGAAGTTCTATACCAATTTTGTTTGTTCCTGGAATAACTGCAACACGGGCAGAGAGGGCTGACATATTTCGTGCAATATCTTCGGATAATGCAGTGATGCGAGATGTTTTTATTCCACGGCCAGGTTCCATTTCAAAAAGGGTGATAACTGGACCTGTTTTTATGCTTGTGATTTTACCTTCTATACCAAATTCGGTGAGAATGTTTTCAAGCATTTTTGCCTTTTTTACATTTATTTCATCGTTAATGTTTGAATTTTTATCTGATTTAATAGGGTTAAGTAAATCAGTTGTTGGAAGAATGTATTTTGGTTTTGTGTTTATAATTTTTCGTTCAATTTTTGGCTCAGTTGGTTTTAAATCTTCTACAGAAGAAATTGATTTTTCAGTAGGTGTTTTCCTTTTTAATTGTGCAATCTTTATAGTTTGTTTTTTTAGTATTTTTGATTGGATAAAGTTTAATGTCTTTATATAAAGTTCGATTGATTTTTCTCTTATATATATGATGGAATTTTTATCCATATTTAGTGCATAGTAAAGTGTTAATATGTTTAAAGCAATGCTTAGTAAAACAAGGATAATTTGAAAGTATGGTGAAAGGTTAAGTGTTGTTAAAATATCCTTTAAATCGGATTTTATTATAAAGCCAGTAAGTCCGCCAAGTCCAGTTTGAGTTGGAGATGTCCTAAATATAATGTTTGATAGATAAGATAAATTTAATGATAAAAATATTGTGCTTAATATCATATAAATTGAAATTTTTTTATATGAATATTTTAAGTATGATTTTTTTATAAAATATCGGCCAAAGATATATAAAAAATAATTTGTTAAAAAAGATGTTAGACCTAAAAGTTCATACATAAACTTTGCATAATTTGAGCCAATTTTCCCACATAAATTTTTTATTTGAAATGTTGATGCGGTTGTAAAACTATTGTCTGTTTGTGTGAATGAAAGTAGAGAAATTGTGAAAAACAAACTTAAAAAAACAAGAAAGACACCAAAAGCCTTTTGGCATAACTTTATTAAATAATGCTTAATGGTTTCTGGTATGAAGCTTTCTTGTTTTTTCATAATATTGCATAATATTATTTTTTTGTTTTTGCATTTGATTTTTTCTTAGAAGGTGTTTTTTTAGAAGAAGGTTTTTTTGTTGGTTTTGCCTTTTCTTCCTTTATTGTTTTTTTAAATACATTTATGCCTTCTGCAAAGTTTTGCATAATCTTTGGAAAACGTCCAGCACCAAAGACTATAAGAACGATGATTAAGATAAGCAATAATTCTTGAAAACCTATCATTGTATGTTCCTTATTTTACAACAAAGCAAGAAACTTTGTATGCTTTTAATTGATTACAAATATCTGTTGCCTGTTCAGAAGTTGCGATGTTTGAAACACGTAATCTGTAGTATGTTTTTCCATTTACTTCTGTTTTATTTATTGTATGAGATTTGTTTCCCAAAATTGATGGATATTTCTTTGATAAATTATCCCATTCTGTTTTGGCAGCTGACTCTGTGCTTGTTGATACTAATTGAATATTCCAAATACCTGTTTTTGTAAGTGGGTTTGGTGTCAATGAAAGTTCAACTTCGCCAGGGATACCAGTTTTCTTTTCAACAAATTTTTCTTCTTTATAAGATGTGATTACAGGAGCCTTTTTTTCAACACGTTCTGTTTTTGCAACTGGTTTTACAGGAGCCTTTTTAACAGAAGGTTTCTTTGCTACCTTTTTAGGAAGAGGAGCTGGTTGAGAAGGTTTTGCAATTTGATTTTGTGAAATAAATTCCTTTGTTTGTAAATCAAAAGCATTTGGATTTTCATATATAGATGCGTTTTCAAATACTTCGTTTGATTGATTTATATCAGGAGTTATTTTAAATGGTTCTGATGGTTGTGAAATTGTTGGAATTTCAGCCAAATTGTTAATATCAGAAGATTTCTTTTTTGAAGTTAAAAGAACTGCTAAAATTGCGGCGACAACTGCACCAGCACTTATTGCAATTACAATATTTTTTAATCCAGATTTATCGGTCTTTTCCCCGTAGTTGATGCCAGAAGAAGATGTATTTTCTTCATCAAAATTTTCGTTTTTGATTTCTCCAAAAAATTCGTTCTCTCTATCAATCATAATTTTTCCCTTCATTTTATTAGAGTATCTTTATTATATACCAAAAATAAAAATATTTCTAGTATATTTTTTATAATTTATTTGTATAAATTTACAGCAACTTTAGGTTGAAAATCTTAATATTTTCGAAAAACGCGATATATGTTGTTGACTTTTGAAAAGAATCGGCATAGTGTGAAATTGTTCTTTATTTGTTCCATATTTAAGGAGGAGGGTAAAATGATACATAAAAAGGAACTTTCGGAAAATGACACGAATGAGGTTTTATTTGATTGTGCAGAGGAGGCTTGGTTTTGGTATTGCAAATATGAAAATAAAAATCCTTTTAAATCAAAAAATTCAAATAAAGTTATCGTAAGACCTTGTGTTTTAGATGATATTTATATTTCTGTTGTAAAGTTATATTTGGCAAAGAAAATCAGTGAAAGACATATAAAAACTCTTGTAAAATATGGCAGATTGCTTTGTCCACCAGATGCAAGAATCAAAGAAGAGGAAATGGAGGCGTTATGGTGGGACGATGCGATGGATAAATTGGAAACAGTGTTGATTAAAAAGGGAATTGTTCGATGCAAGAATTTGGATTAACTTATAAATGGGATAATGTGTGGGTTGTGTTTTCTCCGTTTACAAATTTTAAAATTTTGAAATTTTTACATTTGGGGTTTAAACATTGCTTTGTAATTTTAGAAAACTGTGGCAATTTCTTTATTGTAGATCCGTTGGCTTTTAAAATAGAAGTGTATTCGTTTTATTTAGGTAAAGATAACCTGTTTCCCTATTTACAAAAAATGGGAATGACGGTTGTCAAAACAAATATCAAAGGTGATTTTAAAACAAATTGGCATTTTTCAATTTTTACTTGTGTAGAAGTGGTAAAAAGGATTTTAGGAATATCCAAAATATCAATAATTACGCCTTATCAACTTTATAAATATCTTGTAAAATAATATACTGGATTTTATTTTATTTTTTGATATACTTTTTATGTATTGAATATAATATATAAAAGGAGTGTTATGTTTAATTTTAATTTTGGATTGCCTGACTTTTCTTTGATTTTTGATTATGTTGGCAATTTTTATTATTGGCTTAAAATGTCAAATGCAGGACGTCTTGTCATTGCAAGTTTTATTTTACTTTTTGCTTTTATTGTAAAGGATATTTTTTCCTTTTTTATTGTTAAGTTATTAAACTTTTTGGTGTTGAAAAAAATTACTTATGGTCAGGAAAAATCATTACGTGAAATTGGCCAGCCGATTGAATTTATTCCAATTGTAGTTGGAAGTTATTTCGCTATTTCTGTATTGAATATTCCTTCATATCTTGTTTTTTATACAAGAAATTTATTGAAATCACTTTATGTATTTAATACTTTTTGGCTTATGTATTCCTTTATTGGCCCAGTGGCTGTAATATTTAAAAAAACACATCTTGATAATACAAAAACCGTTATTATTACTTGGACTGCACGAATTTTAAAATTCCTTGTGTTTATAATTGGTTTTTCTGTGTTTTTGGAAAATTGGGGTGTCGAAGTCAGCACATTGATTGCTTCTTTGGGACTTGTCGGTATGGCTGTGGCTTTGGGTGCACAGGATATGTTTAAAAATATTATTTCTGGTATGGCAATTATTTCAGAAAAAAGATTTAATATCGGCGATATTATTAAAATTGATAATTCAGCTAATCCAATTGAGGGTGTCGTTGAAAATATTGGTTTTCGTTCTACTATGATACGAAAGTTTGATAGGGCCCCATTATATGTCCCAAATAGCACTTTGGCAGATGCCGCAGTGATAAATTTTTCTTCACGTAGATATAGACGTATAGAGTGGATTATTGCGCTTGAGTATAGAACAACTGCAAATCAGCTTAGATATATTCGTCAGGAAATTGAAAAATATTTAATTGAAAATAATACTTTTGTAAAGCCTCCTGAATCAATTATGCAAGTCAGAATTGATAAAATTGGAACATCTTCTATTGATTTGTTGGTGTATTGTTTCGCAAATACTAATGTATGGGCAGAATGGCTTAAAATAAAAGAAGACCTTGTTTTAAAAATTAAGGAAGTCGTTGAGGAAGCAAGAGCAAACTTTGCTTATAACTCTACATCAATTTATGTGGAAAAGGTTGATAACAATCTTGTAAAAAGACGTTTGCCAAATGAATTGATTTCTGAGATAAAAGATGATAAAAATAAGGTTGATAATAATTTATATTTATTTCAGTCTGAGGATATATAATAATGTCTATGTTTAAACAAATTATGAAAAAAAATATTACTATCAATATTGTGTCTTTTATTGGATTTTTACTTGTCCGATTGGTTCAATTGCTTTCATGGACAAAGTATGTTAATCGAAAAAAATTGACAGATTATCTTAAAACTGGGAAGCCTGTGATTGTTGTGTTTTGGCATTCAAGAAGTATGCTTATGACAAAGGTGTGGCCGAAAAAATATCCTGTGTATGGAATTTTTTCAACTCATAGTGATGGTCGTATTATTGGAAAAATTTATAATCATTTGGGTATTAAAAATGTGCTTTCTTCCTCTAAATCCACAGTCGGAGCAAAGGAAGTTGTGTTTAAGTTTTTACGACTTTTGAAAAGTGGTGTGTCAGTTGGACTTACTCCTGATGGTCCATTGGGACCAGTGTTTACTTTTGCAACGGATAGTGTGTTCTTATTTGCAAAGTCAAGTGGGGCTCCGATTGTTCCTTTGTATGTATCCGCAAGTAGAGTGAAATTTTTAAATAGTTGGGATAAATATATGATTGTAAAACCTTTTTCAAAATCAATTATTGAAGTTGGTGATTTTGTTTGGGTTGATAAAAAGGCAACAGATGCAGAAATTTCAAAAATTAAGGCTGATTTAACAAAAGTTATGGTAGAAAAAACTGTGGCGTTGGATAAGAAAATGAATGTGTATAACAAAGGAGAATGATTATGAAATTGTATTTATATAGATTATTAACTTTTTTAGCAAAACCTTTTATAAGACCTATTCTTTGTATAAGACGTAAAAATGGACTTGAAACCACAGATAAAAATCGAAAGTGTGAACGTTTTGGTTATGCTTCTGTGAAACGTCCAAGTGGAAAAGTTTATTGGTTTAATGCCGCATCGGTTGGTGAAAGTAATTCTATTATTTCAGTTGTAAATGAAATACTTGATTATTATAAAGATGTGTCTGTTTTGATTACAACTACAACTTTGACTGCAGGTAATAATATTGCAAAAAAATTTAATGGCAATAAACGTGTTATTCATCAATTTTTGCCTATTGATAGACGTGCTTATGTTGATAGATTTTTCAAGTATTGGAAACCAACAGTTGGATTTTTTGTTGATAGTGATTTTTGGCCTAATCTCATTTTATCTGCAAAGGCAAATAATGTTCCATTGATTTTGTTAAATGGTCGAATTTCAGATAGGTCATTTGCTCGATATGAAAAAAATTTGGATTTTTGTAAGCCTTTGATGTCTGCTTTTATTTATGGTTTTGGTAAATCTGAAGAAGATAGAAAACGTATTGAGGTTATGGGTATAAAAAATACTGTTTGTGTTGGTAATTTAAAGTATGGTGTGCCAGTGCTTGGTTATGATAAAGATGAGTTAAATAAACTTAGAAAAATGATTGGTAATAGACATTTGTTTGTCGTTTCAAGTACTCACCCAGGAGAAGAAGAACGTTTGCTTTGTGGATTTTTGATAATAAAGAAACGCTATCCTGATGTGCTTATGATTATTGCTCCTCGCCACCCTGCACGTGGAGCAGAGATAAAGGATTTTGTCGTTGCAAATGGACTTAAGGCATCTCTTCGTTCCGCTGGTGAACCAATTAAAGCTGATACAGATGTTTATGTTGCTGATACAATGGGCGAACTTGGATTATTTTATACTTTGTCAAATGTTGTGTTTGTTGGTGGGTCATTTGCAAATATTGGAGGACATAATCCAATGGAACCTGCTAGACTTCATTGTGTTGTGTTAAGTGGTAAGATTATTCATAATTTTAAGGAAACTTATGATATTCTTATTAAACATAATTGTGTTGCAATGGTTGATGATGAAAATGATTTTGCAAGTAAGGTTAAAAGTTTCTTTGAACACCCTGATATTATGAAACAGTATATGGATAAGGCGTTTGAAGTGGCTGAACGTGAAGCTGATGTTTTGGAAAGAACTATGGATAAATTAAAGCCTATTTTGGATAATGTTTAAGGTTTTTGTTTTATGAATGTGTATTGTTCTTTTGATAACAAAATTGTAAAAAATTTTGATAAGGAATTGTTCCTTAAAATTGAAAATTATCTTCTTTTGTCTGGTGTTGCATCGGATAAAGAAGATTTTTCAGTTATTAAAGAGCGACTTGTTAATCCTCCTCATCTTTTGCCAGAAGAGTTTGCATACGAAGTTTTTTATGTGATACTTGCAAGTGGGTTTAAGCAAAAAATTGCAAAGGAAAAATTTCTTCAAATAAAATCATTTATTGAAAATGGTGGTTGTGTTTTGCCCGAAAATTTGCTTGTGATTTTTGGTAATAAAAATAAAATCAATGCCATTTGTCGTGTGTGGAATAATAGGGATAATTATTGTAATAATTTTTATTTGCAACCGGATATTGATTCAAAGATGAAGTATTTGGCGACTTTGCCACACATTGGTGAAATTACAAAAAATCATTTGGCACGAAATCTTGGTATAAATCAGGTAAAGTATGATGTGTGGATACAAAGACTCGGAATTGCATTATATGGTGATGATACTATGGTCGATGGTTTTCCTTTATCCGATTGTGTAAAATGTGCTTGTGATAAAATGTTTGATAAACTTGTTTGTGATACAAAACTTCCTCGCGGATATATTGATGTTGTGTTGTGGAAGGCGTGTCAAATAGGGGTACTTTTCTTTAAGTAAAAAGGTATTCTTTCATTAAAATAATCCTTGAGTTTTCTTTGATTTACTTGTATCTTTTTGTATATAGATAACAAAGAGGTTTTATTATGAAATTTTTAGATCAAGCAAAAATTTACTTAGAAGCAGGTGATGGTGGTAATGGTTGCCTTTCTTGGCGTCGTGAAAAATATATTGAATATGGTGGTCCAAATGGTGGTGATGGTGGTAATGGTGGAAGCATTATTTTTAAGGCTGTGAAAAACCTTAACACTTTGATTGATTTCAGATACCAACAACATTTCCGTGCGGAAAAGGGGCGTCCTGGTGAAGGAAGTGAACGAACAGGTCGCAGTGGTAAAGATTTGATTATAAAGGTTCCTGTGGGAACAGAAATCCTTGCTGAAGATAAGGAAACTGTGCTTGCAGATATGATTGTTGATGGTGAAGAAGTTTTGCTTGCAAAAGGTGGTCGTGGTGGCTTTGGTAATGCACATTATAAAACTTCTGTGAATCAGGCTCCTGAACGTGCAGACCCAGGCACACCTGGTGAACAAATGGCTGTGTGGTTAAGGTTGAAACTTATTGCCGATATTGGGCTTGTTGGTTTTCCGAATGCTGGAAAGTCAACGTTGCTTTCTGTGTTGACTGCTGCACGACCAAAGATTGCAAACTATCCATTTACAACATTACACCCAAACCTTGGTGTGTTTTATGTGTATGATAGAGAATATGTGATTGCAGATTTGCCTGGACTTATTGAAGGGGCAAGTGAAGGTGTTGGTCTTGGTCATAGATTTTTGGGTCATGCCGAAAGATGTAAAGTTATTCTTCATTTGATTGATGGAACAACGGAAGATGTTGTTGAAAGCTATAAAACTATTGAATCAGAACTTCAAAATTATGGTGATGTTTTGATGCACAAACCAGAAATTGTTGTCCTTAATAAAATTGATTCACTTTCCGAAGATGAAGTTAAGGAAAAGGTTAAACTTTTATCAAAGGCAAGTGGTAAAAAGGTTGTTGCAATTTCAGGTGTGGCAAAACTTGGACTTGAAGATTTGAAAAAGGCTATTATTGAAGTTATGGATAAGTAGATGAAGCGTTTTGGCAAAGTTTTTGCACGATTTATTTGTGTCTTTATTTTAAATAAAAATTTACGAAGAAGGGTTCGTTGGATATTGGACCCTTGTTCTCCACCAAATTTGATAAAATATTTTGGGAAAAAGTATTTGCCGAAAGTTCAAATTTCAAAAAAATTTAATTGTGGGGAAAAATCAGATTATATTTTTCAATGTTGGCTTCAAGGGTATGATAATGCTCCAAATATTGTAAAAAATTGTATTGATAGTGTGGAAAAATTTAAGGGGCATAGAAAACATATTATTATTACAAATGAAAATCTTTCTGATTGGGTGAATATACCACAATTTATTTTGGACAAGTATAAAAATGGTGAAATAGGTCATGCTCATTTTGCAGATATTTTGCGACTTTATTTACTTTCACAATATGGTGGGTATTGGATTGATACGACTTGTTTAATGACAGATAATATTCCTGATGTTATTGAGAATAGTAATTTCTTTATGTTCCACTCTTCTGGAAAATGGGAGTGGACATTGATAAATAATTGTTTTATCCGTTCGTATAAGGAAAATAGTTTTATTAACTCTTGGCGTGATATGTTGACTGAATATTGGAGGGGTGAAAATAGGGCGTTGGATTATTTCTTTTGCCATTTGCTTTTCAGGACATTGCTTTTGAATCCAATGTTGAAATCTGAATTCGATAAAATGCCAATTATTTCACAAGAGGAGATTCACAAACTTGCTTTTTGTTTGGGAGATGAGTTAAATCAAAAACAAATTGATGAGGTTTGTAAAGTTTCATTTATACAAAAACTGACTTATAAATTATCAAATGGAGAGTTTGATAATCCAAAGTCAGTTGCGTCAATATTAAATAAAAGAGATTAGTTAAAGCTGTCCAAACATTTTTCGATTTCGGATTTTAATCCATCGGCTTTTGAAAGTGCGATGGCACTTGTTATTGTGGAACCAACAGATGTTGCAGTCGATGTAATATTAGTTATATTTTTAATAACTTTTGAATTATTATTTGATGGCATTGTGTTTGCTTCACCATTATTTTTTGCATCAATTTTGCCCTTTACTGTGGTTGCAATGTTGACTGCACTTGATGCGGTTCCAACTCCTGAAATAGCGATTGTTCCCGCGGAAAGTCCAAGCATAATATTTATATTTTCATCTGAAATTCCCTGACACGCAGAACGGGATTGTTCGCGTTTTGTAAGAAGTTGGTTATATTCTTTTTCCTTTCTTTCAATTTCCTTTTGTTTATCTTTTAATTTATTATTGTATCCAGTATTTCTTGCGGTAAGACTTGTATTTTCAATTTGTAATTTTTCAAGTTGTTTTGTAAGTTCTTCGGCAGTTTGTGAAAATGCAGGAGATGTTAACATAGTCATAATAAGTATTGTTAAAAATTTTTTCATTAGAATGATCCTTTGCAATCTTTTACTTGTTGAGCGATTGTGTTTATAAGGGCGGTTGCAACACTTGAACTTATTGCTGTTCCAGCAGATGCAACTGTGCCAACGATTGTTGAAACATTTGAAACGGTTTCAAGGACGTTGTTTGTTTTTTGTTGCTTTGCCCATTTTTCATCTTTATTTTTTGTAGTAGTTTTTTTGTTATCAGAATTGGTTGCACAACCTCCAGCAGAAGGTCTATTATCCCCATCAATAGTTGCAAATTTATTTTGGTTTTTAAGTTGGTCTTTTTCATATTTTTTATTAAATTGTTCTTCGTTTTTTTGTAAAAATGAAGTCGTTGTTGCGGTTGCATGTGCAAGTGTTCCAACTCCAGATGCACTGACTGTACCAATTAGCCAGCCCTTTATTTCATCAATTTTTTTAGGGAGTATATTTCTGCAAGTGCTTTTTGATTTATTTTGTTGTGTTTCTAAATTTGAAAAATTTTCTTCTATATCAGAAAGTTTTTTTGTAAGGTCATTAAACTTTGTTTGTTTTTCCTTTATTTCATTATTTAACACTGTATTTTGTGTAGTCAAAGTTGCAATTTTTTGTTGCATTTCTTCGACGGATTCTGTCGGTTCGGAAGAGGTTTCTACTACTTCGGGTTCTTGGATTTTTACATAAGTTTCTTCTGGTAGTTCAACTGGCTGTGTAGATTTTGTGGGTGTGGTTGCACGGATAATATTTTTTCTTTGTGGACCATTTTTGGTTGCTTGGCGTTTTCTTGCTCCTTCAACTGAATTTGCAAGTATTACAATACCTAGCAAAAAGATGCTGATTTTTTTATTCATGATATTTTCTCCTCTGTTTAAAGAAATATATCATAAAATTGAATATGTGTAAATATTATAGTTTGAAATGTTCACCAAGATAAACTTTGCGGACATCTGTGTTGCAAACTATTTCATTTGGGGTGCCTTCGCATAGCACAGTTCCGTTGTGAAGAACATAAGCACGGTCAGTAATTTCCAATGTTTCACGAACGTTGTGGTCGGTGATTAAAACTCCGTATCCCTTATCCTTTAGGTGTGAAACAAGGTTTCTTATATCATTTACAGCGATAGGGTCAACACCAGCAAATGGTTCGTCAAGCAAGATAAAGTCAGGATTTGCTGCCAATGCTCTTGCAATTTCAAGACGACGTCTTTCACCACCAGAAAGGGCGATTGCAGGGCTTTCACGTAAATGTGTAATTGAAAATTCGGCAAGAAGTTCATCAAGTTTTTGATTACGTTTGTCTTCGTATGGTTCAACGACTTCTAAAACTGCCATAATGTTGTCTTCAACTGAAAGTGAGCGGAAGATTGAGGATTCTTGAGGAAGATAGCCAATTCCCTTTTGTGCACGGTGATAAAATGGAAGTTTTGTTATATTTTCACCATCTAAAGTAATAGAACCTGTGTCAGGTGTTATTAGTCCAGTTATGCAATAAAAACATGTTGTTTTTCCAGCACCATTTGGACCAAGGAGACCGACTGCTTCGCCTTGTTTTACATGAATAGATACATTTTTCAATACTGGGCGTTTTGAATAACTTTTTGCAATGTTTTTTACAATGATTTCTTTTACTTTATTTTCGTTTTCCATTTAATGACCTATTATTTATCTGTTGAGAACACACCTTTTACTTTGCTTTCACCATCTTTTGGAAGAATGCGAGCAATACCAGTTTTCATATCATAAATGATTTTTCCACCAGAAAGGTTTGCTTGGTTTCCCTTTTTAAAATATACGTTTCCAGAAATTGTGGCATATCCATTTTGTGGGTTATATTCTGAAGTGTCGCCATAAAGTTCCTCTGTGCCATCAATAAGTTTTATGTTGCCGTTTGCAATTACCTTTTTAAGTTGGTTTTGTTTAGATTTTCCAGTTTTTGCAAATTCAACTTTTATATTATCAGCAAAAAGTTTTCTTCCAGAGTTTATAATTTGTGCATTTTTTGCAGTGGCATAGTTTTTATTTTTATAGTAGATGACTTCGTCCTTTGCGATAATTTCGCTGTCGCCATTTTTAAGGGTTGTTGGATTATCCTTTGATATAAGGTTTATGATTTCATTATTTATGTCGTATGTTAATTTGTCGGTTTTGATGTTTTCCTTTACAGATACTATATTTACATTATCGGTTGCAACTACCTTATATATTTTTTTGTTGGGTTCTTTATAAAAAGCCTCTATAAAATCAGCCTTTAGTTCATATTCAGAAGTTTTTGCAATGGCATTTTGCTTCATTGTGATTTTTTGTTCCCTTTGGTTCCATTCCAAGCCATTGTCCGCGGAAAGTTCAATGTCTTCGGCAAATGAAGATGTTGAAAAAAATACCATCAATATCAATAAAAATATTTTAAACATAATTTGTCCTTTTATTATTTTTTGTATTATAAAGGAAAGATGTTTTAAAAACAATAATTATTTTTTTGATATAAGGGTGTTGAATTCTTCCTCTGAAATGACCTTTATCCCAAGTTTTTGTGCCGTATCAAGTTTTGAACCTGCAGATGAGCCAGCGACAACCAAATCTGTTTTTTTTGAAACAGAGGAGGTTGGGTGAGCACCAAATTTTCGGGCAATGTCTTCGGCTTCTTTTCTTCCTATTGTTGAAAGGGTGCCTGTGAATACAATTGTTTTTCCAAATAATGGGTTTGTTTCATCTATTTGTGTTTTTGTTGGATTTTCAATATCGATTATGGATTTAAGTTCGGATATAAGTTGTTGTTTGGTTTCGTCCTTCATAAAATTAAGTATATCCATTGCCATTGTGTCGCCTATACCATAAATAGAAGTAAGGTCGGCAAAAGTTGCAGATTGTAGTGCGTCAATAGATGTATATTTATCGGCAAGAAGTATTGCGGTTGCGGAACCTACACCAAATATGCCCAAAGAATAAATAAATTTATCAAGTTTGATGTGCTTTGCCCTTTCAATAGAAAGTGTTAGATTTTCGATTGATTTTTTGCCATAGCCATCAAGTTTTTCAATTTCATCTTTGTGATTTTTTATAAGAAAGAATATGTCAACTGGTGATTTTATCCAACCCAAATCATAAAATAGTTCAATTTGTGATGAACCTAAACCATCAATGTTGAAGGCATCACGAGAAATGAAGTATTTTAGGTATTCCTTTATTTGTGCAGGACACATTGGGTTTGTGCAACGGAGAGCGACTTCGTCCTTTTTTCTTTCAACAGAGGCACCGCATATAGGGCAAGTTGTTGGCATTATAAATTCGGTTGTGTTGGTTGGGCGTAGATCCTTTATTACCTCTACAACTTGGGGAATAACATCGCCGGCACGTTCAATTAAAACCATATCTCCTTTGCGAATATCTTTTGCCTTTATATAATCTTCATTATGAAGAGTTGCACGGGCAACAATCACACCGCCAACATTTATTGCATCAAGTTCTGCAACTGGGGTTATGACACCTGTTCTTCCGACTTGTAAAGTGATGTCTTTGATTAAAGTTTTTGCTTGTTGTGGTGGAAATTTGTGTGCGATTGCCCATTTAGGAGCACGAGCAATGAAACCAAGTTTTTTTTGTAAAGAAAGGTCGTTTATTTTATATACTATGCCATCAATATCAAATGGAATAGCGTGTCGTTCATTTTCGACATTATGGAAAAAGGTTTTAAGTTCTTCATAGCTGTGGCAAACTTTGTAAATTGGTTGAATTGGGAATCCGAGTGATTTTGCATATTCGTAAAATTCGGTTTGTGTATTCCATGGCTTTGGTTCGGAAACTTCGCCCCAAGCGTAGACTATTATTGAAAGATTTCGTTTTTTTGTGATTGATGGGTCAAGTTGGCGGAGTGAGCCTGCGGCTGCATTTCGTGGGTTTGCAAATAATTTTTCGCCAAGCTCTTCTTGTTTTGCATTAAGGTTTATAAAGTCCTCCTTTGACATATAAACTTCGCCACGGACTTCTAAAACTTTTAAAGTAGTGTTTATTTGTAATGGAAAGTTTTTTATTGTTTTTATGTTTTCGGTTATGTCTTCGCCGATTGTTCCATCACCGCGAGTTGTTGCGGATACAAATATGCCGTTTTCGTATCGTGCATTGAAACTTAATCCATCGATTTTGTATTCTGCGACAATGTCAAATGGTTGGTTTGGAAGAAGTGAAAGGTCCTTTTTTATTCTTGTTGTAAATTCTTGTAAATCGTTGTCGTTATAAAGGTTTTCAAGTGAAAGCATTGGAATTTTATGTGTGATTTTTTTAAATCCAGCTTTTACTTTGCTTCCGATTTTTTTTGATATTATTGCTTCACCAAAAAGGTCTGTTTGTGAAAGAAATGATTCAAGTTCAAGGGCTCGTTTTTTTAATTCATCGTATTCGGCATCACTTACTGATGGAGCATCATTTGTATAATATTCTTCATCATATTTGGAAAGTAGTTTTGTTAAATCCTTTAATTCCAATTTTATTTCTGATGTTGTCATATTTAGTGGTGAAAGTTTTTCCATTTTTATATTCCTAAATTATACAAAGCAATTATTGAAATGCCTGCGGTTTCGGCACGTAAAATTTGATGACCTAAAGTTATTCCAATAGCAGGAGTTGATTTTAAAAATTCAAATTCTTCCTTGCTGAAACCACCTTCTGGACCGATTAAAAAAGATATAGGTTTATCTTTGAATTTTTTTAAAATTTCGGTGGTATTATTATCAATGGGACGTTCATCAAGGTATATCAAAGTCCTTTTTTCAAAATCAAATTTTTGAAGTTTTTGTATCAAAGATATTGGCTCAGTTATTATTGGTTTTGAAAGACGGCGGGATTGTTCGGTTGCTTCCTTTGCAATAGTGTTTAATCTTTCAATATTAAGATTTTTATTGTTTGTGTAAGCTGTTATTACAGGACTTAGAATTTTAATACCAAGTTCAGTTGTCTTTTCAACGATTAAATCTTGTCTGTTGTGGCGGATTGGTGAAAAAATAAGTTCTGTGTCATTAAGTTTTTCACTTTCAGGAGTCCTTGTTTGTTTGATTGGGGTGATTACAATTTGCTTTTTGGTGATTTCGCTGATGAGTGATAAATATTCGCCATTTTTTTCATTAAAAAGCAATATTTCATCATTGACTTTTAATCTTATAACATTTTTAAGATAGTGAAAATCTTCGTCGGTTATATAGATGTTTTTATTTTCTAAATTTTGAGAAATGTATAGTCTTTGTATAGTCATAATCTACCTTTTTATTATATTTTTTAATTATATAATATTTTTAATTTAAAAAAAGAAAAAAATTTGTTATAATGTTCCTAATGATATACTAAAGGGGATAAAAGTGCAAATACAAGAGTTTTTTTCAAAAGCCAAAAAAATATGCTTGGTGTTTTTTGTGATTTTTTGTGTTTCTTATCTTATCATTTCTTTACGACAAAGATTTGTTGGTGATGATGCTTTTCTTCTTGATTATCCTGAGGTAGTTTTTAAGGGGGATTTGTCGATTGATAGAGAAATGGCTATTGCAGATATTAAAGATGTCCTTAATAAACATAATCTTCTTTCAAATCCGAAAAGTTTTTCTGTTGATGTAGATGAGGTAAAAGATGATTTTCTTCAACTTTCATGGATAAAAAATATTGCTGTGGTAAAGGAGTATCCTTCAAAATTATTGTTGGTTATTGAACCAAAAAATATTATTGCATATATGTTCAATAATGATGAATATTTCCCTGTTGATGAAATGGGTAATATTATACCAATAAGTGTTGATTATAAATCTGGATTGATTATTAGTGGAGAGGGAGCAAATGAAAATTTGCTTGATTTCCTTATGGTCCTTAAAAAATATCCAAAAATTATGGAAAAGGTTGTTTATCTTCAATTTATAAATGGTTTAAGATGGAATGTGTTTTTATATGCTATTGAAGATGGTATTGTAGTAAAACTTGATAACGAAGATTTTGAAATGGGACTTCAAAAAATTGAACGACTTGATGATTATCAGGATTTGTTAAAACGAAATATTTCTGAAATTGATGTAAGGGATATAAATAGATTGCTTGTTAAACAAAGGAATTAAAATGATTGATAGAAAAAGTGTGATTGGTTTTCTTGATATTGGAACAAGTAAAGTTGTTTGCCTTATTGGTGCAATTACAAATGATGGTGTGCCTGTGTGCCTTAGTATTGGTGAGGCAATTAACGAAGGTTTTTCCAATGGGAAAATTACTGATGTTTCTAAGTTGGCATTTGCTATCAATCAGGCTGTGGCGATTGCAGAAAATAAAGCCAAGTGCAGAATAAAGGAAGTTGTGGTTTCCCTTTCTGGATTTCAATTTAAATCACATTTTTTAAATTCAAAAATTGGGTGGAATTTTGAAAAAAATATTACCTTTAAAGATATTGAGCATTGCACTAAACGTATTCCAATTCAAAAGCATATCAATATAGATGATTATTCGGTTATTCATATAATTCCAATAAAATATATTATTGATGGGAAAAAGGAAGTTGTTAATCCATTAAATCTTTCTGCTTCTACACTTAAAATAATTTATCATATTATTGTTGTTGATAGTCTTATGATGAATGATGTGATAGATGCAGTTAAAAAAACAAATCTTAAGGTTAAAGATGTTGTCGCAAATTCGTATGCGTCAGGGCTTTCATCTTTGGTTGATGATGACAGACGTGTCGGAAGTATGATTATTGATATTGGAAAATCATCTGTGTCTGTGGGTGTGTTTTTTGAAAATAATTTTATTTATACTTTTTCATCTCCTATTGGTGGGGACTATATAACTAACTATATTTGTAAAAATACCAATATTAAATTTGATGAAGCAGAACGTATAAAAAAGAAATATGGTGCTGTGAAACCTTTGCCTATTGATTATTCTGAAGTAATTAACGTATCGGTTATTTCTGATAATGGCGAAGAAGAAAGTGTTGATATGGTAAAATCTGACATTTTGAATATTATTTATCCAGTTGTAAAAATGTCATTTAGTGTTATTAAGAAATATATTGAAGATAAAAATTTTACACCATTTGTTAATCGTATAATTATTACTGGTGGTGGCGCGTTGATTGAAAATGTTAAGGGGGTTGCAGAGGAGGTTTTTGAACTTCCTGTGCGTGTGGCAAAACCAATAAAGTTAGATGGACTTAATGAAGAATATGTGAATGTTTCAAATGCAACTTTGATTGGGCTTTTCCTTTTTAATTTTTATAAATCTTCAAGTGCATTAAAACTTAATTCTGAAATTGAATTTGAAAGGGATAATAGTCTTTTTGGTAAAATCAGAAAATTTATCAATGATAATTTTTAGGGTTTTATTGTATGTGCTTTTATGTTATTATAGTGTTAGGAAAAATATAAGGATTTTAATATGTTAGATTTGAAAAAAAATGATGTGATGTCTGTGTATTATGATAATTCAAAGTATAATTTGTCATCAATACTTCTTCCATTTAAGGGAATGATAAGACGTATTTTTGGACTTTCATTTTTAATAAATGTTTTAAGTGTTTTGATACCTTTGTGTATTATGTATTTGATTGATGGAAAGTTTAATTTATCACTTGATTCAAATGGACTTTTTAACATTGTGTTTTTGACATCTGTGCTTGGGTTTAACTTTTTATTTCGTTATATTCGTGCGGGTATGATAAATTATGTTTTGTTAAATATTGATAATAATATTTGCAAAAATATTTTGGATAAGGTTTTTAAATTACCAGCAAGGAAAATGGAAAAAAAGAAAGAAGCCTTTTGGACAACTTTGTTTGCGGATATTGATGTTATTCGAAATGGTCTTTCTGGTTCCTATATTGTGAATATTACAGATATTCCTTTTGTGCTTTTGTTTATTGGTGTGATTGGAATTTTGCTTGGTAAATATTTCTTTGTCATTCTTTTATTTTTACTTATGTATGCAATTTTTATTATGTTTGCATCTTATGTTTTGGGAATTGTTGATGATAAGGAAAAAATGGCGATAAAGGAACGTGATGAACTTATATCTGGGTCAATACATAATCTTTCATCGTTGAAAACTTTGTCTTTGACAGACAAGGTTATGAATATGTGGCATGATTATCAAAAAAGTATAGTTGATATTACATACAAAAGAAATTATACCTTGGATATTTGTTTGGTGTTGAATTATGTTATTTTCTTTTTGGGATTGATTGTATTTTCTTTGATTGGTGTTTATGCAGTTAATTTGCATATTATGAGTATTGGAACTTTGGTTGCTGTGCTTTTACTTTTTACTTTGAATTTTTATTTGATTAACAGCTTTTTAAAATATCTTCCTCAATATTTTAAATTTATCAATTCTATTGAACGTTTAAGTCAAGTTATGGCGGAACAAGTTGATGCCCTTAAAACCGAAGAGGTGGAGGATATTACTCTTGGTAATTTGGAACTTAAAAATGTGGTGTTGGAAGATAGTTTGAAAAACATTATTTTAAAAGATGTTAACTTTACCTTTAAAGAAGGAAGTGTTTATGTTGTGCGTGGTAAGAATACTTTTGATACATCTTTATTTTTAAAAAGTTTGATTGGTGCATATGATATTTCAAATGGTGAAATACTTTTTGACAGATATGATGTTGCGAACCTTAAGGCTGAAAGTCTTAAAAACTATATACACTATCTTGGGGTAAATTATTTTATCATTGAAGGAACGGTGAAAGAAAATTTGAATTGCTTTTTGAATGAAAGCGATACTTCCTTTGCTGGATTTGTTGATTATAAAAAGGTTGCGAAAATGTTCGGCCTTGATGAAATAATTGCAAAACTTCCAAATGGATATAATACGATTATTGATAGTAAAACAGATTTGTTGACACAGGAGGAAATGAAACTTTTGAGTATTGCTCGTGTGTTTGTTGGTAATCCAAAGGTTATGATTTTTGACCAACCATTTTTAGGACTTAGAAAAATTTATAAGGAAAAGTTGATAAAGGCGTTTGCCGAATTTTCTTCTGATAAAATTATTATTGTTTCAACAACGGAAAAGGATATTGGAAAACGTAAAGTTATTAACATTGAAAATGAAAAAATTACAATGTTGACTTCTGATACTTTTGATGAGGCTTTGATGGATATAAATGCCAAAATCGAAGAAGAAGATGCAACAGAAAATCGTGCATTGTTTAGACGAATTTTTAGGAAGAAAGACTGATGAAAAAAAATATTTTAATATCTGCAAGTTTAACATCAACTGATTATTTTGATATAGAAAAAACTATTGCTTTGGTAAATAGCTCTTCTGTGGATAGGATTCATTTTGATGTTATGGACGGTGTATTTGTGCCAAATATTACCTATGGTCCAGATTTTATTTCATCGGTTAAATTACACACAAAAAAATTTTTTGATGTGCATCTTATGATTATCAATCCTTTGTCCTATATTGAAAGATTTGTTGATGCTGGTGCAGATTTGATAAGCGTGCATATTGAGGCAAAAAATACTATGAAGTCGATAAAACTTATTAAATCTTTTGGTGTGAAGGCAGGGATTGTTATCAATCCAAAGACCAGTTATAAAAAGGTTTTGAAGTATTTGGATTTTGTTGATGAAGTTATGGTGATGAGTGTTGAACCTGGGTTTGGTGGGCAAAAATTTATTGTTGATGTTGTGCCAAAAATTCAAAAAATTTCACAAATTATAAAAAGTAAAGGTAAAAAAATTTTGTTGCAAGTTGATGGTGGAATCAATTTTGAAACGGGTAAACTTGTTATTGATAGTGGTGTTAATTCTTTGGTTGTTGGAAGTTTTTTATTTAATCAAAAAAATTTTGATAAAACAGTTCTTAAATTAAAAAGTTTATAATCTATATTTTTATTTACAAAAATTTAATTATGTATTAAGATGAAATTAGGTTTGGAAGTTATTCTGAACTTAGTGTCCTTAATGGATACGGGATTGTCGAAGGTCCTTTATAGTCTGCGTATAACGCAATGTTATATGGTAAATGCCCCCGCCTTTAGTGGGGAGCCCTTGATGTATGTTCAGAGGATATATCTTTATGTCCTTAAAGATCTTGTGGAATCATTTCAGACTATATGATTTTCGAACTCCCCGCCGTTAAGGATAAATGGGAAAAATTTTTGTGTTTTTGCACAAAATAAAGGGGAAAAAGAACATGAACAAGAAGTTATCAATATTGGTATCTACATTTTTATGTGTAGCGTTATCATCTAATGTAAAATCAGAAACATTAATAGAGTCATTACAAAGGTATTGTGTGCCAACTGCTGAAGTTTGCGGAACTGTGGCAAGGGCAACATACAACACATCGGAAAGTGCTTGCGAGTGTTCGGCTTGCGGAATGTATTATGATAAAACTTCCAGAAGTTGTCAGACTTGTCCAGAGGGAACTTATGTGAACAACAGATACTCCACAGAGTGCATAAGGCCAGATTGTGGCATAGGCAATTATGGAGTTGTTGAAACTGGCAAAACCGATTGTGGAATAGGATTTTACAAAGTAGCTTTATCCAGTTGTAAATAGGAGATATGGGAGGAGGTATTTTCTTATGGTTTTTGCTTCCTCCCTCCCAAAAGATAAGATGAGGTGTTTAATGAGAAAAAGAGTCAGCACAAAAGTACGAAGTGCAACGGTAGCCCTAAAGGGACGGAGGGCAGTTGCTTTGCTGACATACTAAACCCTTAAAGAAAAATAAGAAAAATGGAGAAATAATGGAAAAGTTTTTAAAACTAGAACCTTATAAGAGCACACCCCGCAAGGGGGGGTAAGGGGTGTGCTCGGTAAAATTGATGTATCAATTTTACATACATTAAAATTAAAAACTAATATTAACAAACTAAACTGAAAGGTAAAATAAAATGGGAAAAATGAAAAATATGAACTTATTGTTGGTAATGACAACTTTGCCAATGACTGCAAAAGCCGATCTTTTTAAATGTATGGCTTGTACTAATAAACCTGCTAACGCTCACTATACATCCGGCGGAACCAATACCTCCAATTGCTCTTGGTCTTGCGATAGCGGATATACTAAAAATGATAATTTATGCTGTGCAAATAAACCTGATAATTCTTATTATTACTCCAATAATTGTGGTTGGAATTGTAATAGCGGGTATGCATCTTGTAATAGTCGTTGTATTAAAGATGAAAGAATTGCGAATTCATCATACAATTCAAGTTGTGAGCTAGAATGTAATAAAGGATATAAACCTGTTTATACAACAACTGGTGGAGGTTGTTCATTTACTGTGAAGACTTTATCTGAGTGTAAAGTTGATCCTTGGGTTCACTGTGCGACAACAGCTAATGCTATATATATTCAATTTACTCATACTACTGAATATGGTGAATCATGTGCTAGCTCACAAAGAAAATATTATTCTGCGGGAACTTCATTTAATCCTGTTTTTAGAAGTTGGGAAAAAGGTAGGTGTGCTTATGTGATGTTTAGAATATATAAAACATCAGATCAAACACTTTTAAAAACAGTATCAGTCAGCGTTTTCAAGACACAATTTGATTATGACCAAAGATATATTTATTGTGATGGAAAACTTCAAAAATATACTGAATAAAAAAGAAAAGGGGTTTTGCCCCTTTTTTTTATAGTGTTGGAATTTCGGTCCAAAGAATATCCTTTATATCATTTGCACCAGTTGAAAGCATTATTAAGCGGTCAATTCCCATTGCAATGCCAGTGGCTGGGTCCATATTTTCTATGGCTTCGATAAAACTTTCATCAATAGGATATGTTATGCCGTATAATTCCTTTTTTGTTTGCATATCGTGTTCAAAGCGAGCACGTTGGATTTTTGCATCGGTTAGTTCGGTGAATGCATTTGCAAGTTCAACTCCACAAACATAAAGTTCGAATCGTTCAGCAATATTTTTATTGGTATCCTTTGCCTTTGAAAGGGCAGCTTGATGAATTGGATATTCATAAAGGATTGTTGGTTTTTCACAGCCAAGATTTGGTTCAATATATTCGAACATAAGTTTTTCGTATATGTCGTCCCATGTATCAATTTGTGATACGTTGATGTTTAGTGATTTTGCCTTTTCTTCCAATAAATGTTTTGATGGGTTTTCTGGATTATCTATTGTTGCGAGTATATCAAAGTGGCAAAATTTTTCAAATGCTTCCTTTACAGTTAATTTTTCCATACCATTAAATGGAGAACATTTTTTACCATTGTGTTCAAAAAATTCTTTGCCGATTGATGATAATGCGGATTTTAAAATTTTTTCGCAATCGTCCATAAGTTTTGTATAGTCGTAATGTAATCTATACCATTCTAACATTGTGAATTCAGGATAGTGTGTAGGAGATACAATTTCGTTTCTGAAGGTATGAGTAAATTGATAGATATTTTCCATACCGAAACTTAGCAATTTTTTCATTGCGAATTCAGGTGATGTATGAAGGTATAAAGTTTTTGGGTTTGTGCCAGTTATGTCCAAAAATTTTGTTTCAAATGCGGTAAGGTGGACTTCCATTCCTGGGCAATATTGAAGGATAGGGGTGTCAACTTCGGTAAAAGATTCTGTTGAAAAAAATTTTTTGATTGCGTTTATGATTTTGTTTCGCATCAAAAGAAAAGGAAGTTTCCTTTTGAAAACTTCCCTTGCTTTGTATGTATGTAAATTATTATTTTGCATCATTTGTTTCTTCAGCTTTCTTTGCAGCCTTTTCTTCTTGAGCAGAAGGAACTTCAGCTGATACAGGAGCTTCTGTTTCAACAACTTCTTCAACAGCAGAAGTAATTGTTGCGATTGTGAATGGTTCGTGTGATGCAAATCTTAAACCATTTGGTAATTTAACAGATGTTGAGTGAATTGATTCAGCAACATCAAGGTTTTGAACATCAACTTCGATTGCGTCAACCATATCTGATGCTTTACAGATAACTTCAGCTGAACGGCTAACGATGTTAAGAACAGCACCTTTTTTAACACCAGCACAAATGTCTTCGTTGATAAATTTGAATGGGATTTCAACAGTAATTTCTTTGTTCAAATCAATTCTTAAAAAGTCAACGTGAATAGGACAATCTTTTACTTTGTCGTATTGAATTGCTTGGCAAAGTGCAAGTTCTTTTTTAGCTTTACCTTCAATTTCAAGTTCAAATTGACGAGTTCTGAAACCCTTTGTTTGCATTTGTTTAAGTAAATCTTTTGGAGTAATAGAGATAAGTTCAGGATCTTGTTTATTTCCATAAATAACAGCAGGAATTAAACCAGCTCTTCTTGTTGCACGTGCGGCCCCCTTACCACTTGTTTGTCTTGGTTTTACATTTAAAACTACTTTATTTGTCATTTTTATATCCTTTTTTATTTTAAATTTTATTAACTAATTTGCCTCCAAGGGTGCAAATTATGTTGGGGAGTATATCATATTTGTTTGTAAATGCAAGGATTTTCTTTGTTTTTTTATTTATATAAATTTATTGTTGACATTTATAATTATTTTGTCTATATTTATCTTAATCGATTCTTTTTAATATAAGCGAGGTGAAAAATGGAAATTATAAATAGCTTTAATAAAAACTTTGAAAATGAATGTTCTTCAAAAAAGAAGAAACTTTTTTATGATAAGGAGGCTTTTAAAAAAGCTCTTAGAAATAAAAAAATTATGGGAAATCTTCTTCTTGCTTCTGTTCTTGTTGGTTGGTTTTCTTACTCATTTACTTCAAATCGTATTGCCGAAAAAAGAAGAATTGCTGATTTTGCGATGATTCAAGGGGTGGCTCTTGATGAACCTCATATTTTTACAAGAACTTTTGAAAATGGTTCTTTTGTTGAGGCAAAATATACAAATGCTTTTGATTATGTGAATGGATATGGTGCTATTTTAGATTCTTATGTGCCTGTGGATATAAATGGTGATAATGAAAAAGATTTAGATTTACATATCGTTGTGAAAACACGTTATGATAAAATTTCTCCTAATCAAATGTTTGCTTTGACTAATATCAAAAGTGGGTCAAAGTTGGTTTTGGAAGGCAAAATTATAAAAGATGAATTTGGTCGTCCAGTAAATGTTGTTTATCCTAAAAATGGAACAGGAGTAAACAAAAGTGGGGCTGTCGTTGTTGATAAAGAACGTGGTCCCGATTATATAGATATGAAAAATTTGCTTTCTATTGATAATTGTAAAATGAAAAATACGTTGAATAAGAATAATCAAAAAATATTTGATGAAAACTTTAAACGTGTTTATTCACGATAAAATATAAAAAATAATTAAGAAAGTGAACAATATATTTTGTTCTCGTTAATGAAAATTGGCTCCTGTGATGGAGCTTTTTTTTATTCTTTTTTTAGTTCGATTACACGGATTATTCCGTTTAAATCCTTAAAGTAATTTATAAATTTAAAACCAAAGGCTTCGAATATTTTTTTTGCATCTGCTTCTTGACCCTTTCCAATTTCAAGAAATATTTTGCCGTTTGTTTCGACTATGTCCCAATAATAAAGTGCCTTTGATATGTTTCTGTATTCGTCCAAGCCATCGTTGCCTCCGTATAATGCAATGCGAGGTTCATATTTTTTTACATCTTTATCAAGGGTTTTCATTTCCTTTTTTGTTATGTATGGTGGGTTTGAAATTATTATGTTGAACTTTTTATCCTTTATTTTTTTATGTGGTTGTTTGTTGCACCAATTATGTTTTATCATTGTTGCACGATTATCCAAAGATAACTTTTTTGCATTTTCCTTTGCGGTTTTTAAAGTGTCGTCCTTTATATCAATACCAAAGCCAATGGCGTTTTCATATTCGGTTAGTAATGTTAACAATAAACAACCAGAACCAGTTCCCAAATCAATTATTTTATATGGAAGAGATTTGTCCTTAAATTCTTTTTTTACTGCATCAACCAAAGTTTCGCTGTCGGGACGTGGAATTAAAGTATGCTTTGAAACCTTGAATGGAATTGACCAAAATTCACGTTCCTTTGTTATTTGAGCAATAGGTTCATTTTTTGCACGGCGTTTTATAAGTTTTATATATTCCTTATATTGTTTTTGTGGGACTTCGATTTTTGGATTTGAAATAAAAAGATGGTGCTCTATGCCCAAAATGTATGAAAGAAGGACACGAGAATCTAAATCAAAAGTTTCAATATTGGCATTTTTTAAAATGTCTTTGCCTTCTGATAAAATATCACATACTGTATGTTTTTGTTCTTTGTTCATCATACATACAATTTTGCATAGTTTTATAAATTTTTCCACAAGTATGACTTCCTATTTTATAAAATGATTTATTATTTTTTTAACCTTTGTTTCAGAATCTCCAAGAATATCAAATTTTGGAGCATATTCCACAAATTCCGCACATATCATTTTTGGGGTATTTAGCATTGGTAAAATTTCATTTATAAAATCAAATCTTATGCCGTTTTTCTCTGGAACTTGGACGGCTGTAAAATCGGTTGTTGAAAGAACATCAAAATCAAATGAAATTATGTATTTTTTTCCATTTAATTTTTGTAGGACGGTTTTTACAGTGTCCTTTAGGTAATCAATGTTGTTGACCAAAGAGTTATCGGTTGTAAAAATGTTTTCAGATTTTACAAATTGAAGTTCAGATGGTTCGTATGAACGAGCACCAATGAAAAAAAGGTTTTCCTTTTTTAGTGGGATTTCGTTTGTGCCAAGTGATAAATATCTTTCATCACCATATCCAAGAAGATGGCGGACATTTGTCCCATGGGGTGAGCCTGAGGCTTCTTTTTTTGAAGATTCAGGGGTATGTATATCAAAGTGTGCATCAATATAAATAAGCCCTATGTCTTCGTTTGGGTAAAATTGTTTTACTGCTTTGAAGTGGGCAAAGTTTACGCTGTGATCTCCACCAACGAAAATGTGATTTTCAATTTCATCTTTTGATAAATTTGATATGTGGTTGTAAATGATTTTTTGAATTTCAAAATTTTCAGAAAATCTGTCAGCCTTTAATTTTTCAATATCAAATTCCCATGTTGGAGACAACATTTCCCATTTGTGATTTTTATATATTGTTTGAATTTTAAGAGGAGCTTTTTCACATCCATCTATGATAGGATTTTTTTGTGCTCCTCTTCCATAATTTACACCAATGAAAAGCATCTTACTTTTCCGTTGAAATTAGGTATGTTGTTGCTTCCATAGCGGATTGTGCACCAGATGCGGCTGCAATTACAACTTGTTTAAAACGAGGGTTTTTAACATCACCTGCGGCAAAAACTCCATCAATATCAGTTGCACAAAGGTCTGGTTTTGTGATTATGTAGCCAGCGTTATCAAGTGGAACTTTTCCTTTGAAAATTTCAGTTTGAGGAACATTTCCAACAGCAATGAATAAACCGCTTGTTTCATAAGTTGTTCTTTCCTTTGTATCAACATTTTCAACAGTGATGCTTGAAAGTTTTCCCTCTGTTTCGGTTGCTTCTACAACAACGGAATTCCAAATTGTTGAAACGTTTGGAGTGTTGAAAAAATGTGTTTGATTTATGTGTTCTGCAGTAAAGTGGTCGCGACGATGAATTACAGTTACCTTTTTGCAAATTGTTGAAAGATGTAATGCTTCGTATATTGCAGAATTTCCACCACCAACGACAAATACTTCTTTATCCCTAAAGAAAAAACCATCGCAAGTTGCACAGTATGAAATGCCGTGGCCAGTTAATTTTTCTTCGTTTGGAAGTCCAAGTTTTCTGTAGGTTGAACCTGTTGCAATGATGACTGCATCAGCGGTGATTTCATTATCATTTTCGCATTTTATTGTAAAAGGACGTTTTGAAAAATCAACTTCAACAACTGTGTCAGCAAGAATTTCGGCACCAAAAATTTCGGCTTGTTTTCTCATTTGCTCGGTTATGTAAATACCATCAATTTTTTCTGTGAAACCAGGATAGTTTTCAAGGGCAAATGTTTTTGTGATTTGACCACCAAATTCCATACCTGTGATTATAAGAGGGTGATTTCCATTTCGACCAGCATATATTCCAGCAGAATATCCAGCAGGACCAGAACCAATAATTACGACTTCTCTATGTTGTTGTTTCATTTATATCTCCTTTTTATGTATTTTTTGAGATTATAGATTAGTGGCATTTTTTTTTCAAGGGTTAATATCTTAGTTCAAGTTCTTTTACTATAGATTTTAATTTTTCTATGAAGTCCTTGTCGGTGAAAAATTGCATTATCATTTGTTGTGATGGATTTGCTGGGTTGTCCTTTTCAACTGGGCGGTATCTTTGCACGGCATATTTTTTTACCCCAAGTTTTGTTATGGTTTCGGCAATTTCAAGTATGTCTGATTTTGTTAAAACTGTTGGGTCGGCGGTTGTGCGGACTTCTAAATCTTTGTTTTGTGATAAAAGGTATGTAAGACTTTCGAATGCTTGCTCTCCACTTCCTTTTACCTTTGTGATTTCATAATATTTTTCACATGGTGCTTTTATATCAAAGCCAATCCAGTCAATGTATGGAGAAAGTTTTTTAAGATTTTCAGGAAAACAACCGTTTGTATGAAGACCGATTTTAAAATGTGGTGCGAATCTGTGAATATCTTCGATTGCGGTAATTATTTCATCTGCTTGGGCAGAGGCTTCTCCACCGCTGAAGACTACGGCGTCTAAAATTTTTGTTCTTTTTCTTAAAACATTTAAAATATATTCCCAGTTTTCCTTATCTTGTTCGGTTGGGCGGTGAAATTCAAAAAGGTGTGGATTGGAGCAGTAAATACATCTCCAGGGACAACCTTGTAAAAAAATAACTGATGAAATTTTTTTTGGATAATCGATTGTTGTAAATGGGACGAATCCTCCGACTATGATATTTGAATTTGCCATAAAGCCTCCTTTAAAATTATAAAATATATTATATTTGTTTTGTTGGATATAGTCAAGAAAAGCATAAAATAAAACCTCTCGAAAATGAGAGGTTTTTAATCAATAAATTTTGTTGTTATGCAATCTTTTTATCATAAACACAATTGCAATTCATTGAGGATAATGTAGCAGATTCTGTGAAATATTTTCTTTCATAAAATTCTGATTTTTTACCTTTGTTAAAATTAGCAACTGGACGGCAATATCCCATAGCACGAGTCCAAATTTCACATTTAGTTCTTTTGCTGTTATCTAATTTTTTTTCAAATGTTTCCATTATATCCTCCTTATGTTTTGTTAATATTATTATATTCCTTTTTTCTTATGTTATCAATATCAAAATTTAATGGTTTGTTTTTTCTTTTGATATGATTTCTTCATCACAGATTGGACAGTATTCGTGTTCACCTGCGATATATCCGTGTTTAGGGCATATTGAAAATGTTGGTGTTATTGTTATGTATGGAACATGATAATTTTCAAATACCTTTTTTATAATTTGTTTTGCAACTTCGGTGTTGGAAATTCTTTCTGCCATATAAAGGTGAAGAACTGTGCCACCAGTATATTTTGTTTGAAGCGCATCTTGAATATCCAATACTTCGAATGGGTCATCTGTATATCCTACAGGAACTTGAGATGAATTTGTGTAGTATGGAGCATCTTTTTTTCCAGCTTGGATAATATCAGGGAAAATTTTTGCATCTTCCTTTGCAAATCTGTAAGTTGTTCCTTCTGCTGGAGTTGCTTCTAGGTTATAAAGGTTGCCTGTTTCTTCTTGGAATTCAACCATTTTTGCACGAATGTGATCCAAAAAGTCAGATGCCATTTTTTGACCACGAGCATCTGTGATGTCGTATTCGTCGTTTGTAAAGTTTCTTATCATTTCATTGATACCATTTACACCAATTGTTGCAAAGTGGTTGCGAAGTGTGCCAAGGTATCTTTTTGTAAATGGATAAAGTCCACCATCGATAAGTTTTTGAATTGTTTTTCTTTTGATTTCCAAACTTGTTTTTGCAAGTTCCATAAGAGAATCTAATTTATAATATAGTGCTTCTATATTACCCTTATATTTATAACCAAGTCTTGCACAGTTGATTGTTACAACACCAATAGAACCTGTTTGTTCAGCAGAGCCAAATAATCCGTTTCCACGTTTTAAAAGTTCACGAACATCAAGGCGAAGACGACAACACATTGAACGAACATCTGTTGGTTTTAAATCAGAATTCATAAAGTTTTGGAAATATGGAAGACCGTATTTTGCAGTCATTTCGAATAATAGGTCTGCATTTTCACCTTCCCAAATAAAGTCATTTGTGATGTTGTATGTTGGAATAGGAAATGTAAATGGACGTCCCTTTGCATCACCAGAAGTCATAACTTCAATATATGCTTTGTTTATCATATCCATTTCTTTTTGAAGGTCGCCATAGGTAAATTCTTCTATTTCCTTTCCACCGATTTTTGGGTGTTGTGGGGCTAAATCCTTTGGACATACCCAATCGAATGTAAAGTTTGTAAATGGAGTTTGGGTTCCCCAACGGCTTGGAACATTAAGATTGTATATAAGTTCTTGCATTTTTTGTTTTACATCTTTGTATGTCATATTATCAAGACGAACAAATGGTGCAAGGTATGTATCGACTGATGAAAATGCTTGTGCACCAGCCCATTCATTTTGAAGAGTTCCCATAAAGTTAACCATTTGACCAACTGCAGATGATAAGTGTTTTGGTGCAATAGATTCAACGTGTCCTGGAACACCATTGAAACCTTCTTCTAATAATGCACGAAGGGACCAACCTGCACAATATCCAGATAACATACTTAAATCATGTATGTGAAAGTCGCCATTTCTGTGTGCATCACCAATTTCCTTTGGATATATATATGAAAGCCAGTAGTTTGCAACAACTTTACCAGAGATATTTAAAATCATACCACCAAGAGAATAGCCTTGGTTTGCATTTTCATTTACACGCCAATCAAGTTGATTAAGGTATTCAGAGATTGATTTTTCAACATCAATTTTGATTTTTTCAGAATCACGGCTTTGTGCACGTTTTTCACGATATAAGATGTATGCTTTGGCGGTTTCATAAAAATTTGCATCAATAAGAACTTGTTCAATTATGTCTTGGACTTTTTCAATGAAAACGGCTTGGGTTCCATCATATTTGTGATTTAATACTTTGATTACATTATTTGTTAATTTTATAATTTGTTCAGGAGAGAAGGGAGTTGTTGCTTCGCCAGCAAGTTTTATGGCATTTTCGATTTTTTCAATATTAAAATCAACAACTTCCCCATTTCTTTTTACAATTTGTTTGATATTTAATTTTTCAATAGGTGTTAGATTTATGATTTTTTCGTTTTGTTGGTCAGTAGTTTTACACACTTTAGTCTCTCCTTTTTGATTCGTAAAAATATCATAAATTATTGATTTTTTACTATTTGTTTTTCCCATTTTCTCTTTAATTACAAGATATAGTATTTTTTTTAATGTTGCAAACTATATTTTGTGTTTTTTGTTAAAAAATTTTCTTGACGGTTAAAAATGTAGAAAAATCTTGAATTTATGGTATAATGATTTTGTAAAGTTATAAAAAAGAGGAGAAAACTGCGATGAATTGGCTTTATTCTATCATGGGGTTTGTATGTTTTTTAAGTGTTTTTTGGGGTGTTTGGAGTAGCAAATATTTCCTTTCTAGCCCTAATTTCCAAGGAGTCGGTGGAATCCTTCCTCAAGATATGGCTTATATGATTTTTGCTGTGATTATTCCTATTATTTTATTGTTGTTTGTTGGGATATTTTTATTTGTGGCGATTTCGAATCATACAAATAAAAATGTTTTGGTAAGTTTGCTTAATGGTAATAAATCACAAATGTCATCACTTCAAATCCTTTGTAAGTCATTGATAGAAGTAAGAAAACTTGGTTTTACGAATCAATTTTTTCTTAATTTGCCGATTGTTTTGAATGATATTAGTGTTTCTCTTGCTGGAATCATTTCAAAAACGGGAATGGCTTCTGATATTGTGATTTTTGATGCTCTTAATAAAGAGGGGGATAATAGGCTTTATTCAATTTGTAAAATTATTTTGGATTTAAGGGAAAGCACTCCTCATTTTGATGAAAATTTACGTCGTAAGGTTAAAAAAGACGCTGTGATTGCTGGAAATATTGGAATTTTTTCTTCTAAATACAATAAATTATTAAAAGTCCTTAAAAATTATGATTTAGATGGCTTTATTTATTCTTTGATAGAAGAAGGTGAGCTTGGTAAAGTGCATAATATTCTTTCATCAGCAATTTATTCATCTGAAATTCCTGTAAAATCAATGGAAATAGAAGAAAATATGGATAGTGTTTTTGAAGAGGTTGAGGAAAAGGAAGAAACAAGAGCAAAAGCAAATAAAATCAATCTTGAAGAGATTATGAAATTTGTTGATGAGGAAAGTGAAGAATAAATTCTTTGTTTTTTAAACTTGCAACTACTTTATTTATATAGTAGCTTTCTTTATTATGGAAAAACAAAATTTAAAAAATATTATTGATAAAGGTTTGGCTGAGTATAAGGCTGGATTTGACCCAAAAATTAAATCCGATGTGATTGATAATATGGGATTGTCTGAAGATGTTATTAGGTATATAAGTAAAAAAAATAACGAATCAGATGTGGTTTTGAATTTCAGGCTTAAGGCTTATCATAAATGGAAGGAAATGATTGAACCTCATTGGGCATTGTTTGATTATGACCCTATCAATTATAATGATGTCTACTATTTTTCTCGTCCAAAGGTAGAAGATAAAGAAGTCGATGATAAGATTAAAAAAACTTATGATAAGTTAGGAATTCCTCTTTCTGAACAAAAAATGTTATTGGGACAGGCTGTTGATGCAGTTGTTGATAGTGTTTCAGTGAAAACAACTTATCGTGAGCAGTTGTCAGAGCTTGGCATTATATTTTGTTCTATAAGTGAGGCATTAAAAAATCATTTTGATTTGGTGTGGAAATATTTTGCCTCTGTTGTGCCGATGGAAGATAATTTCTTTTCTGCTTTGAATTGTGCAGTGTTTAGTGATGGCACATTTGTTTATATTCCAAAAGGTGTAAAGTGTCCGATTGAACTTTCCAGTTATTTCAGACTTCAAACTGAAAAGTTGGGGCAATTTGAACGAACTTTGATTATTGCAGATGAAGGTAGTGAGCTTTCTTATTTGGAGGGGTGTTCGGCTCCTATTCGTGATAGTAATCAACTTCATAGTGGTGTTGTGGAATTGGTTGCACTTCGTGGGGCAAAGATAAAGTATTCGACTGTGCAAAATTGGTATGCTGGTGATAAAAATGGAAATGGTGGTGTGTATAATTTTGTAACGAAGCGTGGTATGGCTTTTGATGATGCGGTTATTTCATGGACTCAGCTGGAAGTTGGTGCTGTGAAAACTTGGAAATATCCATCTTGTATTTTAAAGGGTGATAGAAGTAAGGGCGAATTTTTTTCTGTGGCTATTACAAATAATTATCAAATGGCGGATACTGGCACAAAAATGATTCATCTTGGTAAAAATACTTCAAGCACCATTTTATCAAAGGGAATTTCTTTGGGACATTCAAAAAATGGTTATAGAGGTATGGTAAAGATTGCAAAGGGTGCATTGGATTCAAAAAATTACACAAAGTGTGATAACCTTATTATTGGTGATACTGCTTATTCTTTGGCATTACCAGAAATTACAAACTCAAATATGTCTTCACAAGTAGAGCATGAGGCTTCGGTTTCTTCGATTAGTGATGAACAATTATTCTTTTTACAATCTCGTGGGTTGACAGAGGAGCAGGCAACGGGTCTTATTGTGAATGGTTTTTGTGGTGATATTATTAAACATCTTCCTGCGGAATTTGCAATGGAAGCAAAGGAACTTATCAATATAAGTATAGAGGGTTAAAATGTTGGAAATTAAAGATTTAAAAGTAAATGTTGATAATCAAGAAATTTTAAAGGGTGTTAATTTGGTTGTTGGGGCTTCTGAAACTCATATTATTATGGGGAAAAATGGAAGTGGTAAAAGTTCACTTTTAAATACTATTGTAAAAAATCCAAAGTATTTAGTTGTTGGTGGAAGTATTTGTTTTAATGGTGTTGATTTAAAGGATTTGTCCGTATCTGAAGTAGCAGATAAGGGAATTTTTTTAAGTTTTCAAAATCCACCTGCTATTTCTGGGCTATCTGTATCAACTTTGTTGAAATATTCTGTTAATAGTGTGAAACGTGCAAATGGTGAAAAGCCTTTGTCTGCACCTGAATTTTTTAAAAAGTCTTCTGAATATTGTGAATTGCTTGAAATTCCAAATAGCTGGCTTAAACGAGAAGTTAATGTTGGGTTCAGTGGTGGTGAAAAAAAACGACTTAGTATGTTGGAAATGTTGTTTTTGGAACCAAAGTTGGCTTTGCTTGATGAACCTGATAGTGGTGTTGATGTTGATAGTGTGAATATAATTCTTAAAGCTATTAGGTATTTACAAGAAAAGGGAACTTCTTTTGTTGTTGTTTCTCATTATCCACAGCTTATTTCAAATATAAAACCTGAATTTGTGCATATTATGAAAGATGGGGTTGTTGTTAAAAATGGTGATTGTTCGCTTGCAGATTGGGTATTAAAAGAGGGGTTTGAAAATGTCTGATGTGAAACTTAATATTGTTAATGGAAAAGTTTGTGATGTGCCGTTTATATCAGATTATAAATCCTTGTCTGATTTAGGTTTTTATCCATGGATAGTTGCCTTTAAAAGGAATGGAATAGAGCATTATAAAGAACGTTTTAATAATAAATCTGTGAAATCAGAGATAAGTTCTTTTGTATCTGGGAATAAATTTTTTATTGGTGAAGAGAGTATTTTGCCTTCACTTAAAAACCTTATTAAATATAAAACTTTTGGTATAGAGGCATATACACTTGTCCTTATAAATGGAAAGTATGTTGCGGAAATTTCAGATGAAGATGATTTGCCATTTTCAGTGTATTCTGATGGGCTTTATAATTGTTTGATTGATAATCCAAACTTTTTAGAACACAGACTTATTGAAGGTGAAAATGTTTTTTCATCTCTTAATTCAGCATATTTGTATGATGGTTTGGTGTTAAAGGTGGCAAAGGGAGAACATCTTGACAAACCTATACACATAATTTCAATAAATATTTCTGATGATTTGGTTTGTTTTAATTGCCCAAGGATTTATATAGAATTAGAAGAAAATGCAAAGTTAGATTTGTTGGAATCTTCTTTGTCTTTTGATAATGATAAATTTTTTGAAAATCGAGTGTTGCAAGTTGAGCTTAAAAATGGTGCAGAGCTTAATCATTATAGGTTTTATAATAATTCTGTTAATTCTTTGTTTGTGGAAAATGATTTTATTGAGTGTGGAGATATGGCAAAATATAATTCCTTTACATCATCTTTGAAATCAGGAATTGTTGAGGTTAACTATAATTTTAATATTTTAAATGGGTGTGAAGTTAATAGTTATACTTCGGTTTATTCGAATTCTGCTTCTGTGCAAGATTTTAAAGCAAATATTCATCATATTGGTTCAAATGCAAATTCAAATGTGGATTTTGTTGGTGTAAGTGATGATGAAAGTAAGATTTTATTTAAAACAAATTTGAAAACTTCTAGGTTGCTTGAAAATATAAAAACGAATCAGTTATCAAAAATTTTGCTTTTAAGTGAAAAGTCCGCTGGTCAAATTTTGCCATTCCAAAATATTGGGTCGGAAAATGTTTCTGCGTTTCATGGTGCAGTTGTAAGTGGTATTAAAAAAAGTGATTTATTCTTTTTACAAACTCGAGGTATTGATGAATCTTTGGCACGTGAAATTATATATAAATCATTTTTATTGAGTGTGTTTTCAAATGTGAAAAATAGTCTAGTTTTTGACGAATTTGTTAAATTTTATTGGGATAATTAACTTCTTGATTCTTAATATTTTTTTATTATACTAAACTTATTATAACTTATAATAATGGAGATTTATGATGAAAAAATTTATGGCTTTGTTTATGACATTTTTTATGTTGTCATTTTCTGTGTTTGCAGATGACAGTGTTGCTGATGTTAAAGTTTATACACAAAATTTAATTGATGATGCGATTATAAAAATTTTTAATAAGAATAATAAAACTTCTGCTGAAAGAATTCCTCCATTTCGAAAGGTGTTAAATGCAAATTTTGATTTTGATTTTATTGCAAATTTCGTTTTGGGTGTTTATGGTCGTGGTATGACAAATTATGAAAAGGATAATTTTATTAAGGAATTTGCCGAGCTTAATGTTTATACTTTTGTAAAAAAGTTTGCTGTGTATTCCGACCAACAAATAAAGGTTGTTGATGTGAAACAAGGTAAAAAAGAGGGACAATATTTTGTTTCAAGTAAAGTTATTTCTTCAAACCCAAGTGATAAAGATTTTTCTGTGGATTGGCGTATTATGAAAGTTGGCGATACATACAAAGTTATTGATGTTATTATTGAAGGTGTGTCTATGGCTATGAGTTATAAAAATGAGTATGCTCCTGTGTTAAAAACTGGTAAAGATGAAGGTAAATCACCAGTTGAGTATTTAACAAATAAGATTCAGGATAAAGTAATACAACTTAAACTTGAAGACACTTCAAAATAGTTGAAAAAATAATTTAATTTGGAATACTTTCCTTTTATTCTTTAGGAAAGTATTTTTTTGGAGGTATTATGAGAAAGTTTTCTTATTTATTGTTATTATTTCTTTGTGCTTGTAATCAACTTTTGCATGTGAAAGTTTATAAAGATGATTTCGTGCCAGAAAGTAAAGTTTTTTCATTAACTGGAGATAAAAAGTATATGCCAGAGCTTCGTGAGGCATTGACTAATGCAGGATATACAGTTTTAAAGAATAATCAAGTAAGGACTATTACCAAAAATTATAATGTTATTGAAGATGGTGATGTTGTAGAGGCAAAGGAAAAGTATTCAAATTATACTTCACAATATATAATTGATATTGTAAGAGTTAAAAATGTTGATATATGTGCACTTAATCCTGCGGTTGATTATGTCGATATGGATATAGAAGTTTTTGATGCAAAAACAAATGAAGTTATTTTACTTATAAAATCAGGTGGAAGAACAGGTTTTTGTTTTGGAAGTCTTATTTCCCCAAATATATTTACTGGTGAAATTGTGCCTGCGATTGATAAAATGTTTAAAGATGCACCAACAAAAAAATTGAAAAATAATTATAATTTTGATAATTAGGTTATAGGTTTTCAAGATTTTTCCTTATGAAAGGAAAGTTTTTATTTTTTTCGTTGTATATGTGTTGTTCAAAAAAGAATGAAAGTATTTGTAATGCTTCCTTTAAATCAGCAAAGCAAATATCATCTATGGATAGATGTGTGTTTTTGTTCCAAATTTTTGGCATAGGTAAAAGTTTTGCCTTATATGGCTCGCCAGCAGAGGCACAAATGGCGTGTCCTGTTTTAGGAGAAATATAACAAAGGTTTTCTGTTGTTCCAGTGGCATTACATTTATCCAAAGTTAAAGCAAAGCCAAGGTGTGCCAATAAATTTTTTTCCCATACTATGTATTGAAGAAGTATATCTGTATTGCTTTGTATTGTTTCAAGATTATCAATCAAAGTTTTTGTTTGATGATATAGTGTTGTATTGCTTTGATTTTCGGGCATTGAGTCGTATAGCAAAGTGCAAGCCGATGATAAAATTGAAAGTTTAAGTGGGTTATTAAAAAGGCTTGTCCCCAAAAGTTTTTCAGATTCAAATGAAAAGAATCCAAGTTGTTCTTCAAGTCGTGATTTCCAAATTATTTTGAAAAAGTTTCCGATTTGAAGGTAGGGCTTTTGTTTTTTGGAAATACCTCCCTTTATCAAGCCATTTGAAAGGCCGTGTTCAATAGTTATAAAGGTTGCAAGCAAATCTGTTTCGCCAAATTTTTTAATTGCTATTAAAATGCCTTTATCTTCCCATTTCATAAAAATATTCCTTTGATTTTTTATTTTTTTATTATAGACTTAATTTTATCTAAAATAAAGGGTAAATTATGAGTGAAGAAGTAAAAGCTATAAAGGAAAATATAAAATCTCAACAATTAAAAGATGCGATAAGTGAAAGATATTTGGCTTATGCAATGTCAACTATTGTATCAAGGTCTCTTCCTGATGTGCGTGATGGTTTAAAACCAGTTCACAGACGAATTTTGTATGGAATGCGACAACTTAAACTTGACCCAAAAAGTGGTTATAAAAAGTGTGCCCGTGTGGTTGGTGATGTTATGGGTAAATATCATCCTCATGGTGATGCGTCAATTTATGATGCAATGGTGCGATTGGCACAATCTTTTTCTGTAAGGTATCCTTTGGTTATGGGACAGGGTAATTTTGGAAATGTTGATGGTGATAGTGCTGCTGCTATGCGTTATACAGAGGCTAAACTTTCAGAGGCTGCTATTGCAATTATGGATGGGCTTGATGAAAACACAGTTGATTTTATGGATACCTATAGTGGTGAGGAAGTTGAACCTTGTGTTATGCCTGCGGGGTTTCCAAATTTGCTTGCAAATGGTGCAAATGGTATTGCGGTTGGTATGGCAACAAATATTGCTCCACATAATATATTGGAACTTTGTGATGGTATAGTTGCTCTTATCAAAAATCCAGATATTAGTGTTGCTGAGTTGGTTGAGTATATAAAGGCTCCTGATTTCCCAACTGGTGGTGTGATTGCTCAGGACAAAGCATCAATTATTTCTGCGTATGAAACTGGACGTGGTAATTTTACAATAAGGGCAAAATGGGAACGTGAAGATTTGTCCTATGGTAATTATCAAATTGTTATTTCTGAAATCCCATATCAGGTGCAAAAATCAAAGTTGATTGAAAAAATTGCGGAACTTATTGAAAATGGAAAACTTTCAACTGTGGCAGATGTTCGTGATGAATCCGCAGAAGATATTCGAATCATTATTGAACCAAAATCACGAGTTGTAAGTGATAAGGTTGTGATGGCTCAATTATTTTCAACAACCGAGTTGGAAACTAAATTTGCTCTTAATATGAACGTGCTTGATAAAAACTGTGTTCCAAGAGTTATGAATTTAAAGGAAGTTTTGGAAGCTTATGTCGAACATAGGGTTGAAGTTTTGACACGACGCACAAATTTCCGTCTTGAAAATATTGCAAAAAGATTGGAAATTTTAGATGGGTATTTGACTGCTTATCTTAACCTTGATGAAGTTATTCATATTATCCGTGAATATGATGATGCAAAGCAAAAATTGATGGAAAGATTTAATCTTTCAGAAGTTCAGGCTGATGCTATACTTAATATGAAACTTCGTTCTTTACGTAAATTGGAAGAAATGGAAATAAGAGCAGAATCCGATAGTTTGAAAAAGGAACAAGCCGAGCTTCAAGAACTTAATAGTAATGAAAAGAATAAATTAAAGCGTATTGTTGAGGAAGTTAAAAATTTACGTGCTGTGTTTGCAAAGGATAAAGTCTTAAGTGCAAGATATACAGTTATTGATGAAAATGTTGAAGATGTGGTTGTTCCACAATATGACTTTACACCAAAGGAACCTATTACAATTATTCTTTCTTCTATGGGTTGGATAAAGTGTGTTAAAAATCATGTCGATTTGTCTTCTGATTTTTCATTTAAGGAAGGTGATAGTAAGGCTTTGGCTTTGTATGCAATGACAAATGATAAGGTTGTATTTGCAACTGATAATGGTCAATTCTTTACACTTGATGCAAGCAAGATTCCAAGTGGTCGTGGTTATGGTGAACCTTTGCGACTTATGCTTGAAATTCCTGTGGATACAAAGATTGTGAAGGTATTCCCTTATAAAAAAGATGCTGACATTTTGGTGGCTTCACATAATGGCTATGGTTTTAAGGTTTCACAAAATGATGTGATTGCACAAACTAAAAATGGTAAGTCAGTTATGAATTTGGGTGATAAGGATAAACTTGTTATTGTAAAGGATATTGGAGTTGAAGATAATATGGTCGCTGTTGTTGGTGATAACAGAAAACTTCTTGTCTTTGGTATAGATGAACTTCCTTCATTTACTCGTGGAAAGGGTGTTATCCTTCAAAAGTATAAGGAACCAAAGACATATCTTTCAGATGTGATTACATTTAAAAAAGATGATGGACTTTGTTGGGTAAATGGTTCACGAAACTTTAAGGTTGCAGATATTTCTATGTGGCAAGGAAAACGTGCTAGTGTAGGGCATATGCCACCTGATGGTTTCCCAAAAGTTAATAAATTTAATAAGGATTAAAAATGTTTAAGGATTTAGAAGTATATGTCATAAATCTTGATAGAAGTCCTGAGCGTATGGCGGATATGAAGAAAAAATTATCTGCTTTGGGACTTGAATATAAAAGGATTCCTGCAGTTGATGGTAAAAAAACTGAATTTACTGCAAATGAAGTTAATGCAAAAAAGTATTCTTTACTTCATGGAAAATATATTACTCCAACTGAGGTTGCTTGTTTTGTTTCACACTATAATGTGATGAAAGAATTTATTACAAATTCAAAGAAAAAATTTGCCTTGGTTTTGGAAGATGATATGGAATTTGCCGATGATTTTTTAGATGTATTAAGTTTGATTTTGAAAAATAAATCTTGGGATTTAGTAAAACTTAATGGTGGACATAGTGGTGGGAATGTAAAGGCTTTAAAATTAAATGATAAATATTCTTTGGTTTTGAATGCTTTTCATCAATCTAAAACAGGGGCTTATTTAATGAATAGAAAGGCTGGTCAGGCTTATTTAGATAAATTGCTTCCTATGTTTGTGCCGATTGACCATGAATTTATAAAATTTTGGAAGTATCATTTAAGGGGATTTTCTGTGGCTCCTTTTCCAACATGGGAGGAAGATGTGCCTTCAACAATCGATTATAAAATGGTGAAAAAGAATCGAAAGGCTTGGTATAAAAACTTTCCGAAACTTTTTTATAAAATGTATATTGCAGTTTACAGACTTGTGTGGGTGTTGCCACAAATAATTAAAAATAAATTTACTTTTAGAAATAAGTAGTCTATTATTCGAAAAAAATATAAAGGAGAAAGTTATGGTTAAAAAAGTTCACGAAATGGACCCAAAGATTGATTTAAGTATTAGAAGTTTTTTGCTTCCAAAAATAAGTAGTGAAGGTGCAGTTATTGTTGCAATCTTTTTTGCAATAAGTTTTTTATTGCTTCTTGTATCTAATACATTGGGATTGCTTGCGGTTGCAATTTCTTTGTTTGCATTTTATTTCTTTCGTGATCCTGAACGTTATACTCCAGAAGGAGATGATTTGATTATTGCTCCTGCTGATGGAATCGTCCTTCCTATCAAAGAATCTGCTTTGCCAGAGGAATTGAAAATGGGAAATGAAAAATTTATTAAAATTTCTATTTTTATGTCTGTGTTCAATGTGCATGTGAATAGAAATCCTGTAAGTGGTAAAGTCCTTAAGACTTTGTATATTGCAGGTAAGTTTTTTAATGCTGATTTGGATAAGGCAAGTAAAGATAATGAAAGAAACCTTATTTTGGTTGAACGACCAAATGGTGATAAAATTTGTTATGTGCAAATTGCGGGTCTTATTGCAAGACGTATTGTTTCAAGACTTAAAAAAGATGATGAAGTTGTAAAGGGTGAACGTTTTGGACTTATTAAATTTGGTTCACGACTTGATGTTTATATCCCTAAATCAAAATATGATATAAAGGTTATGGCTGGTCAACGAATGGTTAGTGGTGAAACTATCCTTGCAACATTAAAAAAATAGGATATGAAAATGATTAAAAAAGTTGATAATAAAAAAATATTTCCACTTGGAAAAGTTCTTCCATCTATGATTACTCTTGCTTCTGTGGTTGCTGGAATGACGGCAATTTTGCTTGCGTCTCGTGGACAATTTGAACGTGCTGTTATTGCGATTATTTTGGCGGCGGTTCTTGATGGTTTTGATGGTCGTGTTGCAAGAATGTTTAGAGCATCTTCTCAATTTGGGGTCGAGTTGGATAGTCTTGCTGATAGTATAAGTTTTGGTGTGGCTCCTGCTTTTGTATTATTTTTCTTTTCTGCAAATGATATAAAAAGTCTTGGTTGGATGGCATCTGTGCTTTATGCAATTTGTTGTGTATTAAGACTTGCTCGATTTAATACAATGACAGGTGATGAAAGTGTTCCTGAATATTGGCATTATTTCTTTACGGGAATACCTGCTCCTGGTGGTGCATTGCTTGCTTTGACACCATTGGCTGCTTATTTGGCAACAGAAGATGAAATCTTCTTAAATCCTGTATTTTCAATTTCATTTATGATTATTGTTGGTTTTTTGATGATAAGTCGTGTTCCAACGTTGTCTTTGAAAAAAATAAAATTAACAAGTGATGAGCTTATTCCTGTGATGTTATTGTTTATCATTTCTTTGATTTTATTGTATTTTCATTTTTGGGATACTATTTCAGTAATTGCAATTTTGTATTTATTTACGGTTCCATTGACTGTGGTAAAATTCTTTAAAATGAAAAAAGAATATTTGGGAAAATAAAATGAAACACGAATATAAAGGAATTAGAAGAATCTTATCTGCATTTAAAAATTCGTTTGATGGATTTTTGTTTGTGTTTCGTGAAGAGGAGGCTTTTCGTCAGGACTTGCTTGTTTTTGTGATTGGCTTGCCTTTGATTTTTGTATTTGATTTTTCATTGATGGAAAGATTGTTTTTATTTTCATCATTGCTTTTTATTTTATTTGCAGAGCTTACAAATTCTGCGATAGAGGCTTGTATAGATAGAATTTCTCCAAAATGGCATAAATTATCAAAAGTGGCAAAGGATATAGGAAGTTTATTGGTGCTTTTGTCTTTTATTTATTTCCTTGTCGTTTGGGGTTGTTTATTTGCAAGGTTTATTTAATTCTCATTTATTTTTATAAAATGCTCCCTATTGTTTAGGGAGTTTTTTTTATTATTTGGTGAAAATAGAATCGGAGAGAGGGTGAAAATGTTGTTTTTTGAAAAAATATTAAAAATTACTTTAAAAATAAAACGTTGAAAAATCAAAGAGATATGAAAAATTTTAAAAAAAAAATAAAAAAAATCGAAAAAAGTTGTTTTTTGGTGTTGACTTTTTTTAAAAGAATCATTATATTTATTCTAACTTGAATGTTGAAAGATATGTTAATCAGATTTCTTCCAACCTCTCCAAAAATTTTATCCATAAGATAAAAAAGGGCTTGCAAATAGAAAAAAAGGTGCTATAACTAATAAAGTTTTCAAAAGAGCACGATTAATTTGG
>CAKQHZ010000003.1 GCA_934246625.1 uncultured Alphaproteobacteria bacterium
TCGTCTAGATTTAATATGTATTCATATTATGAATAATATCCCAAAATGTCAATAAATTTATGCACTTATATCCTCCCACATTTACCTCCATTCTCTATATCATATAAACCATCCTTTTTGTAGAACTCAACTATAGAAATCTGCAAGAGGGTTAGTATTAACTTTAAAAGAGAAAAAGGAGTTATAAATGAAAGAAAATATATTAATTAATATAAATGAAAAAATCAAAAATTTTAATAAATTTTTATTTTATACATCTATTTTATTTGTAACTTATATAAGTTGTTTTTTATTGGTAAAAAATAGAGATTATTTAAATATAATTTTATTAATATTATTTGCTTTAAATACAAAGAATTTATATAAAGCTACATTAGATTATAATTTATTACCAAAAGGCAATAACGATATTACTTTTAGAGACTATTTGCTTTTTATTGCAATTTGTAAAAATAAATCAAAAAAACATTATTCTTTAAAAACTTGTGAAAATTATATAACTGCTATAGAAAAATGTTCAGATATTTTTAATACTAACATTTGGAAAATAAAAGATTCCAATCAAATAGATACAATTTTAAACCAATTAAATAAAAACAATACCTATGTTAATTTAAATAAATCTGGACATCAAATGTATAAAAATGGACTAGAAAGATATAAAGAATTTTTAGAATATAAAAAGAAACAAGAGGAGAAATAAATATGAATAAAAAATATTTAATCAGCACTTTGGTTATTTTAGCAATGGCTGGATGTGCAAGGTATTCCAGTGAAGAACAAATAATAATAAATAAAAATGTAGAAGAATTAAAAAAAGAATTTGTTGGTAAACAGCTTTATTTGATATCTAAGTATAGCTATATAGAAGATAGAGACTGTTCCAGATTATCATCTTCTACCGATTATGATAATGTGATAAATGCAGATAAATTAATTTATGAAAATTCAAATAATAAAAGTATAGATTCATATTGTTTATTAAGCGAAAAAAACGAACATATTTGTAAAAAAATTGGTTCAGAAAATGGATTATCAGATATTAATGCTTTTAATCAATTAAAAATTTTCTTTAATAAATTTTTTAATGGAGAAAAAGATAACGATGGTGATTTTTTAATGATAGGTGACAACTTTAATTGTTCAAGAAAAGAGATAGAGGAAGAGGAAGAAAAAAAGAAAAAAGAAATAGAGGAAGCAAAAAAATTTATAGACACTTATCTGAAAGATTGTGACCAAGCCGTTAAAAAGGCTGAAAATTATAAAAAATCTATAGATTATGATAATTTATATAATCTAAGTAAATATAGGGTTGTTGATTTTGCCAAAGATGGTGTATTTATAAATTATTGTTCAGAATATTCTTGCTATCGTTATTTTGTTTATACTAAAGATACAAACTATGCTAATGGTGATTTGTTCAATTATGGTGGGGTATATTATAAACGAGATGGAGTTTACAAATACACAACAACAATGGGGGGAACAAATTCTGTAGCAGTACTGAAACCAACAAAACATAAAATAATAGATGTAGATGTATGCAAATTATACGGTTATTCCTATCTTAAAAATAAAGATGTAAAATGTAATGAGTGGTTTCTTATAACGAGCCGATACAAATATGATGGACCTGATAATTTAAAAGGAAAGTATTTTTGTAGATATGATAATGGAAAACTACATCTCTCTGATATATCCTATAGAGTTGATGATGAGGATGATATTTCAAATTGTCGATAATAAAAACTTTTCCCCATAGTTCACACTGTGGGGAGTTTTTTTATCCTCGGATAAAACATATTTCTATGTATAAGAAGGGAGGAGATTCGGTTTCTCCTCCTTTTTCATACCGCCCATATCTCTAAATCACACCTCCTCACACAATTCTGGCACCAAAGGCTTTTATTCTTATCCCTTCGCTTTATCCCGTCTTTTCAATATATTAGGCTCATATCCTCCTCTGTCATTATCTTTCCTTTAAATATTTAACTTGCAATTATATTTATTTTCTAGTATAAGTTGTAATATGTATTGTATGAGATTGTCGTAAGAGAGAGTTATAATCAAAGGAGTTGTGTTATGGATACAGAACATTCTAAAATCTGGGGGACTATTGACAAGATTGCATACATAAACGGTATTTCTGTTTCTGCTTTGGCTAAAAAGGCAGGTCTTGATGCTACAGCATTTAATAAGAGTAAAAGGTTTTATCCTAGTGGCAAGTTCAGATGGCCATCTACGGAGAGTATTTGTAAGGTTATGAGGGCTACCGGTCTTTCATGGGAGCAATTCTCTAAGTATTTAGAGGGGTAGGAAGGAGGCTCGACGCTATCTCTTTAATTTAATGCAAATAAAAAATATTTTTCTCTATGGTTTTTATTTATAAAAATCCCTCGGTCCTAACTGGGGGATTTTTTAAAATATGTTTTGGCATTTTTAAATTATTACATAAAAATAGATAAATAAAACACTTGTGATATAGATATCGCCATTTAATAAAACCCTTTACAATCCTTATCATAAATGCTATACTTTATATGAAATAAAGGAGAGTAGTATGAGAAATAGTAATAAAATACTTGTGTTCTTATTGGTTTTTAGTGGCATATTTGCTATTTCAAACAAGGATATTGTTGCGGCTGTTAAGCGTGCAAAGGCGAAAAGGGTAACCCCTAAAAAGAAAGTAAATGCCGTTTCTTCTGATGCTACAGTTACTTCTCGTGCTGGTCGAACAACAACGACAACAACTACTACTACCACTACTACCGCCGTTGATGAAGATACAGAGGCATCTCTCCTTGCTGGAAATTTAAAGGTTTGTATCACATCTGCATGTGATGGTGATGTTGCATTTGAAAAATGTTTTAAAAAGGGTCAAGCTGAATACTTTGTTCGTGCAGATACCACTTGTAAGGCAATGTATGATAAGGCATCAAGTGATGTTGTCCGTCTAAAAGCTATAAATAATTTAAACAGCACAATTAAAACATACTTTAATGATGCTTGCGAAAGTGCGGGCGGTAAAGTAAGTGGCGATGTTTGTAAAGTTAAGGTTTGCTATGTCGCAAAGGGCGAAGATACCAGCGATTTAAAAAATTGTTCAGATTATAAAATAGGTCAATCATTTACTTGTTCTTATACTGCCTTTGGTTTCAGTGACCAAGATATGGAATATAAGACCAAAATGACAACTGAACAACTTGGTCAAGTTATCAATGGTATTATGGGAGTAGCACAGGGTGCATTATCTACAGCAGTGTCAATTGGTGATGCTGTTTCTGCAAGCAAAGAATTAAAAGCAAAAAATGATATAAAGGGTAAAGAATGCTATGGTATTTGGACCTATGGTTCAAACACCTTGTCAATAACTCCAAGTACAAATTGTAAAAAAACTTGGACTAAAGAAGAAAATAAAAAAGCATGTACAGATATCAAAAATAAAATTTGTAAAACAGATACTTATGGAAATTGGTATGAGGAAACTGATAATAATCCTTCTTCAGGTGACAAGTCATATACAGCTTTAACAGACAAAAATAAATCTTGTGATACAGTAGATGTTTCTAATTGGGGGGCTTCAAGTTCAAACGGAAAAATTTCAGAATGTTATGTGGAATTAAGTGAATATACTGAACTTACAAAGGCTGAAAAGGAAGCTGAACTTTACAAAAAATTTACTGATTTTGATAGCTTAAAATTCGAAGATCAAATAAATAATATTGGAAAGGCAGCATATCTAAGTGATCAATTTGGTTTAAATGATAATACTTCTTCTGATAAATATTCATTTACATTTTATACTTCAACAGCTGATGATTTTACTTGCAAAACAGCTGTTTCAACAGGAGAACATAAAAATGATGAAGTTAATTCTGAATCTTGTAAAAAAGTTTCAAGTAGTGCTAATAACTGTGGAGTATATGGAACTTCTTCATATAATGAATGTATCAAAACGCAAAGATATATTGTAAATTGTTCATGTGATTATAAAAATACTGCAAGTAAAAAAGGATTCCAGTATGACAAGAACAACAAAGAAAAGAGTTATGCTGAACAAGTAAAAGAATATTATGGAGATATGTCAAGTGGTTTAAAGACCTTTACAACAAACAACTATTCATCTGCGGTTTCAACATATAATTCAAAAATGAAATCTGTTAATGAAAAAAAAGATGAAATTACAGAGCTTAAATCTCGTAAATCAAGTGGAATTGCAAATGCTATTGCCACAGGTTCTTCTACTTTGATGATACAGGGAGCTAATTTGACAACAACTCTTATTTCTGTTGATAAAAACAAAGGTGTAAGAACAGGAGCTTGCTATCTTGGCGACCCATCAAGTGGTGGAATATACTTTGCACCAGAACATTCAAGAAAGACTTTGTCTTGGAAAAACCTATAATCCAAAGCTAAAATATAAAACATACCACCAGCCTTTTACTGGTGGTTTTTTTAACTATTTAACTATATAAATATGAAATAAAAAAAGCCTCCCAAAGGGGGAGGTCTATAATCAATTAGATTTTGTTTTTATTTGATTGCTTTCCTTAATCTTTCTTCAATCTTTTCTTTGTCAATCAATGGAAGCAAAGCGGAAAGTTCCGGTCCAAATTCAATACCTGTTAATGCTAAACGGATAGGGTGATACAAATCGCGTCCTTTTTTCCCTGTCGCATCGGTAATTGCATTTGCCCAAATTTTCATTGTGCCTTCGTTATAGCTATCTGTTGGCAATGATGAAAAAGCAGAGTTTAAGAAACTTTTTTCATCACTTGATAATGCAGGAGTTTCAATATCGCCATAAACAACATTTACCCAATATGAAATATCGGAAAGTTTGTTTATATTACCCTTCACCATATCCCAAAACTTTGCATCAATACGGCCATCAATAGCAACAAGTCTGTCCTTTACATCATCAAAGTCAAGAATTCTAAGAAGTTTTCCATTTTCATGTGCAAAAGTTTCCATATCAAAACGACTGAATGCAGAACCATAGTTTGAAAGGTCAAAATTCTTTGCCAATTCTTCCATACTTTTATGCATTTTACCACCATTTGCAGAGCCAAGACTTACAAGCACATTGGCAATGGTCATTGCTTCAATTCCATCGTTTTTAAGGTTTCGTATAGAAATATCACTTTCGCGTTTTGAAAACTTATGACCTTCTGCATTTAAAATCATAGGATAGTGTGCGAATTGAGGAATAAATTTTGCCCCCAATGCCTCAAACATTTGAATTTGCATAGCTGTATTTGTAAGATGGTCTTGACCACGAATAATGTGTGTAATACCGCTATCCATATCATCAATTACAGATGGGAAATTATACAAATATGTTCCATCTTCTCTTATAATAACTGGGTCTGAAAGGTGTTTCATATTGAATTTACATTCTCCCTTTACAAGGTCATTAAATACAACATCACCTTCATTTAATTTAAAACGCCAATAAGGTTTGCGACCTTCGGCTTCCAATCTTTTTTTATCTTCGTCTGTAAGTTTAAGAGCGCTTCTGTCATACACAGGAGCTTGCTTTCTTGCGATTTGACGTTTACGTTTTGCCTCTAATTCTTCGGCAGTTTCATAACAAACATAAACGCGACCATCAGCCTTTAATTTTTCCAAACATTCATTATATCTGTCAAATCGAGAAGATTGATGAAATGTTTCGTCCCATGAAATTCCAAACCATTTAACATCTTCCTTTACAGCATCAATATATTCTTGCTTGGTTCTTGCCAAATCGGTATCATCAATACGAAGCAAGAATAAGCCATCTTCACCCTTTTGTTTTTGACTTAAAAGAAAAAGCCAATTAAAAATAGCAGTTTTAATATTACCAATATGAACATATCCAGAAGGAGAAGGTGCAAATCTAACTTTTATCATTTTTAATCCTTTTATTTAATGTGTAGACAAGGATAAACCTTAATTATAAAAAAATCAAGGGATAAAACGCCTGAAAATAATTATATCTATAATTTTTAGATATTGATTTTTCTTATTCTTTAAAGTAATCTTTTATACAGACTTTATTTTTAAAGTTTAGTGCATGAAAAGTGCATGGAGCCGTTAGAAGCTCTATATTGCGAAAAATTATTACCCACCTTTGTGGCTGGGTAGCTATGGCTATACAATAGGAATATATTTATAATATTCTAAAAACCATAGGATCGTGCAATATAGATTTCTAAACTACCCAGCCTTTTCATAAGGTAAAAAGGGGTAGTAAAATGGGAAATTATTATTTTATATGTATAAAAGTTAGATATATACTTGCATCTGTTATAAATTGGTTCATTCCATCTTGTTTTTTACGAAGTTGTGTAAAAGAATTTTTTTGTTTTCCTCACCTTAAAATCAATAGATTAAGTTATAAATATAATAAAAGGGTAAATATAGCCTTTTGCTTTAATAAAAATTTGGTAAATGTTGCAAAAGTAACAATAATTTCTTTGTTGGAAAATTCAAAAAATAAATGCAATTATAATATTTATTGTGTTATTGATAATAGTGTATCAAAAAAGGATAAAAAAGGTTATTTTAATCTTATGAAAAAATATTCAAATAATACACTAACATTTTTATATGCAAATAATGATTTTAATAAATCTTATCTTGGCAAGTGGAATATTGGGATTTATTATCGTTTACAACTTGTAAAATTATTGCCTAATTTAGATAAAATTATTTATGCAGATGTTGATACTGTATTTTTAAATGATTTATCTGATGCAGATAAAATTGATTTAAAAGACAATATCATAGCAGGAGTAAAAGACAGCGATAATTATATAAATTCTGGATTTTGTATTTTTAACCTAAAGGAAATAAGAAAACAGAAACTATATGATAAATGGATACATCTTTCCCAAATAAATAAGTATAATTTTCCAGATCAAGATTTACTTAACTATACCACCCAAAATAAACAAAAATATATATCATTAAAATATAATTTTATACCTTCGGCATATATGGAAAATCTTAGGAAATTAACATATTCAAAACAAGATTATAAGAATATTAAAAATGATATAACTATGATACATTTTGTAGGTCATGCAAAACCATGGAGAAAAGATAGTGTGTATAGTCGTTTTTGGAAAAAATACAGCAGTAAAAAATATTTACAATAAATAAACTTGAAAATAATATAAAAATTAGTTATATTTATTCTTGCCAGAAATGGTTATGATACTAAACCTTTATCAGAATAGACATTTCGGACTCGGGGGCGGTACCCGATGCCTCCACCATAAAAAATTTCTCTATGGGGGCAACATAGCTTCGACGGGTGTAATAAAGGGTAAAGCTGTATTAAGTGATGATTCCGTCTTTTAAAACGGGTCGAACAAAAATGAACGCAAATGATAATCGTTCTTTCGCAATGGCTGCTTAATCTAAGCGCAAAGCGAACTCAAATTCTTTAAGGATATAGAACCCTTGAAGTGGGGTTTGGGACTTTCCTATCAACAGAAAAGTCCTTTTTGTTTAAAATTTTTTATTTTTTACTTGAAATTAGATTTAAAAAGATATATAAATACGCCATTTAACAACAATAAAGAGGATAAAATGAATTCATATAATTTAACACAAGAAGCAATGGATAAAATGGACTGTATTACAATTTTTAACCATAAAACTGGTGAAAAAATCTATGCAAATCCAAATAATTGCTTTAAATTATTTGAAAGTTTAAAGGAACACAAAGAAGATTATTCTTTGATTTTCCCAATCGATGATTATGATAAGACTCAAATCCAAAGATACAGAAATTCCTTAATCGCTCATATTTCAACTGATAAAACAAGATAGGTTTGTATGAAAAAAATAGCAATATATGATTTTGATGGAACTTTATATAATGGTGAAACCATAAGTGATTTTTATTTTTTTTCTGCAAAGGAAAATAAACTATTATATTTATGGCTTCCATATTTTGCTATTTTATTACTTTTGAAAAAATTGCATTTGATTACACTTAAACTTTTTAAGCAAGAATGCTTTCGTTTCTTTGGTCGTCGTATTTCAACTGATATGGTATATAAATTTTGGGGGGTAAAGAAAAAATACATTTTCCCATGGGTAAGACACGAACTTGCACTTGATAAAAAACGTGGCTATTACACAATTTGTATTTCTGCAACACCTGAATTTTTATTATCTGGTATAGTTCTTAAGTATTTGAATTTCGATGCTTTTATCGGTACACGTTTAAATACAAAGGATAACCGAAAAATCATTGGAAAGAATTGTAAGGGAAAGGAAAAAGTTTCCCGCCTTTACGAATTTTTGAAAAAAAGACACATAAAGAACTATAAAATAAAAAAAATGGTATCTGATTCATTGGCTGATATGCCTTTGTATAAGATAGCAGAACGAAATTTTGTTGTAAAAAAGGATGGCACATTAAAAGAGGGTCTTCCAACAAAATATATTTAAGAAAAAATGTTTTAATGCTTGACTTTTTCATAAAATAAAGTTATCCTATGAAAACATTTTAATTTAGAAGAAGAAAATAAAAGGATTTAAAAATGAAAAGAACATTCCAACCATCAAAGATTGTAAGATCAAGAAGACATGGTTTCCGTGCAAGAATGGCTACAACTAACGGAAGAAAAGTATTAAATGCAAGAAGAGCAAAGGGCAGAAAACGTCTTTGTGTTCAAGTTGAATTTTAATATTTAACTAATAAAATCAAATTGGGGGCTTTTCGCCCTCTTTTTTTATTGAAAAATCAATAAATGTTTATAAAATAGCAACTGTTATGGTAAATTGTATAAGATTAAAAGGTAGTAAAATTAAACTTCGCACATTAAAATGTCGCAAGTTGGATTTTTTTCGTATAAATCCTCGCTCCATTATGAAAATGGGACGCAAACGTCTTATTAAAAAGGGTATGATAAATAAAAATGCCGAATTGCCACAGGACAATCCTAATCATTTTATAAATGATTATTTCATTACTCATTGGGCACCAACCCGATTTGATGATGGTGATATTCATATTGGCTTTACCGTCACGGTTAAAAATATTTCAAAACGTGCAAATGTCAGAAATTTAATCAAACGCCGTCTTAAAAATGCAATCAATGAAAATATTCGTAATTTTAAGGTTAGGGGATTTGATTTTGTCTTTACTGCACGAACAGAAATTGTTAATGCAAGTTTTTCAGACATAGTTTCACAGGTAAAACGAGTTTTCAAATTTGTTGAATGCCGTATAAAGGATTCTGAAAAACAAAAATTTCTTTTGAAAAAATATTCTGATTAAATTTTTAATATGAAAGCTCAATAACAGAATCTTCTTGATAAGCAGTTCCATCAGGAAGAGAACATCTACCTCTTACTTGATTTCCAACATTTTGTGAAGATATTGCTGCAGTTGCAATTTGTGATGCTCCCTGAAGAGCCATACCACTTCCTGCTTGAAGACCTGCTGAAACTCCAGTCCAAACCTTTTTATTTTTATTTGTTTCTGCAACTTCTATAGAATCAGTTGTTTCATTTCCTTTGCTATCTTTTTTTGTAACGGTTTCTTTTTTTGTTGCACTCACACCAGCAGATATACCAGAAGCAACACCAGCAGCTAAACCAATCGCAGTTGTTCCAATACCAGTCCACAATGCAATTTCATTTGCGGTTTGATCGGCACTATCCGCATAGCAAGCATCAAGTCCAAATGACTCATAAGAACAAGTAATTCTTTGGGCTTTCTTTGTTGAAATATACCACTTTTTAACCTTTTTATCATTACAACCTACACGTTCATTTTTCAAAACTTTTGCATTAGATTTATATTTTCGTGTATAGGTAATTGCAATTTCACAGGCTTGTTTATCCTTTATCCAAGTTCCTGCATAAATTTGTCTACATGCTTCTTCTTGTTCATTGACCAAATATACAGTTGTGAAATATTTTTCATATAAATCGTATTTTGAAGTATCCTTTATAACGATTTTGCAAGATTGAAAAGCATTATCGTAATTTATAGTTTTATAACATTCAACATTATTTGGTTGTTCCGGACTTCCCATACATTGTTGTTGCATACAAAATTTGAATTCGTCCCATGATTCATCGGCTGGAATTCCATTGATTAGTTGTTCTTCATTTACTTCCTTGGTTTTTTCTTCCGCTTCTTCTGTTTTTGCAGTTTCACTTGTAGTTTCACTTGCGTTTTCAGTTGCTTCAGAATCAGAGGACGCATTTGTCATTTTCACATAACCACTTGTTGTTGCAACAGTTTTTGTTTCTTTTACTTCTTTTTCTGTTGCCTCAGTATTATTTACTTCAGCTTCAGTATCGTGAATTTTTGCACTAATAGATTTTACAACTTTACGGTTAGTTTTTTTATTAGATTTCTTTTTTGATTTACTTTGGGACTTCTTTGGTTTTGCAAAAACATCAAAAGAGCATATACTAAAAGAATATATACCAATCATAGATAATAAAATAATTTTTTTTGCAAGCATAAAAGTCCTCTCTCTTTAATTTAAAATTATACACTAAAAATTTCTAAAATAAAACATAAAATTTTAAATTTGCCACTCAAGTAATATAGTTTCATTTTCAGTTGCAAACCATTCGCCATTTATAAAGCAATTTCCCCTGACGGTTGCTGTGTTATTTGCTTCTCCTACACCTGCATTTCTGTCAATGGTTGCGTGTTTCACAATGCCCTTTTCTTCATCTTCTTTGTTCATATCACTAATTGCTGAATCCATAACTGTTCCTGCAATAGTCCCACCAAATTTAACTACTTCGGTTGCAATGCCAAGAGCTTTACCCGCATTTTGATATTTTTTATTTCCTGCTGCTGCTTTGCTACTTGCTTTTTCAAAGGCACAACCACCGCCAGCACTGGCAACAGATTTTATTGCTTCGCCAGCTGTATTTGTTGCTGATGTTGTAACTCCTGCAATACTTCGAGATATGGCCATTGTAATAACACTAGGTAATCCAAGTTCGTTTAAAACAGATTCTTTCATCGCTTCTTTTGATAGTTTTCCTTCTTGCATTTTATTTACATCAATGGCAATGTTAGCAATGCTTCCACCTAAATCAATAGTTTTATCAACAATAAATCCAGCAGCAGATTCTCCAACAACAATACCAACGATATTTCCGGCTGTTCTGAAACCTGTGCTTACCATATTTGCAGCTTGATGTCTTTTTAATCTTTTGTATTCTTCTGTTTCGCCAAGTTTTGTATCAAATTCTTTTCCATTACAGTTGAAAAAATCTCCAACTGCAATTTTTTTTGTGCCTGAAATATCGTCCTTGTTTATACCATAGGATACATTTATATAGCATTTTTGTCTGTCAGAAGATATTTCACCATTCATTTTAGAGCAGGCTTCTTCACGATATTTTGCCATTTCATTCATAAATAATTCACGAAGACCTTTTGGTTGAGCAGACTTTGCAATAATAGAAATACAATTCGCATCTAATTGATATTTTGCGACATCAGGGTCAAAACAAAGCCCATATTTAGGCATAGAAAAATTTTCAGCCCCATTTATATCAGATGCGGTGCAATAATTATAAAGACATTTTTTAAGTTCATCAAGTTCACCAGACAATCCTTGATTTTTTGCAACTTCTACTTCTGAAAGCATAAGACAATCTCGTTGCACGAAATTTTTGTATTTTTCAGTTATAGAGCGTCTTGTTTGCATACATTTATCAAGTATGGAAACACATTGCTTTTTTGCATATTCAAAAAGCTCAAAACCTTGCTTTACTCTGTTGCCATTTATCGTTTTAAATGTAGGTGTAGTATTTGTATATTTATCTTCATAGCAGACGCATTTACCTATTGAATTATCTGCACAAATTTTATTCATACACAAGTTATAGTTGAACTCACAATTATCCTCTGTAATGGTATCATTTGCATCTGCTACATCTTGTTCTTTTGTATTTTTTTCAACTGTATTTTTCACATCAGAAGAGGTTGTTGAAACCACTCTTTTATTAGTTGATTTTCGAGAAATTTTTGAACCTGATGATGCTTTTCTTTTTATATTTTTTGATGCCGACATAACATTATCAGAATACAAAGTTAAAAAACTTGTAATAATTAGATATAAGAATGTATTTTGACCTTTATTTTTCATAGATTTGATCGTCCCAATTTTTTGCCCATCTTAATTTATAACCCACAGTTTCATCTTCCACAAATAAATCATGGGCGACACCATTGTATATTATAAAACATTTTCCAGTATATGAAAAGTCCTGTGTCGCAAGTCCATATACATCTCCAATTACTGCCATTCCAGAACCAGCTCCAGTTAATGCTCCTGAAATAATATCAGCTGTGTTTTCTTGGGAAGAAGATACTGTTTTAACATCATATTTAACAATTTTTTCCCCACTTGCGGTTGTTTTTTCAGTTGATTCCACAGTTTTTTGTTTTCTTGAAACAACGGAACTTGCTGTTGACAAACCTTGTGCTACCATTGAAACACCAGCCAAAGATATATTCTTTATATGAGCAAGTTTTTTAGCTTCATTTTCACCCATAGATGTATTAAAAAATTTTGAAGAACAAACTATTTCATCACCAATTTTAAAATCTTTTTTTGCTTTTATATCAAATGCGGATCTTCCAATTCCTATGGTTAAATAACACTCTCCGTTTTCATTTATATTTCCATACATTTCTTTACAATATGCTTTTTTGTAATCAGAAAAAGATTGTTGAACCAATGACTTAAGTTCTATAATATCATCTAAATCTTTATATGTATTTTTACATGTTTCAAACCTTTTTTCAAAATTATCTTCATCGAAACAACCGGCAAAATTTTCGGTTTTATTTTGTCTGCACTTTGGTTTAAGACAGGCAATAGTTTCTGCAACATAGTTGTTTATATTTTTAAAACTTCCTTTGTTTTCCATAAGGGCAAAATCGCGACAATCATTTGACGCATTTCTTGCAAATGTTTTAATAATATCACTTGATAACGAAGGGCAAACATCTAAAATATATTGGCAAGAATTGTTTGCTTTATCAAAAGTGGCTTGTTTGCTACAATTACATCTTCCATTTGCATTTGTATAGCAAGTTTTATTCATACATTGATTATAAAATTCTTCACAATTATATTTTGTAATTTTTGAGGTATCAATTTTATCTTTGCGTTCTGTTTCACTTTCTTTTTTTGAAGATATGGTTGTTTTGCCATTTGAAACAATATTATTTTTTTGACTTGCAATTCTTCTACCATTTGTTTTTCGTGATTTTTTTTGTGCAAAAACATAACTTGAAAAACAACTTAAGCTTATAAGGAAACTTAAAGTTATAAAAGATACTTTATTTTGTTTTTTCAATAAGATATTCATATTTGTTAAAATTCCTTCTTTAACTTTTATTGAACTATATTTATCCTAAAATATTGGTTCATAGGTGCGACATATTTGCCACCTATATAACACGCACCATCTTTTTGACCATCGTCCAATATTACGGCACCATCAATAGTGTCCGCCACACCATTTGTGAACATTTTTACACCGCTTCCAACCAATCCCTTTGCTGCACCACCGCTGAAAGCTGTGGCAACTACACCAACAACAGTGCATACGACACCCGCCACAGCACGAGTTACACCTTGAGCTAATTTAACAATACCCTTTGCAAAGTTTTCATTTTCTTCATAAAATGTTGCAAAATAAGATTGTGTGCATTCGACCATTTCGCCCATATTGAAATATCGTTTTGCCAATTCTGTTTCTAATGGGTCATCTTGCACAAGATACGCAACCCCATTATCCCATTTATAGCGAGGCTTTCCAAATACAACTTCCACCTTGCAAACCTTTGTATCAAAGTCTATATAACCACTGCTTTTTTCACAAAAATCCTTGTTTAATTTTTCTAACTCATCATAAAAAGCCTTTTTCACAGCCAAAGGTTTGCCTGTTTTTTGAAGAACCTGTTCACATTGAGAACTTCTTCTTTCTACCGCAGAAATTTTGAAACAATCACTAAATGATGGACCGCACAAAGGTTGCATACATTGAACAAATTCATCTAATGCCTGTTGAGATGCTTCTTCACCAGAATATGCCATCGCGTCCATATAATTTTTTGTTAAAACATCGGTTTGAATTTGTGCTTTGTATTGGGTTTCAATGCTATTTCTGTCCTTTAGTTCACAAGATTTTAAGGTAGAATTGCAACTCCCTTTTGCATAGGTGTATAAATCTGATCCAACACGAATTTTATTTTCGCCAATTTTAACAGTATCAAAGCTGTCGATTGATGAAGAACAGTTATATCTTATGCCCTGGCTATTAAGACAAACTTTATCCATACAATTATTAAATTTTTCCGGACAGGTTAATTCTTTTACCTTTTCAACCTGTGGGGTTTGGGATTTGTTTTCTTTTGTCGCAGTTTGTGTTTTTGAAACAGCTTTGGATTTTAAATTTTTGATATTCCTTGCTATTTTTTTTGCAAAAATAGGTGTAGATATAAAAAATATGCAAGTCGTTGTTAATATTACAACTTTTTTTATCATAAAACTCTCCTTTTCCCGTTTCAAAATTATAACATTAAAGAATAATAAATGTAAAGTTTTTTAACGAATAATTTCAAAAATAATTTCACCAAAAATCCAAAGGATAAAAGATGAAAAAATGAATGGGGCAAGAGGAGCAAATTTTTCCTTTTTTATACCGCAATATCCAACCATAATTATGAAAGAGATTATTAAAATTTTACCTAAATTTTCAAAACCAGTAAATGAAGCAAGTGAAGTTAAAAGTTTAACATCGCCACCACCAAAAGCGTATGGTATCTTAAAGTAAAAAATCAATGCTAAACTACTACATAATATATAAGTTCCTAAACTACTGAAAATACTATTTAATGGTGAAATAATTAAAGTAGAAGATATATGCGAATTTTCACATAAAACAGCATTTAAAAAACCAACTAATAGTAAAGGTAATGTTATTATGTCTGGAATAAGTCTACATCTGTTGTCAATATTTGAAGAAAAACCAAGTAAAAACAATATGATATATAATGATATTAAAGGATAATCTTTATTTATGTATTTTTTTATTAAAATACTTAAAGTGATACATAAAAATACATATAAAACTCCCCATAATATTTTATTTAATAAATATTGTTTTTTCAATAAGTTATGTCGTTTTACATAAAGTGATTTATTAACTTTATTTTTCTTATTTTTGTTCTTAAAGTTAAACTTTAATATATCTCCTAAATAACTATGTAAAGAGCAAGGGTAAAATTTCATCAAAAATCTACTTAAAACAGGTATAAAAAAACCCATCGCAAAGTAGATAAAAATATTTAATATTTGAGTTGATAACATTTTTTTCTTCCATTTAAAATTTTTATAATTATGATATAAACTGTAATGAAAAAAAATAAAAGGATTTTTTATTATGAGCGCTTGGACAGATAAAAAAATTGAAAAATTAAAAAAACTTTGGGAAAAGGGTTTATCTACTGCTGAAATAGGAAAAAAGCTAGATTTCTCAAAGAATGCTATTGTTGGAAAAGTTCATCGTCTTGGACTTTCAAATCGAAATTCACCAATCAAAACTTCTTCTAAAACGGTTAAAAAAGAAGTTGAAATTTCATCAGTTATAAAACCTAAAACTGTTGAAAAAAAATCTTTAAAAACTAAAGAAACTCCTGTAAAAACAATAAAAAAAGAGGAAATTATACCTGTAAAAAACGAATCGGTAAAGGTTTCAAAGGTATCTCTTAAAACAAAAAAAACTTCCGCAGGTCTTTCATTATTAGAGTTAACTTCTGACCTTTGTTGTTGGCCTATTGACGATATAAATTCAGAAAATTTTCATTTTTGTGGTAAAAAAGTTTTCAAAAATAAACCTTATTGTTTGGAACATTGTGCTATTGCATACACAAATTCTGCAACAGCTTTAGATGAACAAGAGGCAAATGAATCATCTGCATTTATTCAGGACGATGACGACGAATAAATAGCTTTTAAAGGGAGAGAATATGGAGAAAGCCAACAGCTTTTGGCAAATAAACGGAAAATATCAAGATGTGAGGGAGTTTCATTTTTCTTCACAAGATATGTCTTTTGTCGCATTTTTTAAAAATGATGACCTTATTTTCGTAATTGATGATACTTGTGATATAATTTCTCCAAATGAGTTATTGATAATTGAACCATTAAAGGATGAAGAAAATCCTAAAAAACCGAATGTTAAATGGGATTCAATTTTAAAAAATAACTTTGGTATTAACCCCATGGAAATAAGACCAAAGGAAAATACAAAGTATAAAAAACTTGATATAAGCTATACATCGCTTGATTTATATCGCTCATTTGTTTCATTTCAAACGGAAGAAACTTTGGGGTTAATAGAGCAAAATAGGGAGATTTTATCCCTTGAAAATGCCTATGACCGCGAAAGCGAAAATCTTTTAGTGTATAATAAATCAACTTCCACTTTGGAAAAGGCTCAAATTACATTGGATAAGTTAAAAAAACGTATCCTTAATATTTCAAAAAAAATGAAAAAACAAGAAGAGCTTGTTGCCGAAAATCCATCTGAAAATGATGAAAATTTAAAGGCAGAGCTTATCCAAAAACTTTATATTGCAACTGAAAAATTAAAGCGAACAGAGCGAAGAATAAAGCGTGCTACAAAACGTTCAGAAGTTGCATACAAGGAATTATCATTGAAACGACAACAAATCAATGAAATAAAAAGAAGAATTGATGAAAAAAATCATCAAATTCAAGATGTTAAGGATAAATTATTTGAAGAAGGTCCTAAATATATGCCTCTTGAAAACACAAAATCGGTATCAAGCGAAAATGAAATTACAGCACCCGATGTTTTAAAGGAAACAGAGGAGTTGACATTTCAAAATAATAATGCTATGAGTCGAAATGAAGAGATAAAGGAACAAACATTTTTAAACAATGGAGAGTCTACTATGGCAAAAGATACAGAAAACAAAAAAGTTCAAGAAACTCAAGAATTTAAGCCACCTTATGTTGACGATACAACTGAGCCTGAAACATCAGAAATCAGATTCGCAAAAAAATCTAATATTCTTTTAGATGATAAATACAAAAAGATATGGTTGTATTCTCTTTCTATCTTACTATCTCTTATTATAGTATTTGGAATTTTCTATTTTATTAGTAGTGATGATGTTCCTGTAAATGAAGATATTTACAATACAAATTATATTGAACAAACATATAAGGAACCTGCACCAGTAGAACCAGCTCCTGTTGAGAAGATAAAAGTTGAAGAAGAGGTTGTTGTTCCTGCTCCTATGCCAACACCAGTAGAACCTGTTGTTGAACCAAAAAAGGAAGTTGCTCCTGCACCTGTTGTAAAACCTGTAAAAAAGGTTGCACCAGCACCAGTTAAAAAAGTTGCTCCTGTAGCAAAGAAAGTTGCACCAGCTCCTAAAAAGGAAGTTGTAAAACCTGTTGTTGCTCCTGCTCCAGTTGTTGAAACAAAACAAGAAGTTATTGAAGAATCAAAATATGTAGGTCCAGTTCCAGAAGAATATGACGATGAAGAATATTTTGAAGAAGAAACTGTTGTATCCGAAGATGATAATTCTGTTGAAGAAGATGTTGTGGAAGTTGTTGAAGAAGACGAAGATATAGAAACAGAAGATGCTGAGGAAGAAGAATCATCTGCTCTTGAAGATGCAAGAGAAGAATTTACATCAAAAGTTATTGATAACGATAAATATTTAACTGTGATTGCAAAAATTAAATCAAATTATTTCACAGATTCAACAAATGAAATTTTACCATTGCTTGAAACATTGGAAGATATGAATACATATTGGAATGAATTTAGAAATCTTACATATCAAGAATATTATGAAACAGATAATACATTAAAAGCAGATATAGATTATGAAGAATATGCAAATGACGAATATATGCTAAGACTTTATTCAAATGCTTACTTTGATATGTATGAATATTTGGTAAATGAATTTGTAATGACTTATGAATTTGCAAATGGCACAGCATCTGATTTGTATCCTGTAATGGAACGTGAAATGCAAACACTTGGCAAACCAAATACAAAACTTGAAATCTTGGTTGAATTGTATAAGGCTATCCAAAGACAAGGTGGTTCTGACGCTGTGATTAACGCAATTAACATTAGAAACGAAGAAGAGGCTATTCTTGCTCCTGAAATTGAAGCTACTTTGATACCTCTATCTGCAACAACTGAAATTACTGTATCAAGTGATATTATGTCTGGTAATGAAGTTATTGGTGAAGACGAAGAATCTACAATTATTACAGAAGATTTTGATAATGATTTGTTGGTTCAAAATGAATCTGCTCAAAATGATGAAGAATTTGTTAGTGTTTCAGAAGATGACTTAAGTGATATCCTTGAAGAAGATGACGAAGTTGCATCAACAGATGATGTAGAAGAAGGCGATTCTGATGAAGAAGAAACTGTAATGATTGATATGACACCATCAGAAGAAGGTGCAGAAGATGTTGAAGAAGAAACAATCACATCTGTAGTTGCTCAACCAACACCAGTTGTAGTTGTAGAAGAGCTTGAAGATACAGAAACCGCAGATGCAACAACAGAAGATGTTGTTGAACAAAATGATGAACAAGATGAAGAGGATTCTTCTGATATAGCAGAAGCAGAAGATACAGACACTGATTCTGATGAAGAATATGCTGATACAGAAGAAGATAATGTTTCTGAAGACGAAGAAGATAGCGAATATTCTGAAACTGAAACAGAAGATAATCTTATTGATGAAGAAGATGAAGACATTGAGTATTCAGACTCCTCAGAATATTATGAAGAAGATGATTTAACATTATAACACAAATAATATACATAAAAATAAAAACCTCCAAAGCGGAGGTTTTTTTATTCTATAATTATAAAAGAAGAGTTTGGAATACGTTTTAATTTTTTAATAGATTCTTTTTCAAGAATATCAATATTTACAATTTTTGTATCCTTTAAAATATTCGCTTCAAGTAAAAGTTTATCTTTTATTTTTGTTTGCTTTTCTAATTGTTTTGTTAAAGTATCAATTTTATGTTTTTTATCTAAGTAATTGAAAATATTGTATTCACTAAACACTATGTTTTTAAGAAAGATAAAAATCAGTGCAAAAAATACAAATAAAATCAATTTTTTTACAATGCTACTATTACTCATTTCTTTTCTTTTTGATTTTTATAAATTATAGTAATATATTATCATAAATACGATATAACGACAAGGACTTATTTTTGTTAAAACCGATAAAATTAAAAAATGTTGTAATTAAAAATCCTGTAATTCTTGCTCCTATGGCAGGAGTTTCAGATTTACCATTCCGCACACTTGTTTCCTCATTTGGTGATGATGAAAACAAGGTGTCCTTGACCGTGTCAGAAATGGTTCCATCTACGTCTCAAGTTATGTTATTGGAAAGACGAAAATCAACCGATAAAATCAAAAGAATGTATGAAGAAAATAAATCAGAACAATTAACTTCAATACAAATTTTTGGTAATAATCCTGAAATTATGGCAAAAAGTGCAAAAATTAACGAAGATTTAGGGGCGGATATCATTGATATAAATATGGGTTGTCCAGTTAATAAAATTGTAAAAAATGGTGCTGGTTCAGATTTATTGAAAAATATGCCTCTTGCCGAACAAATTATAAAGGCGGTAGTTTCTGCGGTAAATGTCCCTGTGTCTGTAAAAATTCGCACAGGTTGGGATTTGAATAATAAAATTGCTCCAGAATTTGCAAAAATGATAGAATCTGCTGGCGCTTCTATGATTACAATTCATGGGCGAAGCCGAAGTCAACTTTACTCGGGCGACATTGATTTTGAAACAATAAGAAAAACTAAAAATGCCGTTTCAATCCCAGTTATTGGTAATGGCGATATAACGACTTGCGAACTTGCAAAGGAAATGATAGAAAAAACTGGTGTTGATGGTATTATGATTGGTCGTGGTTCCTATGGTGCACCATGGTTTTTGTCTCAGGTTATAGAGTTTTTAAAAACTGGAAAATACACATTTAACCCAACAATCGAAGAAAAAAAAGAAATAATGCTAAACCATATAAGGGCAATGATTGAATATTATGGTGAAAAGGGTGGTATGCTTAACTCTCGAAAACATATAGCATGGTATTCAAAAGGTATCAGAAATTCGAATGAATTCAGAAAGTTAATCAATAATTCATCTAATCCAGACGAAGTTTTTACACTTATTGATAAATTATTCAAATAAATTGTGTTTTTCTTCATAAAAATATTGATTCTAAAAAAAAATAATCGTATCTTTGAAATGATATAAATATAAAAGGAGAGCTTTGTTATGGGATACAATGAAAAAGAACTTTTAGAAAAGATGGCACAATCAGAAAAAAATGAAATAGTTTTACCTCCAAAAAAGGAAACTATTGGCGATATTTTAAAAAATAAGCGTGAACAAAAGGGTAAAACAATAGACGCAATTTCTGATGATTTAAGAATTAAACCACAATATTTAATTGCATTGGAAGAAAATCGATTTAATGCTCTTCCTGGTCAAGCATATGTTATTGGTTTTATAAAAAGTTATGCAACATATCTTGGTATAGAAGATGTTCAAAAACTTATTGCCGAATATAAACGTGAAAACAATCAATCACAACCAGAAAATATAACAGCTCCAACCGATGAAAATTCTCTTATCGAAGATCCTATAATAAACAGCAATCATATTATTTTTGGAAGTGTTGCTGTCTTATTTTGTATATTGTTAGTATTTGTTTTTTCAAATAAAAATGATAATGTAGAGGTTGTAAAAGTTGCTTCAAAAGAAGTTGTTGAAGCTCCACAAATAACATCTCCTGTTGAAGAAAATGTGGAAATCGTCCTTAACTCTTCTTTGGAAAATAATGTTAAAAACGAACCTAAATTTATACCAATATCTGAAGTTAAGGTTGAACCACAACCAACACAAACTTTACCAGAATTAAAGGTTGAAGAAACACAAAATAATACTGAAACTTCATTGAAATATGAAATTGTAAATGATGAAGAGGAAGTTGTGGCAACTTCTGATATGTCTGTTCATACCCCACGTGAATATGGTTTGGAAAACAAGGATTCTTCTGAAATAAAATTGGTTGCAAAGGATAAGGTTTGGATAAAACTTAAAAAAGACGGTCTTTACAAATATGACGAAGCCGAAGGTGATATAGGAACAGGTGAAGCGATATTTGAAACAATTCTTGAAAATGGAGATGTTTACTATATTCCAAACGAAGATAATTTGTATTTGACTATTGGTAATGCACAGGGTGTTGATATAGTTGTTGATGGTGAAGTAATAAAGCCATTGTCAACAAAACCTGTATCACGACATAATATAGAAATGAATGTTGAAAAACTTAAAAATGGAACTGCATATATAAGGAACAGGAATTTACAATAATGGCAAAAAATAAAATAAATACAAGTGTTTTGTCTGGCTTTGTTGAACTTTTACCTCAAAGCCAATTCGTTTTTGATACTATAAAATCAACAATCGAAAATACTTATAAAAAAGCTGGCTTTGTTGCGATTGATACACCAACCATTGAAAAGTCAGAAGTCCTTTTTGCAAAGGCTGGTGGTGAAACAGAAAAGCAAGTTTATCGTTTTACAAAGGGTGAAAATGATTTGTCTTTGCGTTTTGATTTAACTGTTCCATTTGCACGATATGTTTCTGAACACTATGCAGATTTGGTATTCCCATTTAAACGCTATCAAATTGGAAAAGTTTATCGTGGTGAACGTGCACAAAAGGGACGTTATCGTGAATTTTTTCAAGCCGATATTGATATTGTTGCAGAAAATAACCTTTCAATTATGTATGATGTTGAAATAATTTCTACTATTATAAAGACTATTTCAAAACTTACATCTGATTTTAATTTGGGAAATTTCAAGGTTCGTGTTTCAAATCGTAAAATTTGGGACGGATTTTTCTCTCAATTTGGTATTGAAGACAGCAAAAAAGTATCTGCAGTTGCGATAATTGATAAAAGATATAAGTTTAAAAGCGAAGATGATTTCAAAGCCGAACTTAAATCTGTGATAAATGATGAAAAGGTTTATAATTTGGCTATTGCTCTTTTGAAAATCGAATATCTTCCAAACATCGGTATTTCAATTCCTGAAAATCATCATTCTGATTTTGCCTTTATAAAGGATAATGAATTGATGAAGCAAGGTATTACAGAGCTTGAAACTGTAATGAAATTCTTACCACATAATGCTGTGGTTGATTTATCAATCGTGCGTGGACTTGATTATTACACTGGCACAGTTTACGAAACATTTTTAACCGACTATCCTGAATTTGGTTCAATTTCAAGTGGTGGTCGATATGAACATCTTTGTGATTTTTATACAGACAAGGTTATTTGTGGTGTTGGTGGTTCTATTGGTCTTTCACGACTTTTTGTTCCGTTAATCGAAGATGGAAAAATAACCATTGATAAATCAATGATGGATGTTGTAATACTTCCACAAAATGAAAATTGTTATAAAATGGCAACGGAAATTCAAGATGAATTAAATGCAAAAACGAATGCCAAAGTATCAACAATTTTTGAAAATAAAAAGTTTAAAAAACTGATGGAATATGCAAATAAAATAAATGCAAAATTTGCAATTATTATTGGTGAAGATGAAGTTGCAAATAATACAGTATCACTTAAAAATATGATAACAGGTGAACAACAAAATATTTCATCTACTACTTTAATTGATGTATTAAATAAGACTTTAAATAAATAAGGATAACATTATGAATTTTGAAGAAAAATTATTGCAAATCAAAGATAAGTATAAAGAGCTTGAAACTCAACTTATGGGCACATTTGAAGACCCAAAGGAAATGGCAAAAGTATCAAAGGAATATTCTGATTTAAAGCCAGTAATTGAACTTGCTGATAAATATATTAAAACTTTGGACGATATGAAACAAGCCGAAGAAATGATGAAGGATCCATCATTAAAGGAAATTGCCGAAACAGAATTTTATGAATGCAAAGACAAACTTCCAGAAATTGAAAATCAAATCAAAATTGCATTACTTCCAAAGGACGAAGCAGATGATAAAAATGCGATTTTGGAAATTCGTGCCGGCACAGGTGGAGATGAAGCCGCAATTTTTGCTGGCGACTTATTTAATATGTATAAAGCCTATGCCGAATTAAAGGGGTGGAAACTTGAAGTTTTAAATTATCATGAAAATGAAGCTGGTGGTTTTAAGGAAATTATTTCAAATATCACAGGTAAGGGTGTTTTTGGTCGTCTAAAATTTGAATCAGGTGCTCATCGTGTGCAACGTGTTCCTGAAACTGAATCTGCTGGTCGTGTGCATACATCTGCAGCAACAGTTGCCGTGATGCCAGAAGCTGAAGACATTGATATTGAAATCAATGAAAAGGATTTAAGAATTGATACTTATCGTGCAAGTGGTGCTGGTGGCCAACACGTTAATAAAACCGATTCTGCTATTCGTATTACTCATATCCCAACAAACACAGTTGTTCAATGCCAAGACGAACGTTCTCAATTTAAAAATAAGGATAGAGCTATGAAAATGCTTCGTTCAAAACTTTACGAAGCACAACGTCAAAAAATCGATTCTGAACGTGCTGGGTTAAGAAAATCCCAAGTCGGAACAGGTGATAGAAGTGATAAAATCAGAACTTATAACTATCCACAAAATCGTGTAACTGACCATCGTGTCAACCTTACATTATATAAATTGGATTATGTTATGATTGGTGAAGCATTGGATGAAATTATCGATAAACTTATAACCGAAGATCAAATCCAAAAACTTTCAGAATTATAGTTAAGGGATAAAGTTGAAATATTTCAAAAATTATATATTATCAAGTTTATGCTGGGCTATGTTTGGTTGTTCTACTGTCCCAAATTCTATTAAGGAAGTAAGCCAAGACAAGTATCAGGTTAAATATGCACCTATACCAGAATATAGCTTGGATACTCCTGTTGCAAAAGTGTATAAAACAGAGCTTTTAAAAAATCCAGAATTAAGTGGTGCATCACTTATCAATAATGGAATAGAGGCTTTTCTTGCACGTGCAGCCTTTGCAAAATTGGCAACAAAAACTATTGAAGTGCAAACATATATCTATAATAATGACCCATCTGCAAGAATACTTCTTCAGGAATTACAGGAGGCTGCCGACCGAGGGGTAAAAGTTAAAATTTTGGTTGATGATAATGGTATGGATTCCGATTTGTCCGATATTATGCTTTTAGATGTGCATAAAAATATAGAGGTTAAGGTCTTCAATACCTTTAAATATCGTGAACATATTATAAGATATCCACAATTCTTGTTCGATTTTAACCGCCTTAATTCTCGTATGCATAATAAAATGTTTGTGGTTGATGGTTCTGCTGTGATTATAGGAGGTCGCAATCTTGCCAAAAACTATTTTGATTCTGATAAAAATACAAATTTTGCTGATACAGATGTTGTTTTTATTGGAAAAATAGCACGTGAAGCTCAGGAAAGTTTTTATAAATATTGGAATTATCATTTGGCAATTCCATCTTATATGTTTCCAGAGCGAAAAACTCCTGAAAAACTTGCATCACTAAGAGCGGAATTTTTAAAACTTCAAAAGGAAAAGACAAAGGAATCCGAAATTTATCAAAAAATAATGGATTATATAATTACATCTTATAACTCAAAAAAGATAAAATTTATTTGGGGAAAGGGTGCAATTATTGCTGATGGACCAGAAAAAATTGATATGCCAAAGAATGAAAAATTAAAGTCTGTAAGTCCAATTTTAAAGGCATTAAGTGTTCTTTGGAAAGATATAAAAAAGAATATCTTTATTTCATCTGCATATTTTGTTCCGGGAAAATTAGGAACAAATATTTTGGTTGATGAGGCAAAAAATGGTATAGATATAAGTATTTTAACAAATTCTTTATCATCTACTGATGCAACGGCTGTTTATTCCGCATGGGAAAGGTATCGAAAGGATTTGGTCCTTGCTGGTGTGAATGTATATGAATTTATGAATAAGGGAATGAAGTTAAAGGGCAAAAAAATTTCATCATTTGCTTCACTCCACTCAAAGACTATGGTTTTTGATGAAAAAATTTCGTGGATAGGAAGTTTTAACCTTGACCCACGTTCTGCATTATTAAATAGTGAAATTGTCGCTGTTTTTGAAAGCAAGGAGTTTGCAAAGCAACTTATCCAAATGATAAACAAAGATATATCAAATTCTTGGAAACTTGAACTTGATGATGGAAGTCTTATTTGGGTTGGCAAAGATGAAAATGGCAATGAAATTATAAAGCATAAGGCACCAAATACAACACTTGGAAAACGTCTTATGACGAAGTTTTTAAAAATAATTCCAGAAAGTCTTATATAAGGAGTTTTTATGCTAAAAATAAAAGAAAGTATTTTTTATATTTTAATAACCTTAATTATAGGATTTTTTTCTTATCTTATTTTTAAGAATTTTGTTTTATTATTAACAGATGAAATCAGGTTTATTGTTCCAACAATTTATATTAAAGGTATATGGATTTCAGATAGAATAGGGGATAGTTTAGGAAGATTTTTACCTTTTCAATTTCTTGATTATACAATATTGAAATTATTTAATTTAAAATATTATTACATAACTTTCCCTGTATTTTTAATTTTCAAAATTTGCTTATTAACATTTCTACTTATAAAAATCTTCTTTGATATTAATAAATTTGAAAAAATAAGTAAAATCAATTTATTAAATATATTATTCTTTTTTACACTATTTTTTTCTTTTGCTGGAATTACAAGATTATTATTAGAATATAAATATTCAGAAATAACTCAATGCCTTTTTATTTTATTGTTTGCATTTTTCTACCAAAGGGCGTATTTTACTAATAAAGCTCATTATTATATTTTATCATTTTTATCTGCATTTTATTCTACATATATGAAAGAATGTATGTTTATTCCATATATAGTAATAGCAATAACAAATCTTTTATTTCTTAAAAATCAAAATAAAAAATGGAAATATTTTAATTTATCATTAATATTAAACGGAACAATATTTTTGATACTTTATTATTTTTTAGTATATAGGCATACAATAACATTTTATAATTCCCTTTACCAACAATATAAAATTTTAAGTATAGAATTGTTTTTTAATAATGTTTTAACAATTTTCTTCTTTTTTATCTCATCAATAAAAGGTTTTTCAATACTAAAAAAAAGAAAAAGCGAATTGTTTGATTCATTTCTATTCGCTGGCCTATTTTATTCTTTATCTTATGTAATTTTAGGTTTAAATAATTTCTATTATCATTTTGTATCTTATACCTTTTTTATTATTTGGATTTATAATTATTTATTAAAAGAAAATAATAGATATATAAAAATAGGTTGGTATTTAATTTGTATATTTATGATGTTTATTCAAATAATTAAAAATTATAAAGAATATATTTTTATTCGTAGTAAAATACAAATTGCTAAGGAATTTTATAATAATATTAAAAATAAAAGAACAGTTTTATATGCTTTTGGTAATCCATATTTTTTAACAGATTTTATTTCTAAAATACATAATCATGATTTCTATGAATATGTAGATTTTAATAATTGCTATTTCCTTGATAATAAAAAGAAGATAGATTTAAATAACTATGATATGCTTATAATGGATAAATATTGTAGTTTTACCCCCCCCCTAGACAAAACTGTAAAAATGGATATATATGTAATGTGGGGAAGTTTAGATGTATATAAAATACAATAGCGGTATTATAATACCACATCAAAAAATACAAGAAAAAGTCTTTATTTTCTTGACTTTCAAAATTTTTAATGTAATATATGACTGTTTAATAAACAATAAAAAGGTAAAAAAATGGTTCAAAAAACATATTCTGCAAAACCATCTGATGTAAATGCAAAATGGTATGTTATTGACGCAACTGATTTAGTTCTTGGTCGTCTTGCATCTATTTGTGCAACATATATTCGTGGTAAAAACAAAACAATATATACACCAAACATTGATTGTGGTGATCATATTATCGTTATAAATGCTGAAAAGGTTGCTGTTACAGGTAATAAACTTGCAAACAAAAAATTCTTTTGGCACACAAATTTCCCAGGTGGAATAAAAGAAAGACTTTGGGGCGCAATCCTTGGTGGTTCACATCCAGAAAGACTTATTATAAAGTCAGTTGAAAGAATGCTTTCAAGAAATCCACTTGGTCGTCAACAAATGAGAAAACTTCACGTTTATGTAGGTTCAGAACACCCACATACTGCACAAAAACCAGAAGTTTTAGATGTAAAATCAATGAATTCTAAAAATACAAAGAAAGGTGCTTAAAAATGGTTGAAAAAAAAGAAAAAGTAGAAACAGCAACAGAAACAAAAGAAGTTGCAAAAAAGGCACCTGCTAAAAAAACAACAAAAAAAGCAGAAGTAAAGGTTGAAACTGTAAAAAAAGCAACAACAAAAAAATCTGCTTCAAAACCTGCTACAATTGGTGATGTTGCTCCAAAGGCAAACATTGTTAAACCAGTAGCAAAAAAGGAAGTTGAAAAGAAAGAAAAAACTGTTCGTGATGCACTTGGTCGTGTATATTCAACAGGTAAAAGAAAAAGTTCTATCGCTCGTGTTTGGATTATGCCAGGTAAGGGTAAAATCATTGTAAATGGAAAGGATTACGAAGAATATTTCCGTCGTCCAATTCTTCAAATGGTTATTTGCCAACCTTTTGGTATTACAAAAAGAGAAGGTGCTTACGATGTAAAAGCTACACTCGTTGGTGGTGGACTTTCTGGTCAAGCAGGTGCTTTGAAACATGGTATCAGTAAAGCATTAGCTTTAGCAGAACCAGAATTAAGAGCTACTATCAAACAAGCAGGCTTCTTAACTCGTGATTCAAGAGTTGTTGAAAGAAAGCACTACGGTCATAAAAAAGCTCGTCGTTCTTTCCAATTCTCTAAACGATAGTATTTTGTTAATATTTGAAAGGATAAAAAAATGGCTAACCATAAATCTTCAAAAAAAAGAATTATAAGAAACGAAAAGAAAAGACTTGAAAACAAAAGCCGTATGTCAAAAATCCGCACTTTTGTGAAAAAACTTTCTCTTGCAGTTATTGGCAATAAGGATAAAGCAGAAGTTCAAACTGCATTATCACAAGCAAACAGCCAACTTGCAAAGGGCGTAAAAAAAGGTATAGTTTCAAAGAAAAAAATGGCAAGAACTATGTCAAAATATGCTAAAAAGGCAAATGCCCAAGCAAAATAATTGAATTTCTTTAATTCAAAAATTAACTCCCTCAAATTTGAGGGAGTTTTTTTACTAACTTTATCTCTTAATTTTCTAAGCAATAAAAAAGCCCCTTCATAAAAGGAGCTTTCTTTTAGGAGCAAATTATTTTAAAAATTTTCAAATAAATAAAAACCCCAGAAAATCTGGGGCTTACAAAGAATAAAAATTTGATTTATTATATTAATAAATAGGGTGTTTTGCACAAAGTTTTATAACTTTTTGTCGCACATTTTTAATTGTTTCAGATTCGTAATCTTTGTTTTTTACAAAATCATCTACAACTTCGGTTATCAAATTTGCGACCTCAATAACATCATCTTCTTTGAAACCTCTTGTTGTAATGGCTGGCACACCCAAACGAACACCAGAAGAAATTGATGGTGGAGTAGGGTCATTTGGAATACCATTTTTATTGCATGTTATTCCAGCATTTTCCAATGCAAGGTCGCATTCTTTTCCTGTGATACCTTTGCTTCGTAAATCAACAAGAATAAGATGCGTATCTGTTCCCCCACTTACCAAATCAAAACCATTTTTCATCAATGTTTCGCCAAGGATTTTTGCATTTTTAAGTATTTGATTTGCATAATCTTTCCATTCTGGGCGAAGAACTTCACCAAATGCAACGGCCTTTCCCGCAATTATGTGTTCAAGTGGACCGCCCTGGATTCCAGGGAATACAGCCTTATCAATTTTTTTCGCAATTTCTTCATTATTTGTTAAAATCATACCACCACGAGGTCCGCGTAAAGTTTTATGTGTAGTAGTTGTTGTAATATCTGCAATTCCCACAGGTGAAGGAATAACTTTACCAGCAACAAGTCCCGCAAAGTGAGCCATATCCACCATAAGGTAGGCACCAACTTTGTCTGCAATTTCGCGGAATTTATTAAAGTCAACAAGTCTTGGATAAGCAGAACCACCCGCAACAATAAGTTTTGGTTTGTTTTCAAGGGCAAGTTTTTCTACCTGTTCATAATCAATGTATCCATTTTCATTTACACCATATTGCACAGATTTAAACCATTTGCCACTGATAGTTGGTTTTGCACCATGGGTTAAATGTCCGCCTGCATCAAGGCTCATTCCCATAATTGTATCCCCAGCATTAAGAAGGGCAAAAAACACAGCTGTATTTGCTTGGGCACCGCTATGAGGTTGCACATTTACAAACTTGCATTCAAAAATTTCCTTTGCACGTTCTATTGCCAAAGTTTCAATCTCATCAATAAATTTACAACCTTGATAATAACGTTTTCCACTATATCCTTCTGCATATTTGTTTGTAAGAATTGAACCCATTGCTTCCAACACGGCCTTTGAAACAATATTTTCAGAGGCAATAAGTTCTATTTGATTTTGTTGTCTGTTTAATTCTGATTGAATAATATCATAAACTTTTTTATCAGAATCTTTAAGGTTATCTTTGAAAAAACTTACCATTTTTGCCTCTCTTTCCATTGATTTTTAAAATTAAGGATATTATAAAAGAAACAAGAATTTTTTCAACAAAAAATCCTCTATAAAGAGGATTTAAGTTTTTGCGAATATTGTATGCAAATTATCTTGATTTAACACCAAAGCTCATACGTAATCCGTGGAAATTTGCAAAAAATAGATTGCCATTTCTTTTTATTTCAATTTCGGGATTTTTGAATACAGAATATTCTCTTTCTTGAATTTTAGGAGCGATTTTTTCATTTACGCATTTAACAGCTTCTGCAAAATCAAAATTTGCATTTTTTTCATAATTTGTTTTTATATCAATTTTCATAATAACACCTTTCTTTTTAACAATAATAAAGATATTTTACCCATATATTTTTATTTGTCAATAGTCTCAAAGAAAAATAATTGACAAACTTTACGAATATGTTAATTTAAAATACAAAGAATAATTAAATAAGGGGTGCAAAATGAAAAAAAGCCACAATATCATCTCATCAAAAGATATTTCAGAAATGCTTAATGCAATTAAATCTCAAAACAAAGATAAAAAAATCGAAAATATCCATTTGCATTTTAAAAACATTAATGGAAAGTGCAGTCTTTCTGCTGATGGTGAATTTGATGGAGTTTTTAAAGAATATGAGTTTTTTAATAATGTGTTAAAGGAAGTTAAACAACGATAAAAAATCCCCTATAAAGGGGACTTTTTTTATGACATTTTTTCAATTCTTCGTTTATGACGTTCCTCATTTGAAAAGGGGGTTGTCAAAAAAGCTGTTAAAAAATCAAGATTTTCCTTATTTGTAAAACTTCTTGCACCAAGGACAGCAACATTTGCATCATTATGTTCCCTTGAAAGTCTTGCTACTTCTGGACTATAAAGCAAAGATGCACGAATATGCTTATATCTGTTAATTGCAATACTCATTCCAACACCAGTCCCACAAATAAGAACACCAATATAATTTGGATTTTGTTCTATATATTTTGCCATTTTTTCTGCAATGTCAGGATAATCACAAGAATCTTTTGATTCTGTTCCAACATCTTTTACATTATATCCTTCATCAGTCAAATAAGATTTTAAAAATTCCTTTAAATCAAAGCCAGCGTGATCAGAACCAATAACAATATTTTTCATTATGCCTCCTTTAATCGCGTTTTTGTTTTAAATCTCCATTTATAAAGGCTCCATTTTCTATTGAAATATCCTTATGATAAATGTTGCCATTTATTCTTGCACTTGAGCCAAGATAAACTGATGTCGCATTTATATTTCCTTCAATATTTCCATGAACGACAATTTTTTCTACTTGGATAGAAGAGCTTTTAATTTTACCATTTATTCCAACAATAAGAGTTTTACAAATAACATCACCTTCGATTGTTCCATCGACATAGATTTCAGATTCAGATTGAACCAACCCCTTTACATACATAGAGCTACTTATCAAACTTGATGGTGTAATTTTTTTTGAAAATCCAAACATTTTATACCCCTTTATTTATTTTCGACTTTTACAAAAGCATAAGGATTTAATGCTCTTTTATTATGTCTTAATTCATAGTGAAGATGGGTGCCAGTGCTTCGTCCAGTAGAACCCGCAAGCCCAACTTTTGTTCCTTCTTCTATAATATCACCTTTTTTCACACTAACTTTACTTAAATGTCCGTAAAGAGTTGTAAAGCCCAAGCCATGGTCAACTTCCACTGCAAGACCATAATCACCACGAGGTCCAGCCTGAATAACCTTACCAGATGCAGTTGCGTAAAGAGGAGTTCCCATTTTACCACCAAAATCAATACCAGTGTGCATAGCAGGAGTTTTCAAGAATGGGTCTGCTCTTACTCCAAATGGAGATGTAATTCTTATTCTTGTTTTCACAGGAGCACCAAGAGGAAGCATCTTTGTTGCCTTTGCCAAACCTTCCCAAAGATTTACCTTTATATTTGCATTTTTAAATTTTTGATTTAATTCTTCATCTGAAAGTTCAATGTTTTTAAGTGGAATATATTTGCCACCCAAACCTTCTTCTGATTCTTGTTGAACTTTTTTAATCAAAGTATTTCGATTTTTAAGCCTTACTTGTGAAAGAATAATATCAATTTTACTTAAAGTTTTTTCAAATTCATCAATTTTATCTTCGGCAAGAATTGTAATTTTATCAATCAAATTGTTTTGAAGTTCACGCATATTATTTAATGAAGTTTCCAATTTATTATTGCGTTCTTTAAGAAATATATTTTCATTAAGCACAACATTTTTTTCAAGTTCATTTTTTGTTGTTTTATACACAGGGTCCTTTATATCAACATTTGCCCAAGAAATTCCCTTTGTAAAATCATTAAGTGAAGAATTTACATATTTTAATTCGGTTGAAAGAAGTAATTGATTTTTTATAAGGTTGTCTTTTTCAAGTTTTGTTAATGTTTCATTTTTTTCAAGTAAAGATATTACATTTTTTTGAGAATTTTCAATTTTTTTATTTATTGATTCGATAGTATCACGATAAGCACGTATATCAATAATAGTTTTATTAAATTTATTCCTTGCATCTTGGATTTGCCTATCTTTTTCCTTTAATATTTCGGAATTAAGTAAATAAAATTTGCTTGTATATATCGACCAATATATTCCACCTGTAATTATAACAAATAATGTAAATTGAAGAATAGGTGATATATGATAAAAATTTAGCTTTCCACGTTTGTTTGTGATAAACACACGTTCTTTAAAAATAATATGAAATAAAATATTAAGATGTTCAAAAAAAGTTTTTTTATTTGGGTCTTTTTTTAGTATTACTTTTTTCAATTTAGTCTCCTTATATACTAAGTATATAGGATAATCCTTATAAATCAAGCATAATTTCTATTCTATTGAACAGATTGTTTATCTGGATAAAAAGTAAAGATTATATTCTTCCAATCTTGATAATATTCAGCAGGAAGATTGTATGGATTACATACGATAAGGGCTCTTCTTGCACTTTCTGCAACGGCAATAAACGAAGGAGAAGAGTTGCTATCTTGGTTTAAAATTTCAATATCATTTATATTTCCATCTGGAGCAATAGTTGTTTTAATAACTATTTTCATATTTTTAATATCCTTTGCTCCTGGGTCAATATTCCAACATGAGCGAAGTTTTATTCTTATTGCATCAATGTATGAAATTGATAATTGCTTTCTTAAATAATCTGCGGTTGAATTTTCCTGATATGATTGAGTTTTTGTATCAATAACAGATGCGGAAATTCCTTTTTTCACTTCTGAAAAAACTTCTTCTTTTTGTTTTTTTTCTTTTTCTTGTTTTATTCCATCAACAGATGCAAGCAAATCATTTAACGAACCAATTCGTTCTTCGGCAAGATTTTTTTGCTTTTCATCAATCTTTTGTTTTGGTTCATTTTTTGATTTTGTTTGTGTTTCTGTAATCAAATCACTTGATTCTGATTTTGTATTTTCAGTTACAACTTCCTTTTCTTGCACTTGTTCCTTTGCAACAACCTTTTGTTCAACAGGAGCATTGTAATCACTTGATTTTTTAGGAGTTGTATTAGCCTTTATTTCCTTTGAAGGAGCAGGGGGTAAAATAGTTTTTTTACTTACGATTGCATTGTCTAAATCTATGATAATAGGTTCATTTTCGCCATGTTTAGGAAGAAAAACATTTAATTGAATATGTGGAGTTATCATTATCAATGTCAAAATAAAAATGTGAATTATCACAGAAATAATCAATCCATCTTTAAGCAAAGGTGGAATAGAATTTACAGCATTAAAAGAGGTAAAACTGAAATGCTTTTTCACAAATTTATCCTTTTTTATTTACCACAGGGTCGGTTTTAAGCCCGACTTTTTTAAGTCCCATATTTTTCAAATACCCCATTACTTCAATAACTTTTCCATATTGAGTTTTTGTATCACCACTTATCACAACAGACATAGACGGATTTTGTTTAAGCATAGATTGAAGTTTGGTTTTTAATTTAGTTTGTGCAATTTTTTCCTTTCCAATAAAAATATTTCCATTTTTATCAATCGTAATGTTAACAGCCTTTTCTGCCCCTTCAATAGCAGTTTTTCCACCCTTTGGAAGATTGACACTCATTCCAGTTGTAAGCATAGGAGCAGTAACCATAAACACAGACATCAAAATACACATCACATCAATCATAGATGTCAAATTGATTTCAGGTTTCGTCTGGCCGTATTTTTTATATTTTTTCACAAACATTTACATATCCTAATTATTGATATTTTCATCTATTTGACGAGAAATAATAGCAGTAAATTCTCCAGCAAAAGCCTCCAACTTCATAACATACTTTGTTAAATCTCCAGTAATTTTGTTATATCCAATAACCGCAGGAATTGCCACAATCAATCCCAAAGCTGTAGTTGATAAAGCAGTTGCAATTCCAGGGGCAATCACACCCAAAGTTGTGCTTTGACTTGCACCAATAGCAGAAAAACTTGTCATAATACCCCAAATTGTTCCAAATAATCCAACAAGAGGAGCAATACTTCCAATCATAGAAAGGAAATCGATACGTTCTTCTAATTTACCGACTTCTTTTTCAATAGTAATAGTCATAACACGGTCAATACGTTGATGAAGGTTCATTGTCTTTGACCCATTGTTTTTTGAACGAAGAAGAGGTGAAGATTTTTTCCATTCCTTCATCGCAGAAATAAATACCAAAGACATAGGGTCTGATGCCTTTGATTTTATTGAATTAAAAAGTTCGTCCAAAGAACCGCCACTCCAAAACTTTCTTTCAAAAATATCACCAGCAAGTTTTATTTTTTTGATAAAAAATACCTTTTCAATAATAATAGCCCATGAATAAATTGATGCAATTACCATAAGTATTGATGTAAGTCTTGTCATCAAATCAGAATCTGTAAATAAACTAAACAATGAAAATGTAGATGGTTGCATATTAACACTCCTATATTATAAATAATATAATCTTTTTACTTCCTTTTAATTATAAACACAAGAGAAAAATTTGTTTATTTTGGATAAAATAAAACCCCTTACAAAACGAAGGGGTCTTTATTAAATATATTGTTTTTTTAGTTTGCTTGCCATGCATATCCAGCAGCACAAATTGGTCGACAACCACGTGGGGTTTCTGAATTTGCAGTGTTTTGACATTGAGCAACTGTTTGGTTTGCGGTGCAATATGGTGAACCATTTGCTTTTATACCATCACCAAAATATCCGTCATTACATACACAATTTTTTGTCTTAGCTATGTATGTAGCATTTTCATCGCAATCACTTGCTGATAAAGTTGTTACTTGAGTGCATGAATTTACACCATCTCCTGTAAAGCCAGATTTACATACACAAGAGCCATTTACAAGTTCGGCATTTGTTGCACAATTCAAAGTGCAAATAAATCCAGAACCAGAGTAATTTGCATTACATACACATTCTTTTGTATCAGCTTTGAATGTAGCATTGGCATCACAATCAGAAGCGGTTGTAAGTTTTTTACATTTCAAACCTTTACCATTGCTTGTATCTTCATATCCAGAAGGGCAAGAGCAAGATTTTGTTCCAGAATTATATTTAGCAACAGAATCGCAAGGTGTACACTTTGGCTCACCATTTTCCAAAACAAAGATTTGATTTTCTGGACATGGTAATTTACAGGAAGCAACTCCCTTTGAACCAGCAGCAGAATAAAGTCCAGTTGCACATTGTTTACATTCTATACTAATAGATGGATTTGATGCCAAAGGTTCCGCATATCCATTTTCAAGACATTCAAACATAAAAGCATCATCATCAGCAATATCCCAACTTCTTGTATTTTCATCACCAGTAACATTTCTTGATGTAGAGTAAGCAGGAGCAATACAAGTTTCTTGGGTATTAGGGTGGATAAATTCCTTATTTAAATTTCTTTCAACTATTGCATTAAGAGGACAGATTTCAGAAACTCCAACACAAATTTTTATATTGTTAACTTCGGCTGGCACATAACCAGTTTTACATTTGAAATAGTATGCATCATTTGCCTTTATCCAACTTGGAAGAACAGTCATATCAGAAGCATAAGAAGATACCTTTGCTTTTTCCCAAAGGAGTGCTTCAACCAAATCATCTTCTTGAGGAGTGCAACTTTTATTTTTTTGATAATAATAAGCATAAGTTTCAGCACCATCAGAATTTGTTCCACTTGCTTTTCGTGATAAAACTTTACCAACAGGACACCAATTTACTTTTCCTGTTTTTTGAGGGGTTGTAGTTGTTTGGCGAGTTGCATTTTGTGTTGATGCAATGCTTCCACGAGAAAACATACGATTCCTTTTAGATGAAGTTGTCGCAGCACGTCTTGTATTACCTCGTCCAGTAGTTGCGGCACGTCTTGTATTACCGCGTCCAGTAGTTGCGGCACGTCTTGTATTTCCACGACCAGTTGTTGCGGCACGTCTTGTATTTCCACGATTATTTCGTGAAGTTGAAGCTGCACGTTTAGTATTGCTTCTTGTTGAGGCCTGTCTTTTTCTTGAAGGAGCAGAATCTGCATTCTCCACAAAAACAGTTATCCCCATAAACAAGATTATCAAAATCGCAGTTATATATTTCCTCATATTTAACCTCTCCATAAAATAAAACTATTTATTTTGTTGTTTTTACTGCTTCTCCCATATCACTTATAGTTGAGAAATAAGCATATTTATGATTAGTGTTTTGAAAAATTTCATACATATTTTCATACATATTTTCTAAATTAGTTATCGAACTATTTGTATTTTGCAACATTATTCCCCAATTTGCAACAAATTCTTTATAGATCTCTGCAAACCATTCAGAATCCTCAATACTAACAACATTATAAACATCTGTTTTAAAGCTAATAACCTTTGCTTTAAGGGCTTCTAATTTCTTATAATCATTACTATCATTTTTCAATGTTGCCAATTTGTTATTTATTACTGAAAGTAAATTATCAGTTAATTTTATAAAGGTATTTCGGAAATCAATATCATAAATATCAACACAATTCTCTAAACCTACAGTTCCTTCTGTGTGAGTATATGGACTATATTCAGGACAAGCATAACAAACATTTGATGAGGAATCTTCATAGTAATTTTTATTACACATCATTTTGTATGCTACATCAGCAGATATATCGGAACGGTCATTTTCTTCACTTGATAATTTTTTTACCATTGCAAAACTTGGAATGTCACAAATTTCATTTGTTGATGGGTTGATATATCCCTTTGCAGTTTTTTCAAGTGTTTTTCCAAGTGGGCATAATGTAGATTCTTCTATACATATATTCATACCATTTTTTACTTGAGGAACATAGCCGGTATTACAATTAAATATCCAAACATGTTTTCCCGCTATCCAAGATGGTCTTGTTAAATTTTCTTCTATTTTAGAAGAATAAAGATCTGTTGTTCCAGTTGTATTTGATGGAGTTGTGCAAGTTTCAGTTTTTGATTTATAAAAAACATCATTACCATCATCATCAGTCATTTTTTTAATAACTACACCAATAGGACAATTATTTTTTGAATCTTTTGTTTTTGAAGATGCAACACCACTTGTTCCACCAACACCAGCATTTCTAAGTAAACTTCTTCCACCAACTTGACGACGATTTGTCGCAGCACGTCTTGTGTTTCCTGTGCCAGTAGTTGCAGCACGTCTTGTATTACCGCGTCCAGTAGTTGCAGCACGTCTTGTATTTCCACGACCTGTTGTCGCCGCACGTTTTGAATTACCTGAACGTCTTTTTGCTGAATAGCATAAATCAGCAAATGAACTTACAAATAAAATAAATGCGAAAATATATTTACATAATTTTCTCATATCGGTCTCCTTTATAATCCTTTTTATTCGTTTAAATTATAAAATTTTATTTCAGGTTTGTAAAGGAAAATATAAACTTAGAAAGTAAATTCAATATTATTGATTGTTTTGAAAAGCTCAAGGTTTTCAGTTGTTATATTGTATTTGTCATTAAGAGGTATTAAAACCCTTTTATTACCAATCGTTAAATTAAATTCTATATGTGTATATCCTGGACCAATAGCTTCCAATGTTTTTTTAAGGGCAGGGACAGCATTTTCATCTTTTATCGTTATATGCAAAGTTCCATTAAGTTGTGTGTTAAGAGATAATTCCTCAACCGTGCTTCCAAACAAAGAAGTCCTTTCTGGGGAACATTTTACATCACAATAAATTGCAACAGGTTTGCCACTTTCCAAATATTCCTTTGTTCGTCCAGTATTCATACTTCTTTCAGAAAATAATATGTCAATACTTCCCTTTGTATCACTTACATTTGCAATATAAAATTTTTTGCCTGCCTTTGAAATACGACTTTTTAAGGTATCAACAATTCCTGCAAATGTTATTTTGGTATCAAGTTTGATTCCTGCAATTTCATCACTTTTTACAGCATTAAGGCTTTTTAAAACATTTTCATAAATGTCAAGTGGGTGTGCGGACACATAAAAACCAATCGCTTCGTGTTCATACTTTAATCGTTCAAGAGGTTTCCAATCAATCGCCTCGGCAAGTTTAATGTCATCACGTTTCATTGTAAGTTCATCAAGGGCAAACAAACTTGATTGATTTGTTTCCTTATCTTTGCTTATTGAAGAAATCTGAGCCAAAATATATGATACATTTTCAAACATTTTTGCACGATTTGGTTCAAGACTGTCAAACGCACCTGCCTTTATAAGGTTTTCAAGCATACGGCGATTTAGATTCTTTGGGTCAACTCGCTCAATAAAATCAGTAATATTTTTAAATGGTCCGTTTTTCTCACGTTCCTTTACAATTTCCTTTACCACACCGACACCAACACTTTTTACGGCGGACATTGCATATCTGATATTTCCATCTTCTTCCACAGAAAAATATTCAAATGATTTATTTATATCTGGACGAAGAATTTTTATACCCATCTTTTTTATGTTATCTGCAAAAAAGGCAAGTTTATCAACATCTGCCATATCATAAGTCATAGTTGCAGCCATAAATTCAGCAGGATAGTGAGCCTTTAAATATGCAGTTTGATAACAAACCCAAGCATAACATGCCGCATGAGATTTATTGAAACCATAGTTTGCAAATTTTTCCATCAAATCAAAAATTTTCATTGATGTTTCTTCATCAATATTGTGGTATTTAAGACAACCATCTTTGAAAATAACACGTTGTCTTTTCATTTCCTCTTTGATTTTTTTACCCATCGCTCTTCGAAGCAAATCTGCGGAACCCAATGAATACCCAGCAAGAGATTTTGTCATTTCCATAACTTGCTCTTGATAAATCATAATACCATGAGTTTCCTTTAGTATTGGTTCCATCAATGGGTGAAGATATTCTACTGGTTCACCAAATTTTCGCCTAATATATACAGGTATATTATCCATAGGACCAGGGCGGTATAGGGCAACAAGAGCGACCAAATCCTCAATTTTATCTGGTTTCATATTTAAAATCACGTCTTGCATACCTTTTGATTCAAGTTGGAATATACCAGCGGTATTTGCGGAACCGATTAAATCATAGGTCGCCTTATCATCAATCGGAATATTTGAAATATCGATTTTGACATTGTGGTCCTTATACACCATTTCACAAGCCTTTTGAATAATGGTAAGGGTTTTAAGTCCCAAAAAGTCATATTTGATAAGGCCTGTGCTTTCCACATATTTCATATTAAATTGAGTTGCAGGAATATCTGATTTATCATCTTTATAAACCGCAACTAATTGGTCAATAGGTCTGTCTCCTATAACAACACCCGCAGCGTGAGTTCCTGTGTTTCGGAAAAGTCCTTCCAACTTAACCGCGATATTGATAAGTCCCTTTAAAACTTCATCATTTTCCACAGCCTGAGCAAATTCTGGGATATATTTTAAACAATTTGGAATATTTGTATCAAATTCCTTTTCTTCACCATCAACAACGGCTCGGATTTTCATTGGAATCATTTTACAAAGGTCATCACACTTTGTATATGGAATACGAAGCACACGACCAACATCTTTGATAGTATTTTTTGCTTGAAGTTTACCAAATGTTATAATCTGACTAACACTATCAAAGCCATACTTTTCTTGAATATAATGGATAACTTCACCACGACGGTCCTGACAAAAATCAATATCGAAATCAGGCATATTAACACGTTCAGGATTTAAAAATCGTTCAAAAAGAAGATTAAATTTCAATGGGTTTAAGTCAGTAATCTTCATTGCCCAAGCAACAATAGAACCAGCACCACTACCACGTCCAGGACCCACAGGAATATTATGTGCCTTTGCCCAACCAATAAAGTCTGCAACAATAAGGAAATATCCAGGGAACCCCATTTGTATAATAATTCCAAGCTCATATTCCAATCTGTCATAATATGGCTTTTGCTCTTCTTCGGTTGTTATATTTGCAATTTTAAGACGTTCTGCCAACCCCTTGTATGCTTTTTCTTTTAATAAAGTCGGTTCATCAGCACCTTTTTCCACGTGTGGAAGTAATGGTTTAGAACCCTTTACCTTAAATCCACATCGTTTTGCAATATTGATAGTATTTTCAATTGCTTCTGGTAAATCAGAAAAAAGTTTCACCATTTCATCAGGTGATTTAAAATAATGTTCTTCGGTTTCATGACGACGATTTGTTTCATCAACAAATTTTCCATCTGTGATACAAAGCAAAATATCATGAGCCTGATACATATCCTTTGTTGCAAAATAACACTCATTTGTTGCGACAATCGGAATATTATGTTTGTATGCAATATCAAGGAAATCCGCCTCAGTCCTTATTTCATCTGCGATATTATGACGCATTATTTCAATATAAAATCGCCCTTTAAATATATCAAGAAGTTCCAAACATTTCTTTTCGGCTAAATCCTTGTTTTCAATAAGTAATGCTTGCCCAATTACACCCTTTACACCACCAGAAAGAGCAATCAAGCCTTCGCTTTTTTCTTTTAAATCTTCAAATGAAATATGAGGTAATTCATCTGGCTTTTTTTTAAGATAACAATAGGAAAGTAATTTGATTAAATTTTTATATCCTACTTCGTTTTGAACAAGCAAAATCAGTTGAGGATATTTAAGTCCCATAACAATATCAGATGGAATATTAAAATCGACTGAAATTTGTGTTCCAAGAATAGGTTGTATGCCACCTTCTGGCACATATTTTGAAAATTCCGCACCACCAAAAATATTGTTTGTATCAGTAATTGCCACCGCAGGCATATTGTATTCCTGACACATTTTTACTATTTGTGGAACACGTAAAGCTCCTTCTGCTAAAGAATAAGCAGTATGATTTCTTAAGTGAACAAAAGGAGCATAACTCATTTAATTCCCTTTATTTAGTCAAGTTTTCCATGACAATATTTGTATTTTTTACCACTTCCACAAGGGCACATCGCATTTCTACTTATATTAAGATTTGCATATTTATTTTCACTTTCACCATTAAAGTTGTTAAGTGCTTCTTGTGAAGTTGTCATATCGTCATTATCTTTGTCTTCGGTAAGTTCTTCAACTCCCTCTTGAGTAAAGTCAGTTTTTGAAATTATTTGAATAGTTTTATATTTCATTTTTAACATATTCTTTTCAAAAGTAATAAAAGCTTCACGTTTATATTCGTTAAGAGGGTCCTTTTGACCATAAGCACGAAGGCCAATACCTTGTTTTAAATAATCAAGAGAAAGAAGATGGTCCTTCCAAACTTGGTCCAAAGTTTGAAGCATAACTGATTTTTCAACAAATCTCATAAAATCAACAGAATATTTATCTTCCTGAGATTTTATTTGATTATCGGAAAGTTCCTTTACACGTTCAAATACAGTTTGAGGAGAAATTCCTTCATTTTCTTCTAACCACTTTTTTACATCAACTTTGATGCCTAAAGTTTCCATACAATCTATTTCAAGGCCGTTGATATTCCAATCATCAGAAGAATTTGCATGAACAGGAATAGCTCTATCAACAATATCTTCAATCACATCTAAACGCATATCGTCAATATATGAATGAACATTATCCATTGACATAAGTTGATATCTTTGAGAATAAATAATTTTTCTTTGTTCATTCATAACATCATCATATTTAAGAAGATTTTTTCTGATAGAAAAGTTATGAGCTTCCACTTTTGTTTGTGCTTTTTCAAGTGCGCGAGAAACCCAAGAGTGAGTAATTGCTTCACCTTTTTTAAGTCCAAGTCTTGAAAGCATAGATTTCATTCTTTCACCACCGAAAATACGCATCAAATTATCGTCCATAGAAAGGAAGAATTTTGATGCACCAGGGTCTCCTTGACGACCAGTTCTTCCACGAAGTTGGTTATCAATACGGCGAGATTCGTGTCTTTCTGTTCCAATAACATAAAGTCCGCCAGCTTCAAGAGCGATTTTTTTCTTTTCTACAATATCTTTTTTGATTTCTTCAACTTTTTTCTTTATAAGCTCGGCATCTTCCATTCCTGCGGTTTCTTGTTTAACACGCATTTCCAAGTTTCCACCAAGTTGAATATCCGTTCCACGACCAGCCATATTTGTTGCAATGGTAATTGCTCCTGGAACACCAGCTTGAGCAATAATATATGCTTCTAATTCGTGATATTTTGCATTTAAAACTTGAGCTTTTATCCCAGAAGCAAGAAGTCGTCTGTTAAGAAGTTCAGATTTTTCGATTGATACAGTTCCAACCAACACAGGTTGTTTTTTTTCATGAAGTTGTTTTATAAGTTTTATAACTGCATCATATTTTTCCTCTTCGGTCAAATAAATTTCATCTTCGTAATCAATTCTTGCAATAGGGAGGTTTGTAGGAACCTCAATACACTTCAATTTATAAATTTCTTCAAATTCTTGTGCTTCAGTAAGTGCAGTTCCAGTCATACCAGAAAGTTTTGGATAAAGACGGAAATAATTTTGATATGTGATACTTGCCAAAGTTTGAGATTCACTTTGAACAGGAACATGTTCTTTTGCTTCTAAGGCTTGATGAAGACCATCAGAATAACGTCTTCCTTCCATAATACGACCAGTAAATTCATCAATAATATAAACTTGGTTATCTTTAACTAAATAGTCAACATCTCGTTTATAAAGTTTATGTGCAGTCAAAGCCTTATCTAAATGATGCACAACAGTAGCATTTGAAATATCATAAAGGTTTTTGATTTTTGTAATTTTCTTTTCATACAAAGCATTTTCAACAAATTCCATACCGCTTTCAGTCAAAGTCGCATTTTTATCCTTTTCATCAACTTTGTAATGTTCTGGCAAAAGCAAAGGAATAACAGAATTTACTTGGTTATAAAGTTCTGATGAATCATCACTTGGTCCAGATATAATAAGAGGAGTTCTTGCTTCATCAATTAAAATAGAGTCCACTTCATCGACAATTGCATAATTAAAAGGTCTTTGAACCAAAGTTTCAAGTCTGAATTTCATATTATCACGAAGGTAATCAAATCCAAATTCGTGATTTGTTCCATAGGTTATATCACACTTATATGCTTCACGTCGTTCATCATCGTCCATTTCAGTCAATATACAGCCACAACTAAGTCCAAGGAAGTTATAAAGTCTTCCCATCGAGTCAGAATCTCGTTTAGCAAGGTAATCATTAACAGTAATAACGTGAACACCTTTACCAGTCAACGCATTAAGATATACAGGAAGAGTTGCCACCAATGTTTTACCTTCACCAGTTTTCATTTCTGTAATTTTACCATCATGAAGAATCATACCACCAATAAGTTGAACATCATAATGACGTTGACCCAAAGTTCGAATTGCACCTTCTCTTGCAACGGCAAAAGCCTCAACCAAAATATCGTCTAATGTTTCACCATTTGAAAGTCTTTCCTTAAATTCAAAGGTCTTTGCTTTAAGCTCTTCATCAGATAATTTTTGCATCATTGGTTCCAAAGCATTTATCTTTGAAACTTTTGCACGATATTTTTTTAATGCACGGTTATTTGCGGTTCCGAATACTTTTTTTATTACATAATTAAACATCAGTAAGCCTTTCCTCTAAAAAATTACTCTAAAATACTTTATTACTATTTAACTTTGTTAAGGTCAAGAATAAAAATCTTTTAAAATAAAATAAGTTAATATATAATACCCCTATAAATATAGGGAGTAAATTTTGGAAAATAAAGATATAATTCATAAAAATATTACAAAATATATGAATTTAGCTTACAAAGAAGCACAAAAGGCTTTATTAAAAGAAGAAGTTCCTATTGGTTGTATAATAATTGACAAAACGGGGCAAATTTTAGCAAAATCTCATAACCTTGTTGAAACAAAATCAAATCCATTTTGTCATGCTGAACTTTTGGCAATACAAAAGGCTTGTAAAAAACAACACGAAAAATATTTAATGGATTGCAGTATTTTTATAACTCTTGAACCATGTCCTATGTGTGCAACGGCAATATCATTTGCAAAAATAAAAAATATTTATATTGGTGCAGAGGATAAAAAGGGCGGGGCAATCCTTAATGGTATAAAAATATTTGAAAATGCAAAAAATCTTTATAAACCAAATGTCAAAAGTGGAATTTTAAGTGATAAATGTTCACAAATACTAAAGGATTTTTTTAAAAATCTAAGAAATATAAAAAAATAATTGAAAAGGTGTTTTTTTTGTAGTAATATAGTAAAGTATAAACGCTTTCCAAGGAGGAAAATTATGAAAGTAGCAAACAAAGTAAAATATATATTAACTGGCTGTTTAATGTTGTTATCTGCATGTGCATATAATCCAACAATGTCAAACTCATCATCTTCAAGTGAAGATTTGCCTTATGTGTTCTCACATTTTACAGATATTCCTATACCTGAAGAATCTGTTATGAGTATGGAAAAAACAGATATTTATGGTAAAGATAACGAATGGGTTGGAAAGGTAGTATTCTCATCACCTTATGATGTAACTGGTATTTTCGACTTTTATATGACTGAACTTCCAAAATTTGGTTGGACAGAAGTAACATCAACACGTGGAACATCACCTGTTCTTGTTTATGGTCGTTATCCAAGAATTATACTTATTCAACTACAACCTGAAAGATTTTCTGGTTCAACAGTAACAATGACAATGTCTCCTGCTCCAAAAAGAAAGGATAGAAAGGAAAAGAAACAAGAAGCTCAAGCTCAATCACAACAAACATCTTCAACAACTGATGTATCACAAGCTGGTTCATTAGGTTTGGGTGATGCTTCTAATGTGTTTTACCAATCAAATTCAAATGGTGTAGGTGTTCCTCCACGTGTTTAGTAATTGAACTAAATAAAAAAGAAAATACTCTCATTTGAGGGTATTTTTTTTATTGATAATTTGCTTTAATTCTTATATACTTATATGAGATAAATTTAACAAAGAAAGGAAACAAATATGATTATGAAAAAATTTTCTCTTATAGCAATTTGTGCTTCACTTCTTGCAACATCATGCACAAGTATTGATCCATACACTGGTGAAAAAAAGACAAGTAAAACAACTGTTGGTGCTGGTGTTGGTGCATTAACTGGTGCTGTTATCGGTGCAACAACAAGTAATTCAAAACATCGTGGTAAACATACATTAACTGGTGCTTTGATTGGTGCAACTGTTGGCGGTGGAATTGGTGTTTATATGGACAACCAAGATAAACTTCTTCGCCAAGAACTTCAAGGAACAGGTGTAAGTGTTTCAAAAGTTGGTAATAACATAACATTAAATATGCCAGGAAACATTACTTTCAAAACTGCATCTTATGACTTATCACCAAACTTTTTTGATGTCTTAAATTCTGTTGCAAAAGTTTTGAAAAAATATGATAAAACAAAAATCGAAGTTGTTGGCCATACCGACAGCACAGGCAAACGTGCAACAAATATGACATTGTCATATAATCGCGCAAATTCAGTTGCAAAATATCTTAAGAACCAAGGTGTGAAGGCTTCACGTTTCACAATCGAAGGATATGGTCCTGACTATCCAGTTGCATCAAATGGAACAAAGGCTGGTCGTGAACAAAATCGTCGTGTAGAAATAAAACTTACACCAGTTAAATAGTTCTTTATTTAACTAATTAAAAGGAGGATTTTTTAATCCTCTTTTTTTATTTTTCGATATTGAAAAATATAAGTTTATTTTCAAAATAGATACTTGCAAAATAAAAAGCAAGGTATTATAATCTCAACTATATCTAAATGTTAATAAATGAAAGGAAAGATAAAATGACAGCAATAGTAGATATTCATGCTCGTGAAATACTTGACTCACGTGGAAATCCAACAGTAGAAGTTGATGTTCTTCTTGAAAGTGGTGCATTTGGTCGTGCCGCAGTTCCAAGTGGTGCTTCAACAGGTATTCATGAAGCAGTTGAACTTCGTGATGGTGATAAATCAAGATATTCAGGTAAGGGCGTATTAAAGGCTGTTGAAAATGTAAATACAGTAATTGCAGATGCAATTATCGGTATGGAAGCAGAAAATCAAAATGAAATCGATGAAGCAATGATTGCTCTTGATGGCACAGAAAACAAAGGTAAACTTGGTGCAAACGCAATCCTTGGTGTATCTTTGGCTGTTGCAAAAGCTGCTGCTGAAGAAGCTGGTCTTCCACTTTATCGTTATATTGGTGGAACATTTGCACATGTTCTTCCTGTTCCAATGATGAACATTTTAAATGGTGGAAAACATGCTGATAATCCAATCGATATCCAAGAATTTATGATTGCTCCAATCGGTGCAAAAACAATGGCTGAAGCAGTTCGTATGGGTGCTGAAGTTTTCCATGCTTTGAAAAAAGAATTAAAGTCAGCAGGTCTTAACACAAACGTTGGTGATGAAGGTGGTTTTGCTCCTGAACTTAAAACAGCAGAAGAAGCTCTTTCATATATCGTAAAGGCTATTGAATCAGCTGGATATAAACCAGGTGAAGATGTAAGAATCGCAATCGATGCTGCATCATCAGAATTCTATGAAAATGGTAAATACGAAATGAAAGGTGAAGGAAAATCTTTCACATCAGCTGAAATCGTAGAATACTATGCAAACCTAGTTGAAAAATTCCCTATTTTCTCAATCGAAGATGGTATGGCAGAAGATGATTGGGAAGGTTGGAAGATGTTAACAGACAAACTTGGTTCAAAAATCCAACTTGTTGGTGATGATTTGTTTGTTACAAATCCAAAACGTCTTGCAATGGGTATTGAAAAGGGTGTTGCAAACTCAATACTTGTAAAAGTTAATCAAATCGGAACTTTAACAGAATCATTAGCAGCTATTGAATTAGCACACAAAAATGGTTATACAGCAGTTGTATCACATCGTTCTGGTGAAACAGAAGATTCAACAATCGCTGATATAGTAGTTGCAACAAATGCTGGTCAAATAAAGACTGGTTCACTTTCAAGAAGTGATAGAATAGCAAAATACAATCAACTTATCCGTATCGAAGAAGAACTCGGAGATGTTGCTACATACGCTGGAAAATCAATCTTGAAAAAATAATGCTAAAAAGTTGTAAGCCTAGGTTTTCATACTCAGGCTTACTTCTTAAAAGGAGAAAATTATGGCAGGTTCAATAAATAAAGTTATATTAGTAGGAAATCTTGGAAAAGATCCAGAAGTTAAACACTCACAAGATGGCAACAAAATTGTAACATTTAATGTTGCAACAAGTGAAACTTGGAAGGATAAATCAGGTGAAAAAAAGGACAGAACAGAATGGCACAGAGTTGTTATCTTCTCTCCTGGTCTTGCTGATGTAGCTGAAAAATATTTAAAAAAAGGATCAAAAGTTTATGTGGAAGGACAACTCCGCACACGTAAATGGCAAGATGCTTCAGGTGCTGATAAATATTCAACAGAAGTTGTTTTATCTGGCTTTAACGCATATATGATTATGTTAGATAAAACTTCAGGTGGCGACTTTGATTCTTCTGAATCTGTTGGAAGCGATGCTGGTTGGGATAATTCCGACGCATCAGTTGATATTGATGATGAAATCCCATTCTAAAAGTATCTATATAACAAAGTAAAACTCCTCTTTATGGGGAGTTTTTCATATTAAAAAAGCAGGGTGTTTATCCCTGCCTTTTATTTTGCGTATGCATTGATTCTTCGTAAATATTCGGTTTCAAGAATTTTATTAACCGTATTAAATTTATTTTGTGTTTTATTTTGTTTTATTTCCAAAACAATTTTGTTAATTGACATAAAGGCAACAGCCTTTTTAATTGAATCTAAATTCTTATACAATTTTCCATCAAATAATATTTTCATTTTTTTTACCTTTTCTTTGTGTGTGTTTTTTTATAAGGTTATTAAAATATATCAAAATAAAACATTTGTCAATGCTTTTGACCTTGTAAATAGTCCTAAGAAATGATATACTTATTTAGATAATAGGAGACCAAAATGATTTGTGATAATTCTGAATACATAGAAGTTGACGGTGTATGCTACAGAAAAAATGTTGGTATTATAGTTTATAATTGTGAAGGCAAAGTCCTTATTTGTGAACGAAACCAAGAAAAAATTGATTACAAATGGCAATTTCCACAGGGTGGAGTTGACACAGGTGAAAAAACTGATGAAACTGCACTTCGTGAATTATTTGAAGAAACAGGTATAAAAAACGCAAAAATCGTTTTCAAAGATAATGTTTGGCGAGCATACAAATTTCCAGCAGTTTTAAAGTTTTCAAGGAAATATCACGACTACTATAAAAATGTAAAGGGTCAAATTCAAAAATGGTTTTTGGTTGAATTTTGTGGTGATGACAGCGAAATAAAAATTCCATCTGAAGAATTTACGGATTACAAATGGGTAAAACTTTCACATGCAATCACACGAAAAGTTGTTCCATTTAAAAAGGAAGTTTATAAAAATGTCATAAAAAAGATGATTCCTATTTTAAATGATATTATGAAATCCAAATCAATTTGCAAAAAATGTAAAAAGAAATAATTTTACCTCTTGCAAAAAGAAGCGAATCGTGATAATATATAAACCATAGACATTGAGAATAAGAAACAAACAACTCTTTGAAAGACTGATTACCTTTAAAGGGATTTTTTATTTTTATAAAAACTTTGATTTATTTTGTTTTATCTATTGAAAAAAAGGATATTCACTATTATATATTACTTTGTAATAAATCTATGGAGGTAATTATGAATTTTAAACCATTATTTAATAATATTCTTATTGAAAGAGTTGATGAAGAAACAACTACAAAGGGCGGAATTATTATTCCTGATACTGCAAAGGAAAAACCTTCTCGCGGTCGTGTCCTTGCCGTTGGTGAAGGTGCAACTCTTGAAAACGGAACAAAACAACCTATGTCAGTAAAGGTTGGTGATGTAGTTCTTTTCTCTAAATGGGGTGGAACTGAAATTAAACTTGATGGTAAAGATAGAGTTATTATGAAAGAAACTGATGTTTTAGGCATCATTGAAGAATAAGGAGAATAACAAATGGCTACAAAAATTATTGAATTTGGTGCAGATGCAAGAAATAAAATGAAGGCAGGTGTTGATACACTTGCAAATGCTGTAAAGGTAACACTTGGTCCAAAGGGACGTAATGTTATGATTGATAAAGCATACGGAGCACCAAAAATTACAAAAGATGGTGTATCAGTTGCAAAGGAAGTAACAGATTTAAAGGACCCATTTGAAAATATGGGAGCAAAGGCAGTAAAAGAAGTTGCATCAAAGGCAGCAACAGATGCAGGTGATGGAACAACAACTGCTACTGTTCTTACACAAGCTATTTTCTCAGAAGGTGTAAAAATGGTTGCTGCTGGAATGAATCCTATGGATTTAAAACGTGGTATTGATAAGGCTGTTGACACAGTTGTTGCTGACCTTCAATCTCGTTCAAAAAAAGTTTCAAAGGACGAAGAAATAGCTCAAGTTGCAACAATTTCTGCTAATGGCGACAAAGAAATTGGTGAAAAAATCGCAACTGCTATGGAACGTGTTGGCAAAGAAGGTGTTATCACTGTTGAAGAAGCAAAAGGTATGGAAACCGAAGTTGAAACAGTCGAAGGTATGCAATTTGACAGAGGCTATCTATCACCATACTTTATAACAAATGCTGAAAAAATGAATTGTGAATATGAAAATCCAATGATTTTAATCACAGAAGGCAAAATTTCAAATCTTCAACCAATACTTCCAATCCTTGAAAGCATTGCTCAAAGCTCACGTCCTTTACTTATCATTGCAGAAGATGTAGAAGGCGAAGCTCTTGCAACTCTTGTTATTAACAGATTAAGAGCAGGTTTAAAAATTGTTGCTGTAAAAGCTCCTGGCTTTGGCGACAGAAGAAAAGAAATGTTAAAGGATATTGCAATTTTAACAAATGCAACAGTTGTATCTGAAGATTTGGGTATGAAACTTGAAAATTTAACAATCGATATGCTTGGAACCGCAAAGAAAATTGTTGTGGATAAGGAAAATACAACAATCGTTGATGGTGCAGGAAATAAAGCTGAAATCGAAGCAAGATGCAATGAAATTCGTTCATCAATAGAAAACTCTTCATCAGAATATGATAAGGAAAAACTTCAAGAACGTTTGGCTCATCTTGCTGGTGGTGTTGCTGTTATCAAAATTGGTGGTTCATCTGAAATCGAAGTAAAAGAGAAAAAGGACCGCGTTGATGATGCTTTGGCTGCTACTCGTGCTGCAGTAGAAGAGGGTATTATCGCAGGTGGTGGTATCGCACTTCTTCGTTCAATAAAATCACTTGAAAATATCAAAACTGATAACGAAGACCAAAAGGCTGGTATCAATATTATAAGAAAAGCTCTTGAAGCTCCTATTCGTCAAATTACTGCAAACGCAGGTGTTGATGGTGCTGTTATCGTTGGAAAAATTCTTGAAAACAGCGATACAAACTTTGGATATGATGCTTCAAAGGGTGAATATACAGATATGTTAAAATCTGGTATTATTGACCCAACAAAGGTTGTTCGTTGTGCATTACAAGACGCTGCTTCTGTATCAGGTCTTTTACTTACAACTGAAACAATGATTGCCGAAGCTCCTGAAAAAGAAGCTCCACAAATGGCTGGTATGGGTGCATCTATGCCAGGAATGGGTGGAATGGGAGGTTTCTAAAAAACTTCTTTATAAATCAAAAGAAAGGGCATTTGAAAAAATGCTCTTTTTTATTGACAAAACTTATTATTTTTTGTATTATATATCCAATATAAGTAAAAGGAGGTAATCCGATGAAAAGAGTTCCCGATAAAAAAGTAAAAAGAGGTTTAACACTTTCTAAAGTTTCTCTTTTAGGTTTAGAACAAAAGGATTTTACTGATTTCTTATATTCCTATGGCGAATTCAATAAAAATGTTTCTATAAACGAAATTTCCACACTTAACAAATTCAAACATATTACTGAAAAAGGGGCTTTGCTTGGCTTAAATACAGAAGAAAAAGGAGAAGAAACCTTAATTTTCGGTGGTGGTGATTATTCTGTGAACTTAATATATGCAAAATGTTTAAGTTATGATTCCAAACTTGCTTCTTCACATCTTGTTGAATCAGTAGAAGAAGATGCAAAATTTGATAAACATATTTCTGTAGAAGAAAAAATTTTCAATGAACAACTTATAAACTTATCAAAGGATTTAAAGGATTCAAATCATTGTTATGGTGTGTTGTTCAGTAGTAATTCAATAATCACAGTTTTATCAGGTATAAAACAAAATAAAAAATAAACCCATTATACACATAATAGAGATTATGCGACAAACTACTTTATAAAATATAGGGAGATATTTATGAAAAAGTCAGAACTTGAATATATAGATAACCTTTCAAGACAAATTCGAAATCAACTTAAAAACTTAACTGATGAGGAAGTTGCAAAGGGATTATCAGAATTACAATCTTTGACTGCACCATCAAGTGATGATATATTAAAAAAATCACTTTATAGTATGGAAAATAAAAATCGACAAATTATAGCTGAATATAAAAACAAAAACTCTTCCAAAATTTTTGATTAAAAAATAACCTCCTAATGGAGGTTTTTATTTTAGTGTAATTTTTGTATCAAATTGTATTTTAAAATTATTGTTTTTACATACTTATCAAAATCCTTATTATTTTCCTTTTGATATTTTTTTATTTTATTAAATGATTGTTGAGGTGTTAATTTATTTTTTGATACAAAATCAACAAGTTCATCATATCTTGCCTTCATTTTTATTTCTAAATCCAAAGATTTTTCCTGTAAATGAATAATTCTTTTTTCAATAAGTTTCATATTTTTCTCCTTTTTATAAATCTATAAAAAAAGAGGCTATAAAGCCCCCTATTTTAATTTTATATAAACTTTAAGCAATAGTTTTTAATTCTTCTTCAGAAACATTGTTTAATTTTTCTGCATTTTCATCATCAAGAACTATATCGCTCATAATTTCTTTTTCAATAAATTCTAAGTCGTGATTTTCTTCACTATTTTCCTTATTTTGAACATTGTTTCTGTATGTTAAAATTAAGTTATCACGTAAATTTTCAATATTTAATTTATCATCTGCAATTTCACGAAGAGCAACAACAGTATTTTTATCATTATCCTTTTGAACAAAAGCAGGTGTTCCATTTTGAAGTTCTTTAGCTCTTTCAGCAGAAAGGACAACTAATTCAAATCTATCTTTAACTTTTTTCATACAATCTTGAACTGTAATTCTTGCCATTTTAAACTCCTTTTAATAAAACTATTGATATTTTATACACTAAATATATAATCTTATCAAGAGTTTTTTTTAATTTTAGGATATAAAATGAATAACGATATAAAAATTATTACTTTTGGTTGCAGATTAAATATTTTTGAATCAGAAATTATAAAAAAAAGAATTGAAAATGCAAATATTTCAGATGTAGTTGTTTTGCATACTTGTGCTATTACAGCCGAAGCAGAACGCCAAGCCAAACAACAATATCGTAAAATTGTAAAGGAAAACCCAACTGCAAAAATTATAATTACAGGTTGTTCTGCACAAAATTCAGTTGATTATTATAAAAAGCAACCTAACATTCTTGCAATACTTGGCAATCGTGAAAAATTGATACAAAAATATTATGATGAAATTGCAAAGGATTTATCAAAGGCTCCATTTGTCTTTGTCGGTGAAGTCCTTAAAAACCCACCTGCTCTTATCGAAATAAAGTCAAAGGACGAACTTTTTAAATTTGATGGCAAAACAAAGGCTTTCGTTCAAATACAACAAGGTTGCAATAATCGTTGTTCTTTCTGCATTGTGCCATTTACAAGAGGTAAAAATCAAAGTTTCAGCGAACAAAGTATCCTTAACCAATGTAAGGGATTTATAAAAAAAGGATACAAGGAAATAATTTTAACTGGTGTTGATATTTCCGCCTATGGAAGTGATACAAAGGATAAATCCTTGTTTTCAATCGTAAAGAAAATATTGGATAGCTTCCCTACCCTTAAAAGATTAAGATTGTCATCACTTGACCCAGCCAAAAGCTATGACCAAATTATTGGATTGATGAAACTTGACAATCGTCTTATGCCACATTTTCATTTATCAATCCAAGCAGGTGATAATAAAGTTTTAAAAGATATGCGAAGACGCCACAATCGTGATGACATAATAACCCTTTGTAAAAAAATACATAAGGCAAATAAAAATGCTGCCATTGGTGCAGATATTATTGTGGGCTTTCCAGATGAAAGTGATGAAGAATTTAAAAATACTTATAAACTAGTAAAAAAATGTAAAATCACACATTTGCACGTATTTCCATATTCTATTCGTGAAGGCACAAAGGCCGCAACAATGAAAAACCAAATTCCAGAACATATAAAAAAGGAACGTTCTTTGAAATTACGAACTTTGGGTGAAAAATTAAAATATAAGTTTATCAAAAGTCAAAGAAGAAAAATTCATACAATCCTTGTTGAAAAGGATAATAAGGGCTATACCGAAAACTATATTTCAGTAAATATTTTGGGTGAAAAAATTAAACCAAATACTATTGTAAAGGCAAAAATAGTAAAGGTTGAAAAGGATTGCACAGCCTTTGCTAAAATAGTTTAACCTATTGCTTTACCATCACAAAGTAAAGATTTCGCCCTGTCTGTATATTCTCCATTTTCCTTATGAAGAACTATTGGCGGATAAATGACCGAAGGAGATTTGTTTGACTTTTTTGCACGAACAATAACTCTATTGGCTATTTCACCTTTTTTTGAATAAAGCAAAAATATTTCAATTTTACCCATATTTGCTTTTTTAAGTGAATATATAATATCATCAAGCCTGTCTGCTTTATGTATAACAATAAATGTTCCTGTTGCATTTAATCGTTTTACCGAAGATAAAATCCAATCCTTTAAATCAATCCCTGTTTCATTATGAGCAATCGCCTTTATTTTATCAGAACAACTTTGTCCTGTATAATATGGTGGATTTGTTATAACTATATCAAAAGATTTTTCCTTAAATTGCTTTGATGGATTTAAGATATTTTCATTGATTAGTTCAATCCTATCGTCAAATCCATTTTCAATACAACTTTGTTTTGCAAGCTCCAACATTTCATTTTGAATATCAATTCCAGTAATTTTTACATTTTTAAACCTATAAGCAGTGCAAAGGGAAATTCCACCACCCCCTACTCCAACGTCTAAAATAGTTGCTGATTTTTTAATAATCTTTTCATCAATAGCCGAAGCAACTAACACAGCATCACTTGAAACCTTTAATCCAGTTTCAAATTGCACTATTTTAACTTTACCATTAAGCAATGTATTTATTACTGTTTTCATATTCTTAAATCTTGCATTTATAACTTTTATATTATATCATAATAAATGATATTTATAAAGGAGAAAAAAGTGTTTGAAGATGGAAATATTTTTGAAAATAATAGCGATATAAACTTAATTACTGATGTTGAAACAAGTATGAATAATACAACTCAACAAAACGGTGATGAAACACTTCAAACATCTGAAATGACGACAACTCCATTAAAAGATGAAGTGATTACACCCGAAAATCAAACAAAGGAAAATGTTAAATCAACAGGTGTCTCAACCTATATTTCTGTTCCTGATATAACAACAGAAAAGCAAATTTGCAATCTTAAAATGTTAACCGTTTGGGATAAAATAAATATGTGGACGGTCTTTCTTTCCATTGCAATATTGCTTATCTTTTTTGGGAAAGAAGGCTTTGAAAAATTGGCACAAAAAATAACAAAGGTATTAAAAAATTTTCAATTTATAATAAATATTTTGTTCTTTGCCTTAACTATAACTGTATTTTTATATCCAAAGTTTTTTAACAGCGGTATTTCTGGCAATATAAACATTTTTACAATGATTGAATTCGCATTATTTATATTTCTAAATTCTGCAACAACAATATTTATTATTGAAAAGTTTTTGAAAAAGAAAAACTTTATTTTCAAGGATAAAAAAGTTTCATTTTCTGGCATATCATTTTTAAAGAAAAGTTTATGGACCTTTACATTTACAAGTCTTTTATTTTTCTTTTTTACCGAAGCACAAATTGCATATATTCTATTATATATACTTACAAGTTTGACTTTAATAATTGTATTCAATCAACTTGATTATACAGGATTAAATTCAATCAAACATATATCTTATTTACTTTTAAGTATTCAACTTTTTTTAATTGGAAGCCTTATTGGAATTTACACAATTTTAATACTTGGTGCAATTTTTACAGGCTATTATTTATCAAACACTGATGATAACAAAAAATTATCAAAGACCATAAAGAATATTATCTAAGGAGCAAATATGACATTTCCTAATATATCACCGATAGCATTTGAATTTCTTGGTTTCCCAATTCGTTGGTATGCTTTGGCATATATCGCTGGATTTATATTGTCATTTTATCTTATAAAATATATGTTAAGACAATCAACAAATAATACTATATCATATAAGGATTTAGATGACCTTTTCACTTATATGATTTTTGGTATAATCCTTGGTGGTCGATGTGGATATGTCCTTTTTTATAACTTTCAATATTATATATCAAAGCCATTAGAAATTTTTCAAATTTGGCATGGTGGTATGTCATTTCATGGCGGACTTATCGGAAGTATAATTGCCATATATTTATGGTGCAAAAAATACAATCAACATTTCTTTTTTGTTGCCGATTTTTTAAGCATTTGCACACCAATAGGTTTATTTTTTGGTCGTATTGCAAACTTTATAAATGGAGAATTATATGGACGAATTACCACATCAAAATTTGGTATAGTATTCCCAAACACAAATGGACTTCCACGATACCCAAGCCAATTATTTGAGGCATTAAGTGAAGGACTACTCCTTTTCATACTCCTTTTTTCATTAAGAAATGTAAAAAAAATTCGAAATCGTTATGGGGTTCTTTCTGCTATATTCATAGGAGGTTATGCAATTTCAAGAATATCAATGGAAAACTTCCGTGAACCAGATGCACAAATTGGGTTCCTTCCTTTTGGACTAACAATGGGACAACTTTTAACAATCCCTATGTTGATTTTTTCAATTACAGCAATCATATATTTGTTAAGAAAAAATGAAACCGAACAAACTTTCATTACCTCACCATTATTAAATAATACAAAATTTGTATATAATAGATTTTTTACTCGTAATGGTGGCGTTTCCACAGGTGTTTTTGAATCTTCCAATGCAAAATTTGAAACATCTGATGACTATGATAATGTAAAGAAAAATCGTGAAATTTTACTATCTTCTATTGGGCTTGATGCCAATACATCACTTATAACATTAAATCAAAAACATACAAACGAAGTAATAGTTGTAAATAAACATCACAGGCCAGTCAAAGATTATCTTTCAACCGAAGCCGATGGACTTTTATCCACAACACCCAATATTGCCATTGGAATTTTAACTGCGGATTGTGTCCCTGTTCTTTTGATTGATGAAGAACACAAAATTGTTGGAGCAATTCATTGCGGTTGGCAAGGTATTTATAAGGATATTATTAAAACAACTGCCTTAAAATTAAAGGCATTAGGTGCAAATTTATCAATGGTAAAGGTTGCTATTGGACCATGCTTAAAGCAAAAATCTTATGAAGTTGATTTTGACTTTATGGAAAAAATTGTTGCACAAAACAAATCTTATGAAAAACTTTTTAAACAAAAAAAGGATAATAAAAACAAATATCTTTTTGATTGCACAAAATATTGTATTGAAAAGCTAAAGACAGAAGGTTTTAAAAATATCGAAGTTCTTAATTTTGATACTTATACACAAAAGGATTTATTTTTCAGCTATCGAAGAAGCATTATTACAAAGGATTTTGCAGAAACACCAACTGACGAAGGAAGAATCCTTTCCATAGTTGCATTGAAAAATGAATAATTATTTTTGATTATCAAGTTTATCAGTATTAACAAATACTTTGATTTTACCTAAAAAAGTATAGGTATCATTTTGTTTAAAATTAAATCCTTCACCAAAAATTTTACCGAAATAAGTATTTGCCCTTATTGGTTTATTTCCAGTAATTTCATTTGTATTAAGATGGATTACAGCCTCATCTGTAAAAACTTCATTATTTTCATTATCAACTAAATAGATGTTATCATTAAACATCATTTCATTATCCTTTTTTACAAAGGTTCCATTATCACAAGTTAAATCAATCCAATCCGCATTTTTAAAAAACACTTTTGCATTGATTTTTGAAAAATACATTAAATTATCAACACGATTTTCTTTGAAATTTCCAATTTTAAGGGAAAACATCATACCATTATTGCCCTGTCCATAAAAAGAGCTGTTATCCATAGTAAATGAAATTTTATCAGCACTTTCCAATTTTGGAACATCAATTTTAATACTTTTTATTTCATTAAGTTCAGGAGCAAGAATAATTATACCTAAAAATATTGCAACAATAGAAGGCAAAGCTATTTTAAGCAAAAAAACCACCCTACTATGAGCAGTTTTTTGCTTATATATTTTTTTTATAGTTTTGCTATACGCTTTAACTTTTCGTTGAAATAAGCTTAGGTATTTCAATTTAAGCAACCCCAGCTTTTAATAAATCATGGAATGAAATAATACCAACTGGTTTTTCATCATTATCAACGATAAACATTGTTTGAATTTTATTTTCATTCAATTTTAACAATGCTTCTGATGCCAAAGTATTTGATGTAATAGTTTTAGGAGATTTTGACATAACTTCTTCTGCGGTTTTTGACATAATATTAACACCTTCGTGAAGTCTACGTCTTATATCACCATCGGTAAAGATACCACATATTTTGCCATTTTCATCAACGACACCAACACAACCAAATCTTACACGTCGTCCCATTACATCAAGTATTTCCATCATAGACGCATCTTTTTTAACAATAGGAAGTTCTGATGATGTGTGCATAAGTTCAGATACCTTTAAAAGAGAAGCCCCAAGTTTGCCATTTGGGTGCCAATTTCTATACATATCACCAGTCAATCCCTTCATATTTTCCAATACATAAATAAGAGCATTAGAAATCGCAGACAAAAGTATAATTGATGTAGTAGGAGCCTTTCCAATAACACAAGTTTCACATACATCAGGAATTGTAATATTTATATCAGCAACTTTACCAAGTGAACTTTCAGAATTATTACAAATTGCAATAAGTTTCAAACCAAAACGTTTTGCATAATCCACAACATTTTTCATTTCTTTTGTTTCACCACTATTTGACATAGCAATAATACAATCATTATCTTCAATAATACCCATATCACCATGAGAAGCCTCTGCACAATGAAGAAAGAAAGATTTTGTTCCAGTAGATGCAAGTGTAGTAGCAAGTCGTCTTGCAACATAACCTGATTTTCCCATACCTGTAACAATAACTTTACCCTTTAATTCATTTGCAATGTAATTAACTGCTTCAACAAAGCCATAAGGGAAAGTATCAATTAACTTATTTAAAGCATCAATATCCTTATGTAAAACTTCTTTTGCTAAATCAATAATTTTTTCATTAACCATAGGAAACTCCTTTTTAATCATTTATAAATAAGATTTCAACTGAATTTGTTTTATCCTTGTTATGAGTTTCATCTTCCAAAACCATAATCATAGTTTGTGAAGTTGGAATACCCTTATCAAGGAATATTTTTCTTGTATTAAGCAATCTTGAAAATGCAATATTTCTATCTGTATTATTTGTATAATAAGACATTATTTTCAATGTTGAGTTTTGATTGTCTTTTGCTTTTTGAATCAAGGAAGAAACTTTTTTCACATCTGATTTTGAAACATCTTCTTGATTTGGTTTAAATTTTACAACAACATCAGGTGTCTTTTTCACAGGTTGTTTTACAACTTCAACCTTATCTTCTGGTTTCAAAGGAGAAACAAAATCTTCTTCCTTTACTGAATTTGCCAATTTTTCAGCTGCCCTTAAAAGTTCTTTTGCTTCATCAATATTTTTATCTGTTCTTACATCGTCATCATTTTTTTTAATCTCAGGCATAACATTATCATCTGAAATTTCAAGGTTATTGATTTCTTTAACTTCTGTTGTAGGTAAAACATCAATTACATAAATAGGCTTTGATGCAACAGATTTCAAAGTCAAAGTATCCTTAGGAGTGTCTGCCTTAAATTGTAAATTTTGTTTAACTGGATTTTTAAGTTTTACAGGTTCAAAAAATTTTAAATCACTTGCAAAAATATCATTTGCAAAACCTAATGTAAGAGTGAAAAATAATACAAACTTTTTCATATAATCCTCCTATATATTCCTAAATCTTACTTTATTATAATACTTGTTAATTCAGATTGTAAATAACTATTTCCACAAATAACCAAATCTGCTTCAAAAACTCTATCTGTGATTTTACCTTCTTTGTCATAAGCACGAATAATTGCACCTGCTTCCTTTGCAATCAATACACCAGCAGAAATATCAAATACATTCTTGCCCTTTCCAATATAGGCATCAATTATACCTGCTGACAAATAACCTAAATTTAAGGCATCAGTATTCAAATTTTGTAGGGATACATTAGTCTTTAACTTAATATCTTCTGGATTATTACCAGAATAAATAATAAGAGATTTTTTATAATCCTTTCTTGGTGATACACGAATTCTTCTTGTCATTCTTGTTTCACTAAGGAAAGCACCACCACCATTTTCTGCATAAAACATTTTATCAAGCACAGGATTATAAATCACCCCGGCAATAAGTTTCTTTTGTTCTTGAAGGGCTATTGATATAGAAAAGAAAGGAAAACCATGAACATAGTTTTCAAATCCATCAATAACATTGATAATAAATCTATGAGAAATATCACTACCTTTTATTTCAGAAGATGGAGTTAAAATTCCGTATTTAGGTCTTGCTTCTAAAAGGTTATCAATCAAAGTTTTTTCAATTTTTACCTTTGAAGCATTTGCAAAATTTTCACTACCATTGATAGAAGATTGAAGTTGCTCAATTTCACCAAAATCTCTTAACATAAACCTTGCGATTTTTTGACACACATTTGTCATTATATGTAAGTTTGCAGATAAATTTGTTTCCATTTTACAACTCCTATTTACGATTTTATTTAATATATAAAATTAGATTATAAAAAAATTTTTATTTTTGCAAGCAAATTTTCAAAGAAAAGATAATATTCTTTTTACAAAGTTGTAATTGATTTTCACTTTCAAAAGTTTTAAGATAATAAAATATTAAATAAAAAAATAGGAGATAATTATGGAAAAAATAAAACCTGTAGTTTTATGTATTCTTGATGGTTGGGGTTATAACCCAAGCAAGGTTGGTAATGCTATTGAACTTGCACAAACACCAAATTGGCACAGAATGTTAAAGGAATATCCTCATAATCTTATTGAGGCAAGTGGTGAAGCCGTAGGACTTCCAGAAGGTCAAATGGGTAATTCCGAAGTTGGCCATACAAACATTGGTGCTGGTCGTGTTGTAATGCAACTTCTTGGTATGATTGAACAATCAATCAAAAATGACACATTAAAGGACAACGAATATCTAAAGGAATTTGTTGAAACTGTAAAATCAAATGGTGGAGCATGCCATCTTTTGGGACTTCTTTCAGATGGTGGTGTTCACGCACATATAAAACATATTATTGCTCTTGCAAAGGCTATTGAAACATCAGGTATCAAAATTTATTTCCATGCAATTACAGATGGTCGTGATACACCTCCATCATCAGCAGTTCAATATATGGAAGAATTTTTAAATGCAACAAAGGAGCTTTCAAATTTAACAGTTGCAACTGTTTCTGGACGTTATTATGCAATGGACCGAAACAAAACATGGGACAGAACTAAACTTGCCTATGATGCAATGGTTGAAGGTAAAACAATCAATAAATTCACAAATCCTATTGATGCAATAAAGGAATCTTATGCAAATGGTAAAACCGACGAATTTATTGTTCCAACTGCACTTGAAGGATACAATGGTATGACAGACGGAGACGGAGTTTTAATTGCAAACTTCCGAGCTGACCGTGTTCGTCAAATTGCTGATGCCTTGGCAAATCCAGAATTTAATCAATTCGAACGAGACAAAGTTGTAAAATTCTCTGCACTCCTTGGTATGGCAGAATATTCAGTAGAACTCGACAAATTCTATAAAACACTATTCCCAGCCCAAGCATTAAAGAACATTTTTGGTGAAGTAATTGCAAAAGAAGGTCTTTGTCAACTTCGCATTGCGGAAACTGAAAAATATGCACACGTAACATTCTTCTTTAATGGTGGCGAAGAAAAAACATTTAATTGTGAAGAAAGAATTTTAATTCCATCACCTGCTGTTGCAACTTATGATTTAAAACCTGAAATGTCAGCTTATGAAATCACAGAAAATCTTGAAAAAGTAATTGCAGAAGACAAGTTTGATGTAATAATTGTAAACTATGCAAACGGAGATATGGTTGGACATACTGGTATCGAAGAAGCTGCACAAAAGGCTGCTGTTGCAATCGATAATTGTATTGCACGTCTTGAAAAGGCTGTTCTTGCAAAACATGGGGTTCTTCTTATTACTGCAGACCATGGTAATGCAGAAAAAATGCTTGATGAAAATGGTAAACCATTTACAGCACATACAACAAACCCTGTGGAAGTAATTTTGATTGGTATGGATAATGTAAAGGAACTTAAAAGAGGAAAACTTGCTGATATAGCACCTACTCTTTTAAAAATTCTTGAAATTAAACAACCAACAGAAATGACAGGAAAATCTTTATTCTAATAAAAAATAAAGCCCCTTTTAAAAGGGGCTTTATTTACATAGCCTTTTGATTATATAAAACTTGATTAAAAAGAAGTTCTACATCATTATCAATAAAAACCTTCAAAATCTTATCCCAATTTTTATCGACAATTTCTATTACATACGGATCAAATTCAATCCCTATATTTGAATATAAATATTGTAAAGTTTTTGCAGGAGTCCACGGTTGCTTATAAACTCTTGTCCCCATCAGTGCAGAAATTACATCTGCCACTTTTGCAACCTTACCTAAAAATGAAATTTTATCACCCTTTATTCCATTTGGATAACCTGAACCATCAAGATTTTCATGATGTGTTTTTATAATATTGATAGCTGTCAAATAAATATATTTTTCAGCAACACTTGTAATTTGCTTTCCATTATACATACTTGTAATAATATTAACACCAGCATTAACATGATTTTTAATAATTTCAAAATCCTTATCAGATAATCGACCATTAAAATCAAGTATATTTGTGTCAATAAATGCCTTACCAATATCATGATATTCATAAATAAAAGCCAAAGTTTCAGTATCAAAAATATTCAAAACTTTTTTACTAAAAGCATCAAGAGGAATTTCCTTAAAATTCGCATTTGATAAAATAATATTTGCAATTTGATGAACTTCACGTGAATGTTTTGCTAAATCAATACTTTTTGATTTAATTACAGAAGATATCCAAGCAAACTCTTGAGCAGTTTGTATACGGATAGACGGGCAATTACTATTTTCACTATTATTTTTCATAAAACATAAAATATCACAAAAAAGGACATCTTTCAAATATTTTATAAAAAAATTTTTTACATAAAGTTATATGGGTCAATATCAATCTTTATTTTCACAGATGAAGGCACAAGAACAAAAGAAAACCATTTTTTTATAATATCTTGAATTTTCTTATTTTTATCAACAATCATTAAAAAACGTTTTCTGTAATTTTTTTTAAGAAGTGCAATAGGAGCATCAATAGGTCCAAAACAAGAAACTCCGTCCAGATTATTTGGTGCACATTTTGCAAGATTATAACAAAATGTATTTAAAATATCCCTGTTTTTCGCAGATAACACTATGCTTGCGAGCTTTGAAAAAGGTGGCATATTTGCAATTTCTCGATTCGCAAGCTCTTCTTTAAAAAACGAATCTCTATCATTATTTTTTATTGCCTGCATCACTGGATTATCAGGATTAAATGTTTGAATAACAACCTCACCTTTTTTCTCACCACGTCCCGCACGCCCAGAAACCTGTGTCAAAAGTTGAAAAGTATTTTCATTTGCACGTAAATCTGCACCACCAAAACTCATATCACCATCAACAACACCAACCAATGTCAAATCAGGAAAATGATGCCCCTTCACAACAATCTGTGTTCCAATAATAATATCAACCTCACGATTTTCAATTTGCTTAATTATTTCATTAAGTCGAGTTTGAGAAGTTATATTATCGGACGAAATCGTTGTAATTCTGGCATTTGGAAAACGATTTTTCACTTCCTCTTCGATTCGCTCAATCCCAGGTCCACACAAAAACCAACTATTTTCCTTTTCACATTCTGGACAATGAGATGGAAGTTTTGCACTATATCCACAATGATGACAATAACATCTGGTATTATCCTTATTATGTGCAGTTAAATACACACTACAATTCGGACATTGAATTCTGTATCCACAAGATGAACATAAAACAAGTGGAGCATAACCTCGCCTGTTTATATAAAGCATAACTTGATTTCCAAGTTTTAAGTTATCCTCAATTTTTTTAACCAAAACATTTGAAAGCCAACTTTGCCCCCATTCTTGTTTTTCAGGTTTATTATTCCTCAAATCAATAAGGTCAATTTTTGGCATCACAGCTTCACCATATCTTGAAGTCAATTTCACAGACGAATATTTACCATTTTTAACATTATTAAGTGTTTCAATAGATGGTGTAGCAGATGCAAGTATAATAGGTATTTTATCAATAGATGCCTTTAACACAGCCATATCTCGACCTTGATAAATCACATTATCTTCTTGTTTATAAGAGCCATCGTGTTCTTCATCAAGGACAATAAGACAAAGATTTTTATATGGAAGGAAAAGCGAAGACCTTGTTCCAACAATAACCTTTGCATCACCATTCACAACTGCCTTCCAATTATCACGACGTTGAGCCTTTGTAATCCCGCTATGCCACAAAACAGGTTTAATTTTAAACCTTGCTTCAAACTTACTTAAAAATTGTCCAGTCAAAGATATTTCAGGAAGCATTATCAAAATTTGATTATTTGGATTTTTTAATGCCTCACTTACAACTTTAAAATAAACTTCGGTTTTACCACTTCCTGTAATACCATCAAGAAGTGATACAGAAAAACCATTATTAAGTTTTGATGACAACTCAATCGAAGCATTTTTTTGCTCTGTTGTCAATTCAACTTCACTATAAGACGGAATATAATTTATATTTTTCTTTTCTCGCTTTACCTTATCAAAAATACCATCAAAACCGATAACCATTTTCAAAACATTACCCAAAGAGGAAAGATTATATTCTGCAACTTTTTTGATAAAAGTAATTTGATTTTGTGATAGATTATAACCATCAATTTTATTTGAAATAAATTTTACCTTTGAAATATCATATCCCAAAGGTTCGTTATTTTCAGAAATAATTACACCAACTTCTTGTTTCAAACGAAACGGAACATACACATAATCACCAATAAAAAACTCACCTTCATCTGGGATAATATAGTCATAACCATCACTGTTAAGTGAAAGTAAAACTTTAACAATTTGCCCAGATGAAAGTTTTGTATTTTCCATTAGTTAGACTTTCTTTTTAAAAGTGAAGCATCACCATAAGAATAGAAGCGATAATCATTTTCTTTTGCAAATTCATACGCTTTTTTCATTTCATCAATACCTGCAAAAGCACACACCAACATAAACAAAGTTGATTTAGGCAAATGGAAATTTGTCATCAAATAATCAACAGATTTAAAATTATATGGTGGAGTTATAAATATATCTGTTTCACGTTCAAATGGTTCAATAAATCCATCATCATTTACAGCAGATTCCAAAAGTCTTAAACTGGTTGTTCCAACAGCAACAATTTTTCGACCTTCACGTTTTGCTTTATTGATTCGGTCTGCAACCTCCTTTGTAATAATACCAAATTCAGAATGCATTTTATGGTCCTTTGTATCTTCCACCTTCACAGGTTGAAAAGTTCCCGCACCAACATGCAAAGTCAAATATTCTATTTCAACACCCTTTGATTTTAACTTTTCCATCAATTCAGTTGTAAAATGAAGTCCAGCAGTCGGAGCAGCCACAGCCCCCTCCACTGACGCATAAACGGTTTGATAATTTTCTTCATCTTCCTTTGTTGCTTCTCTTTTTAAATAAGGAGGAAGAGGCAACACACCAATATCATGAAGTGTTGCAAAGAAATCTGCACCACCCCTATTAAATTTTAATTCAACACCACTTTCACCTTGTTTTGAAAGAACGGTTCCTGTTAATCCTTCTTTAAAAGTCAATACATCACCAACATTTAATTTTTTTGAATTTCGAATAAAGGCAAGCCAAGTATCAATATTTATATTTTTATGAAGCATAACTTCATAATGTCTTTCCTTACAATCACCATAAATTCGAGCAGGAATAACCTTTGTATCATTAAAAACCATCACACAATTTTCAGGCAAAATTTCACACAAATCTTTTACTTTTTTATTTTCCAATGATGGCACCAAAAGAAGTTTTGCCTCATCACGTTTTTTAACTGGTTCCTTTGCAATAAAAGATTCAGGTAAATCAAAATCAAAAAAATCAACACGCATTTTAAATCTCCTTTATAAATACAAAGGAATTATGATATTAAAAAAATAAACTGTCAAGGAAACTTATCTAAATTTATCGTGTATGACCAAGGAAATAATCCTTTATATTGTTAAGATATTTTGTTTCATTTTCAAAATTATTATTTGGTATACCAATAAACCACTTCCAATAAGTAATAGCCATAAAGAATTTTTTTAATTTTGTTAAATCTGAAAGCATTTTTATCAAAAAATCTTCTTTATCAACCGATTTGATATATTCAGATATAATTTCCTTATCAAGATAATTTTGACAATGTTTTGTATGACACTTATCATTTTCACAATGATGACATTTATGTGTTTCAATAAAATCTAAAATAGTTTTTAAATCGTCATATTCTAAAATATACATAAAAAACTCCTTATTAAACTAACTTAAGGAATTTACACAAAATTTTCTATAGCTGTCAAGTTAATCTTTTAGGATTTTATCTATTGCCCTAGACAAAGAGTAAGCTAGCTTTTCCCTATACCATTTTTGATTAAGTTTTCTTTCCTCATCTTTATTTGAAAGAAAGCCCATTTCAACAAGTGCAGATGGCACAGCAGAACGAAGCACAGTAAATGGAGCTTCACGGCTTGGATTATCAACACATAAAACATCTTGTTTTACTTGCTTTACAATTTCATCTGCCATTTCCACAGATGCAATTTTTACCTGTGTTTGCATTAAATCACCAAGAATATTTTTCGTAACTGCATCATAACTGTTGAATGTGCCAATACCCAATAAATCAGACGCATTTTCCTTTTCTGCAATCTTTTTTGACTCCTCATCAGTTGCACGTTCAGACAAAGTATAAATTGAAAAACCCTTTGTCGTTTTTTTCGGACTGCTATCCGCATGAATAGAAAGGAACAATGTTGCATTATTTCTTTCTGCAATTGCAGAACGTTCTCTTAAAGGTAAGAAAATATCAGTATCACGAGTCAAAATAACTTTATATTGTGGATTTTTTTTCAAAATATCCCTAAGTTGCTTTGCCATACTTAAAACAATATGTTTTTCCTGCGTTCCACCATATCCAATCGCACCTGGATCCTTTCCACCATGACCAGCATCAATCACAATAATTTTAGGCTTATTTACTTTAGGTTTATTTTGTTTCGAAGTTTTCACAACTTTCTTTATTTCAACTTTTTTGGTTGTTGTTTTACTATCCGAAGAAATTTCAACCTCTATACTACCCTTTGCTGAAACAATAGTCCTATTTTGCTTCACCAAATTTGCAAATTCTTCATTTGTTGCATTTTCAATATCAATAACAAATCTATAGTTTCCATCTTTTGACACAGGATTAAGGACAAAATCACGTTTAACCTTTGCATTATTTGCTAAATCAATAACAAATCTTGCCGTTGTTTTATCAAAAACCCCCGCACGAACATCTTTTATAAATCCACTTTTAGAAGATTCTTTTTTAAGTTTTGAAATCCCCAAATTATCAACATCAACAACAATTCTATTTGGATTTGAAAGATAAAATATATTATAAGAAGGATTTTTTGATGTTTCCAAAACAAATCGTGAAACATTTCCCGATTGGATTCCTGTTCGAAAAACAACAGCTTCATTTGCCATAACAAAATTTGGCATAACAAAAAGCATAAAAATCATAGAAATATATAATTTTATTTTTCTAAACACTGCTAAATTTCCTTCCTCTACGAAACATTTCTTAAATTATAAAACTAAAATAAAAAAAATAAAAGGAATTTTATAAAAAATAAAAAACTTGTAAATAAATAATTTTTATATATACTAATAAAAGTTAAACAAATTAAAGAAACAAATGTTAAAATTATTAAGAAATTTTCTAAAAAATATAAATGTTCTATCTAATGGCGATAAAACATTGGAATATTTTTGTTTGTTTAACACTACTTATAGTGCTCCCCTTTTCGCACTATATAATATGACACAAAAAGATTTTTATAATATAAAGATAAATAAAAAATTAAATTGGAGATTGAAAAAAAATGACAAAAAAGATGTTAATAGATGCTACTCATTCAGAACAGACCAGAGTTGCTATAATCGAAAATAATATATTAGAAGATTTTGAACTTGAAACAATTACAAAAAAGGAAATAAAGGGAAATATATATCTTGCAAAGGTTATTCGTGTTGAACCATCTCTTCAATCAGCATTTGTTGAATACGGTGGTGCAAAACACGGTTTCTTGCCATTTTCAGAAATCCATCCTGACTATTTCCAAATTCCAATAGAAGATAAAAAAGCTCTTCTTATTTCTCAAGATATTGATGACGAGGATAAGGACGAAGAAAAACATTCTGACTCACATACAACAAATTCTGTTGAAACATTTGCAGAAGACGAAGATGAAGACGCAGAACGTCAAGCCGAAGAAAAAAGAAAACAACTTCTTCGCCAATATAAAATTCAAGAAGTTATTAAATCTGGTCAAATCCTCCTTGTCCAAGTTGAAAAGGAAGAACGTGGAAACAAGGGTGCCGCAATCACAACCTATATTTCACTTGCTGGCCGTTATTGCGTTTTAATGCCAAACAGCAACAAACGTATTAAATATGGTGTTTCAAGAAAAATCCCTTATGGTGAAGACAGAAAAAATCTTAAAGCTATATTAAAAGATTTACCAATTCCAGAAGGTATGACTGTAATTGCAAGAACTGCTGGTTGCAATAAAACATACAAGGAATTATTTGCAGATTACAACTATATGATAAACCTTTGGAATGAAATAAGAAAAAAGACTTTTGCATCAACTGCACCTGCCCTTATTCACGAAGAAAGCGACCTTCTCCGTCGTGCTATCCGTGATATGTATAAGGCTGACGTTGATGAAATCTTAATCGAAGGTGATGAAGGCTATAAAAAGGCAGTTGACTTTGCAAAACAAATTGGTTTTGATGACATCAAAAAAATTAAAAAATATAATGACCCTGCACCATTATTTATTGAATATCGTGTAGAAGCTCAACTTGAAGCCGTTCAAAATCCTATTGTAAAACTTCCAAGTGGTGGTTATTTGGTAATCAATCCAACCGAAGCACTAACTGCTATTGATGTGAACTCTGGTCGTGCAACAAAGGAAAGAAACATTGAAGAAACCGCCCTTAAAACAAATTTAGAAGCAGCCCAAGAAGTTGGTCGCCAACTTCGTCTTCGTGATATGGGGGGCTTGGTTGTTGTTGACTTTATTGATATGCTTGAACCAAAGCATAACCAAGCAGTTGAACAAAAAATGCGTGAAGCATTGAAAAAGGACCGTGCAAAAGTTCAAATGGCAAAACTTTCACAATTCGGACTTATGGAAATTTCTCGTCAAAGATTAAGACCAAGTTTCCTTGAAGTAAGTCATAAAGTTTGCCCACATTGTCTTGGCACTGGACTTGTTCCATCTGTGCAAACTGCATCAATCAATTTGATACGTCATATAGAAGAAGAACTTCTTAAAAAGGTATCAAAACGAATTTACATTTCAATTCCATCAGATGTTGCACTTTATACATTAAACCAAAAACGTAATGACATTTTGGAACTTGAAGAAAGATATGGAACAAGCATTATAATAAATGGTGATGATACAATCCTTAACGAAAAATCATACTTGATTGAAAAAATGGATTTGGATAAAAACCTTGATTGTTATTTCCGTGAAAAGGAACCAATCAACACAAAATTCAAAAACAATATGAAAAAAATCAAAAATCAAGAATTGTTAAAGAAAATGCCTGCAAATAAAATGAAAAAAACAAAAGTTCAAAAAAAGCATGGTTTATTAGCAAGACTTTTCGGAAGATAAAAAAACGCCCTCCTTGTGAGGGCTTTTTTAATACACAAAAAATTATTTTACTTTTAATAAAACTATGTTATATTTATCACAGATACAGAAAATATCTGTATTTAGTATTAGAGATAATACGGGCCTTGACAAGCCTTTCAAAAAAGACGATATGAATCAAGATACCGTTTGGTATCTTTTTTTATATATTTGCCCCCAATCCTTTGTGGTTGGGGAGTCATAGGAATACAATAGGAGTATAGTCCGCTATGCTTCAAATACTATGAGATCATTCTTTTTTGTGATTTGTCAACTTACCCGACCACTTATCTTTGATACGTGGGATTATTTTTATAAAGGGAGTAAGTTCTTCGCAACAGCAAATTTAAAAATGCTACGGCAAGACCTTCAAATCTTTAAATAAAAAAGGGGAAGAAAACCATGAAAAACTTATCTAAAGTACTTTGTATTTGTGCGGGGGCTATCTCGGCAAATCCTATTA
>CAKQHZ010000004.1 GCA_934246625.1 uncultured Alphaproteobacteria bacterium
TCGTCTAGATTTAATATGTATTCATATTATGAATAATATCCCAAAATGTCAATAAATTTATGCACTTATATCCTCCCTCTTTACCTCCCCTCTATATATCATCTAAACCATCCTTTTTGTAGAGCTCAACTACAGAAATCTTCAAGAGGGATAGTATTAACTTTAACTTTAAAAAAGAAAAAGGAAATAAATATGGTAAATTACATAAAAAATAACTTATCAAAAGATGAACAAATTTTGTTATCTTCAAAGTTCACATTACGATTTTATATACGTTTTGTTATAATTTTTTTATTTTTTGAGTTGATTTTGTTTGTAAAAGATAGAAATGTTGCGTTGAAAGTCTTCTTTATCTTTTTATGTTTTGCATTATATACATATTTAAATACTAAATTTATTGAAATGGCTATTACAAATAAGAGAATTATTCTTAAAAAAGGCATTATTTCAACATTAACAGAAGAAATTAGGATAGAAAAGTGTGAAAGTGTTAAACTTGATAAGGGAATATTTGGTGTATTTTTTGATTATGGGAGTATAATTTTTTCAGGAACGGAAAATTCAAAAATAGAATGGAAAGGAGTTTCAAATCCTGAGGGGCTTAGAAAACAGATAGAAGATATTTTTGATATTTATCAAAAAAAATAATAATTTGATTTTGTCTTTTTTATGCAAATATGATATATAATTATTATTAACGGCCAACTAAAATGAAATTATTTACTATTGGATATAGTGGAAAAAGTGAAGCAAAGTTTTTTGAAATTTTGCGGGAGGCTGGCGTATCAAAAATTATTGATGTGCGAAGATTTAGGACTTCTAAATTTGTGTCATTTGCATCTGAGATAAACCTACAAAAAAAATGCAAATACAAATATGTTGTTATGGAACAGGTCGCTCCATTATCCAAACTTTTAAGTGATTGGCAAAAGGGTGAAATTGCGTGGAGCTATTACGAACGAGAATACAAAAAATACTTGTCTGAAATTCATGCTGAAAAAATTTTTTCAAAAGATATTTTGGATAATGCTTGCCTGCTTTGTATGGAGGGAGAAGCCTTCCAATGCCACCGTCGACTTTTGGCTGAATATTTGAGTGAAAAGTTTAATGATGTTGAAGTTGTGCATTTGTAATAATTCAATTATCTTTGTTATTGTGTGGGTTAACCTCCACAAGAGGAGTATATCCTCTTGTGGTAATTCTACATAATTGGTTCTTTCTATTCCTACCCCTCTAAATACTTAGAGAATTGCTCCCAGGAAAGACCAGTCGCCCTCATAACCTTACAAATACTTTCCGTAGATGGCCATCTGAACTTGCCACTAGGATAAAACCTCTTACTCTTATTAAATGCTGTAGCATCAAGACCTGCCTTTTTAGCCAAAGCAGAAACAGAAATACCGTTTATGTATGCAATCTTGTCAATAGTCCCCCAGATTTTAGAATGTTCTGTATCCATAACACAACTCCTTTGATTATAACTCTCTTTTACGACAATCTCATACAATGCATATTACAACTTATACTAGAAAATAAGAAGAAATGCAAGAGGAAGATATTCTTATCGTGGGGGATAAGAAAAAAGAGCAGGGCAAACCATACTCTTTAAAATTGTGAATTTTTCATCTTATTGACTACTAGACATTTAATTCCAATACAAATAGTTATCAATAAATTCACATTTTTATTATAATATTAAATACTTGCATTTGTCAATATTTTTATTTTATAATATCCTTATATTAAATAAAGGAATTTTATTATGGCTTATAAATTTGCATTTGATTTAGGATCTAGTTCTTGTGGTTGGGCTGTTGTTGAAGTTGATGAAAATCAAAATGTTTTATGTTTGAAAGATATGGGAGTACGTATTTTTCCAGATGGTAGAAATGATAAGAATCCAGAATCTCTTTGTGTAAATAGAAGGAATAAAAGAGAATTAAGGCGAAGGTTTGATAGAATCCTTTTGAGAAAGAAAAGATTATTAGGTATTTTGAAATCTAATAATATGGCAGATTTTCATTTAGATAATAATAAAAATTCTGAAGATTTTATACAAAATAATCCATATTATTTGAGAGCAAAGGCAGTTTATGAAAAAGTTTCTTTGAGTGAGTTAGGACATATATTTTTTAATCTTTGCCAAAGAAGAGGTTTTAAAAGTAATAGAAAAGAAATTAAACAAGATAAAAAAAATGATGAAGGTTTACAAAGTGCAATAAAACGATTAAGTTTACTTTTATCTAATAAAACTTTAGGGGAATATCTTTATGAAACATATTGTGATTATTGCAATAATAAAGATGAAAAAAATAATGTAGATAAAATAAGATTTTCAGAACAATTTGATAAAAATAAAAAACTTAAAAATGATGCTTTGTATCCAACAAGGGAAATGTATGAATCTGAATTTGAAAAAATTTGGGATGTTCAATCTAGGTTTTATCCATCTGTTTTAAAAGATGATTTAAAAAAAGAACTCTATGATGCAATTTTTTATCAGAGAAATTTGCATCCTCAAGAAAGAGGAAAATGTATTTTTGAATCAGGTGAGTATAGAATATATAAGGCACATCCTTTATTTCAAAAATTTAGAATTCTACAGACAATAAATCAATTAAAAGTTATTGATAATAGTGGTAAATTAAAGCCTTTTGAACAAAGGGATAAATTAAAAAATATTTTATTTAATTCTTTTGATAAAGCAAATAAAAAAGGTGAAATAACTTGGGGAAATTTGAAAAAATTATTAGGGGTTGATAAGTTATTTCATTTTAATCTTGAAACAGAAAAACGAATGTCTTTGTCTGTGGATACTACAGCTTTTATTCTTTCAAAAGAGGATTATTTTGGTGATAAATGGTTTGAATTGTCTGATATAGAAAAATCAGAAATTGTTGATGATTTATTAAGTGATAAGAGTGATGAAGATGTTAAATTAAGTTTATTAAAATATAATTTATCAAATTTGCAAATTGATAATATTTTAACAGCACCGTTAGAAGATAATGTTGGTTCACTTTCTTTGAAGGCAATTTTGAAACTTATCCCTTTGTTAGAAAAAGGGTATTTATATAATGATGCTTGTAGAGAAATATACAAAACACATTCTGATTTATATAGTGAAGAAAAAATGGAAAAGTTGCCTTATTATGGTCAAATATTAAGAACATCATGTATATCTGTTAAAGAAGGTGATGGTAGTTTGGATGAACAAAAATATGGTAGAATTACTAATGTAACTGTTCATATTGCACTTAATCAACTTAGACAAGTTGTAAATAGTTTAATTGAAAAATATGGTAAACCAAATTTTATATCTATTGAAGTAGCAAGAGATTTGAAGGCAGGAACAAAACAACGTAAAGAAATTATGCAAAGACAAAAAGAGAATGAAAAGTATAATAATACTATAGTTGATTTCTTAAATGAACATAATTTTAAGGTGAATAGAGAAAATATTCAAAAATATAAATTATGGAAAGAGTTATCTGATAATCCCACTGATCGATGTTGTGTATATACAGGTAAGCCAATAAGTGAAACGGATTTATTTTCTCCTAATGTTCAAATAGAACATATACTTCCATTTTCAAGGACTTTGGATGATAGTATGGCAAATAAAACTTTGTCTTATAGTGATGCAAATTATTATAAAAAGGAGAGAACTCCTTTTGAAGCATTTGCAAATAGTAAAGATAGTCGATTTGTTTGGCATGATATTGTTGATAGAGCTCTTAAACTTCCTGCTAATAAGTCTTGGCGTTTTGAAGAAAATGCAATGGATAAATTTAAAAAAGATAATGATTTTATTGCAAGAGTTTTGAATGATACAAGGTATATGTCTAGGATTGCTGTATTATATTTAAAGTGTTTATTTGATAAAGAACATAAGTCAAATGTTTTTGGGCTTCCTGGTTCAATGACAAGTTTGTTACGTGAGGCATGGGGATTGAATGTACTTAAAGATAAAAGAAATGACGATACTTATAGAGCTTTGCATATCCATCATGCAATTGATGCTTTTGTTATTGCCTGTATGACAAGAAGTCAAATGCAAATTTTGGCAAAAAATGCTGATAAAATAGAAAAAGAGGCAATAGATGCTTCTGGACAAATAAATTATTCAGATCAAAAGGAATGGAGAAAAAAACTTGTTGGTGATAAAAAAGATCCTATTGATAATTTTGATAGAGATGGATTTTTTAGAAAATGTGAAAATATAGTTGTTTCCTATAAATCAAAACTGAAGAATCCTAAAAATACAAAGAATACTGTTGGTGCTTTGCATGAAGATACAGCTTATAATTTATTGGATTTTAAAAGAAATAAAAAAGGAGAATTAACTTCACAAACAAAAGCAATTTTTGAGTGTAGAGTTCTTATTTCTGATTTAAAGGAAAAAGATTTAGTTAATGTTCATGATAGTTATGCTGAAAAGTTAGTTAGAAATAATGATCAAAATCTTTTAGGTGAATTTTTAGAGTATTGTAAAGCTTGTGGTAAGAAAAAAATAAGAGTTAAAAAAGAAGTTGATTTTTCTAATTATGTGCCAGTGTTTAGATCAAAGCAAGAAAGAGACGCTTATCATCTTGCTTATGAAAATTGGTATAAAGAAACTGGCAAGGGTAATAAGGTAAAAGAAAAAGCTCTTATGAAAGTTCTTTGTGATGAAGCCAAAAAAGCATATAAATGGTATGTAAGTGGTAATAATTTTTGTGCTGATATATATCAAATAGATCCTAATGATAAAGTTTTTGTAAAAGAACGTGGACAATATAATGTTGAAATAATTTCGAATTATATGGCTATGTTGAATAAAGGAGAACCTTTGTGGAAAAAGAAATATCCAAAAGCTCGTCGTATAATAAGATTGAAACAAGATGATCAAATTATGTTGGAATTTGATGGATGTAAATATATTTATAGGGTTAGAGGTTTTGGTTTAAATAAACAATTTTACTTAAGACATAATAAAGATACAAAAGATACGAATCGTAGTCTTAGCCCTTATATTAATGATCTCATAAAAATGAAGATAAGAAAAATTTATGTTTCACCAATAGGTGATGTTATTGATAATGGTTTTGATACAAAATGGAGTAATAAAGATGATAAATAATATAATTGAAATTTCGACTGATAATAAAGAGTTATCGTCATATAAAGGATTTTTGAGAATAAAGGAAAGAGGAGAGGTTGTTAAAGACCTCTCTTTTGATTCTATACATGCTCTTATTATAACAGGTAAAGCAGTTGTTTATACAAATAATTTATTACAAAGTTTGTGTGAATATGGAATTCCTCTTATTATTTGTGGAAATAATTTTTTACCTTGTGGTATTTTGACATCTTTTGTTGGTCAACGACAACAAACAAAAATTCAACAAATACAAATTGATACTTCTAAACCTTTGCAGAAACAATTATGGGCAGAGATTGTTAAAGAAAAAATTAGAAATCAATCAAGAGTATTAGAATTATTGGGGAAAGAAAATAAATTAAGAAATCTTCATAATGAAGTTTTATCTGGAGATACTTCTAATGTAGAAGCTAATGCTGCAAGATTATATTTCCCGGCTTTATTTGGTTGCAATTTTATTAGAAATACTGATAAAAATGGGATAAATAGTTTTCTTAATTATGGATATGCTATAATTAGAGCTTGTGTTGCAAGATTTGTTATTTCTGCTGGATTAAATCCTTCATTTGGTTTGCAACATCATAATAAATTAAATCCATTTTGCTTAGTTGATGATTTAATGGAAATTTACAGACCATTAGTTGATGTAAAAGTATATCAAATATTTGATGGATTAGACGATGAAAAAAAAGAACTTTTACCAGAGTATAAACAAATTTTAGCCAATGTTTTGCATATAGAAATTTATAATGGAGATGGATTTTCTGAGCTTGTTAATATTATTCAAAATGATATATGGGCTTTTGTATCTTCTTTAAAGGGAAAGAAAGTAAAGTTTGAGTTTAACAAATATATTATAAGGAAATAATTATGGATGATAATCAATATTTTAAAACAAAAGGATTAAAATATATGTGGATGATGATAATGTTTGATTTGCCTACTGATACAGCAGAAGAAAGGCATAAAGCAACAAAATTTAGAAATTTTTTGTTGGATAGTGGATTTGAAATGGCTCAATATTCTGTATATATGCGTTTTACAGGGACAAGAGAGAATTCACAAAAATATATAAAAATGGTGAAAGATAATAATCCTTGTACAGGGGATGTATGTATTTTATTTTTTACGGATTATCAATTTGGAGAAATTCAGCATTTAAGTAAGTTTGATAGACCTAAAAAATTAGCTGAGCAACCTGCTCAATATCAATTATTTTAACGAATCGGTTTAATTTTACGATTAAAAAAATTGTAAATTTATACATAAATCGAATCGTAAATATAGATTTTTATATTTTTGATTAGTATATAAAAAGCCCATTTTTTCTGGGCTTTTTTGTGGTCTATTATAACATATTGGAATTAAATGTCTAGTAGCAACTACCTTGCAATTTAAAACCATCAACCCCTTATTATAACATATTGGAATTAAATGTCTAGTAGCAACTTATAAGGGGTAATAAATATGCAAACAGATATTATAACATATTGGAATTAAATGTCTAGTAGCAACTTTAACATACACGATGAATTTTTCATCTGGATTATAACATATTGGAATTAAATGTCTAGTAGCAACAAAGTATAAAGGCATTTATGGCACAACTTAATTATAACATATTGGAATTAAATGTCTAGTAGCAACTATTATTTGGAATTACCTTTATTTCTTTTCACTAAATTTTTTCTTTAGGAAGAAGCCGAAGCTGATAGCAAGAAGTATGCTTACCAAAATTATGTAGTAAAAGATATTTTGTTTGTTTGCAAATGGAAGTCGGACATTCATTCCATAAAGACCTGAAATACTTGTGATAATAAGAGCTGAAACGTTGACTATTGTCAATGATTCCATTCGTTTGTTTGTTATATTATTTGTGATAATTTCAAGAGTACTTTTTAAATTTGATACATTTTTTGAATATGAAACTGCGGTTTCAAGGGCCTGATCATTTTCAATTTTTGCATCGTTTATAAACTCATTATTTGGGGTTAGTGTTATGATTTTGTTTAAGACTTGCAAATTACCCTTTATTGCAATTATATATTCGTCCAAGTCATTTTGAAGTTCAAAAAGAGTCAACAAATCTTTGTTTTTAACATGGGTTTTTGAGGAGATTTTTATCTTTTTTATTTTTGTATTCATTGTTTTAAGGCTTTTAAAATATGCTTCTGTGATTTTATAAATTGCATCAACAATGATTAAAGTTGTGTTTTCTAATGATTTATCTAATTCAAAAGGAAAGTCCTTTTCATGCAAAAAGTAGGCAACATTTTTGGTTAAATAAATTCCCAATGTTTCGACATCGTTTTTTAACGGATACTTTAAAATGATTTCTGTATAGTCGTTTTTGCCCAAAAAACGTGCGATTTCGTTAGAGTCCTGGACATCTAAAAATAAATCCTCGTCAATGTTATATTTGGATATAATTTCCTTTGCATCTGAGTCTTTTATATTTATATCTTTTATAATCATTTTAGTTCCTTATTTTTCTCTCTAATTTCAATATGATAGTATATATTTTTTTTTATTGCAATTTATTTATTTTTTTATTGACATTTTTGAAATATATTCTATTGTTTTTAAACAAAAAAAATAATTTTTTACAGGGGTTATTATGAAACAAGTTGTTCGTTCTAATCAAGAAATTTTTAATTCATTATTGAATTTTAAAAAGTTTATTGTGTATCTTCCTTTTTTTAAAAAGTATAATTTTGATATTTTAAAGGAGGAAATGTTTTCTGAAAAGGCTGGGGTGTTTGATAATCCTAAGCAAGTGGCTGGTTTTGTAAAAGATTATACTCTTATTGTATATTTGAATAGATTGAATTCTGGGTTTGAAGAATTTTATACTAATATTATTACTAGTTATCCTCAATATTTGCATATTCCTTCTCGTATATTTGAATTGTATGCTGATTTTGGTATGATAAAGTTATTAAATAAAGGGGGAATAGATATTTCAAAAACAGATGTATTTAAGAATGATGAGTCAATTTATTCAAAATGTTATTCAATGAAAAATTTAGATTATAAAAAATATTTGAAAAAGTGGGATTCCCTTGATCCTGTAGATTTGATAGTGAAATATTATCCTAGAGATAATGTTTTTGATGTAAAAATGGATAAAAATGATTATCAAGTTACTATTAAAAAAATTAACAATGAAAATGTAAAAGTTAAAACTTTTATTGATTTTAATGATAATGCGTATAAGTCTTTTTATGATTTTTATAAGTTCGCTGGGTTTTATTCAAGAACTATTGATAAATATAAATTAAGGTCTATGGTAAGAGCTTCACAAACAGAACAAGAATTAAGAAAAAATTTATTTGATTTTAATGATTTCTTGGTTGAAAAAAATAATTATCCTCTTTCATTTAATTTTAAAAATTCAAATAAGGAAAAGGAAATTATTATTCACGAAGAATTGAAACAAAAGTTGTTAAAAAATACTTATTCAATGAGATAATAAAAAAGAGGTTTTGAAGCCTCTTTTTTTATTTATAGTTTTTTAAGAAATCGTATATCAATCTTACACCATATCCTGTTAATCCTTTTGGTGAAGTATTTGTTTCAGATGAGGTCCAAGCTGTGCCTGCGATATCAATATGAGCCCATGGTGTATCCTGTGCAAAATTATGTAAGAATTCGGCAGCAGTGATTGAGCCAGCATATCGTGCAGGGTGGCTTATGTTTGCCATATCAGCAACAGGAGAACTTAGCATCTCATTATATTTTTTTGAAAGTGGGAATTGCCATAATTCATCGCCTGTTGTGTTGCCTGATTTTAATAATTGTAAAGCAAGTTTTTCTGAATTGGTGAAAAGACCTGCCTTGTATTCGCCAAGTGCAATAAGGATTGCACCAGTTAATGTAGCAAAATCAATAATTGCGACAGGATTTAATTTTTCCTTTGCATAAGTAATGCAATCGGCAAGAACCAATCTTCCTTCGGCATCAGTATTTAAAACTTCAACAGTTTGTTTTGAAAGTGAAGTTAGTATATCACCAGGTTTATAAGATGCTCCATCTGGCATATTTTCGGCAAGTCCGATTACACCAGTGATATTCATTTTTGCCTTTTGTTTTGCAAGCATTTCCATAATGCCAACAACGGTTGATGCTCCTGTCATATCGGATTTCATTTCGTCCATATTTGCAGATGGCTTTATTGAAATTCCACCGCTGTCAAAACATAATCCTTTACCAACAAGGGCGATGGTGTTTTTTGATTTTTTGTTTCCTGTGTATTTCATTATTACCATATAAGGAGGATATTTTGAACCTTGTCCCACAGCAGTAATTAAATTTGCACCAATCTTTTTTAATTGCTTTTCATCTAGGATTTCAATTTTTATACCAAGTTTTGAAAGTTTTTGAACTTCCTTTACAAATTGAGTTGTCGTTAAAATGTTTGATGGTTCGGTTGCAAGATTTCTTGTGGTGATAACTCCATCAATGATAGCATTTGTTTCTGCAAAGTTTTCCTTTGCTTTGAGTGGGGTTTCTGTGTGAATATAAAGAGTATATTCAGGTTTCTTTTTTTCCTTTGTAATATATTTATCGAATTTGTATGTTTTTAATTTTGCACCATAGATTAGTTCAAAATTTTTTTCGTCTGAAAAATTATCTAACATTAAAAGGGCAGTTGAAAGTTTTTCACGTCCTAAAACTTTGCCAACAATTCCACCAATTTTGTTTAATGAAAGGTTGTCGATTTCATTTGAATTGCCAAGTCCAATTAAAATAATTTTTTCGGCATAGATTGTTAATGTATCACCAATTTTGCCTGTGAAGGTTGAATTTTTTATTGATTTTGTGATTATGCCTTTTAATTCCTTATCAATTTTTTTTGTGGTTTGGGAAAAGTTATTGTCGTTATAGATACCAAGGATTGTAAAGTCGTAGTTGTCTTTTATTTTTTCTGTGAATTGAATTTTCATTTTCCCTCCTTATGCTTTTATTGATGATTGAAATAGTGTTCGTGCAGCTTCGATTGCTTCGGCTGTGATTTTATCGCCAGAAATAATTCTTGCAATTTCTTGAATCCTTTGTGCTTCGGAAAGTTGATTGACTGAGGTGATAGTTTTATTTTTTTCTTCGTCATAATATTTTTCAACTTTGAAGTGGTGATTACCGAATGATGCGACTTGTGGTGAGTGAGTTACGACCATAGTTTGTATGTGTTTGCTTAGGTTTGCAAGTCGTTCACCAACGGCACTTGCAGTTGCACCAGAAATTCCAGTGTCTACCTCATCAAAAATCATAGATGAGACAGAGTTTTCATCGGAAATAACAACTTTGATTGCAAGTGTGAAACGGGCAAGTTCACCACCAGATGCGATTTTGTGAAGATAGTTTTTGTTTTCACCGAAGTTGGTTGAACCCATAAAACAAACTGTGTTTATTCCGTTTGATGTAAATTTATTTTCATCAGTTTCAGTTGTGATGACGGTTTCAAAAGTTGCCTTTTCAAGTTTGAGTGGTGGCAATTCTTTCATAACACGAGTGGATAATTCTTGACCTGTTTTTTTTCTTTCATCGGATAATTTTGTTGCAATTTCAAGGTATGATGATTTTGCAAGTTCTTCGTCCTTTTTCTTTTCATTTAAAACGTTGTCGGAATTGTTAATGTTATCGACAATTTCCTTTAGCTTTTGTGTGAATGCAGGAAGTTCATCAGGTGAAACTTTGTGTTTACGGGAAAGTTCACGAATTGAAAATAAACGTTCTTCCGTTTTTTCTAATGTTTCAGTGTCGGACATATCAGAAGAAAGAATTTGTGATAATCTTTCGTATGCGTCAGAAAGGTTTTGTGATGCTTCGTTAAGTGCTGTGATGGTGTCGTTTATGTTGTCATTTTTTGCATCATCAGGTATTCTTTCAAGAGCATAGGTTGCATCACCAATAAATTTTTCTGGTTCATCACCATATTTTGAAAGATAGTCGAAAGCGTCCTTTATTGATGTGATAATTTTTTCTGAATTTTGAAGAAGGTGGCGTTTTTGTGAAAGTTCTTCCTCTTCACCGACTTGAGGATTTAATGATGTTAGTTCAGAAAGATTGTGTTTAAGGTAGTCTTCATCTTCCTTTGCCTTTAAAAATTCTTCTTCGGTTTTGATGCGAATTTTTCGTTTTTCTTGCCAATTTTCGTATGCGGTTTTTGTTTGCTCCTTTAACTTTTCAAGATTTCCGAATGTATCAAGAATATTTATATGTGTTGCAGGATTAAGTAGGCTTTGGTTATCAAATTGTCCGTGAATTTCAATTAAATCAGGGCTTATTGATTTTACCAATGAAAGGCTTACAGGCATATCGTTGATAAAGATTTTATTTTTACCATCTTTGTTCAAAGTGCGTCGTATGATAATTTCATTTTGATTTGAAATTTCGTTTGAATTTAGTATTTCATTTTCAATAAGTTTTTTGATGGCTGGGTGGGTGGCTTTTAAATCAAATGTTGCACACACAGAAGTCGAATCACAATCCTTTTGTATGATTGATGTATCGCTTCGGGAACCAAGCACAAATGAAACGGCGTCAAGGAGGATTGATTTACCTGCTCCTGTTTCACCAGTTAAAACGGTTAGTTTGTGTCCGAATGATAAAGTTAAATTTTCAATCAAGATGAAATTTTTAATTATCAAGTTTGTAAGCATAATTATTCCTTAATTGTATTTCAAAACGGTGTTTATCATTTTTATTGATTTTAAATCTGAAATAATGTTGTTTAAATGTGTTATGTTTTTAACATCTATTGTTATCAAAAATTCAATAAATTCACTTGTTTTATTGGCAACTTTGATGTCTTCGATTATTGCATTTTCGCGTGCAAGAATAGATGTAATTTCATTTAAGGCACCAGATGTGTGATTGCAAAGCACAGAAATTTTTGTGCTGAAAGTTGAATCTTTGAACGCATTGTAATCGTCCCATGTAAGATTGAAAAGTTTTTCAGGTGTTTTTTCATATTTTGAAAGTTGCTTACAATTTTTTTTATGAATTGTAATGCCTTTGCCTGTATGAATTATTCCGATGATTTCATCTCCTGGAAGAGGATAACAACATTTTGCAAAGTGTATAGGTATGTTTGATAAAACTCCACTTGTTAATGTTTGAGTATCGTTTTGTGGATTTACTTTGTTGACAACATTTAAGAAATTATCGACATCAAATTCCCTTTTCTTTTCAGATGTTTTTAATTCTGGGTAAAGTGAGAATAAAACGTGGTCTGGGGTATATTCCTTTGACCCAACAAGTAAATATAAATCGTCAAGTCCAGTTGCACCATATTTATTTAAGATTGAGTGTAATTCCTTTTCATGGAAAGTTTTTTTGTAATTTTCAAATGATGTTTGAATAAGTTGCTTTCCATATAGAATTGTTTGTTGCTTTTTTTGTTGTTTTAGAAAATGTCTTATTGCTGTTTTTGCCTTTATTGTTGCAACAAATCTTTCCCATTCTGGTGTTGGGGTTTGTGTTTTAGAGGTAAGAATTTCAACTTCGTCCCCAGTTTTAAGTTCAGTTCTGATGTTTTTTATAACCTTGTTTATTTTTGCACCGACACAATGGTTTCCGATGTTGGAGTGTATGTTGTATGCAAAATCAAGTGCGGTTGCACCAAGTGGAAGAACAATCAAATCTCCCTTTGGTGTGAAGCAAAATACAGAATCAATGAAAGGTGAAAGTTTTGTATGTTCCACAATTTCGTCTGGAGATGAGATATTTTTTATTGCATCAACCATATTTTTTAACCAATCGAAATCGTGTGAAGATATATCGGTTTTGCCTTCCTTATACATCCAATGGGCAGCATATCCGTATTGTGCAACCTTGTCCATTTCTTCGGTTCTTATTTGAATTTCAATACGTTTGTTTTGTGGTCCAATTACGGTTGTGTGAAGAGATTGATATTTATTTGGTTTTGGGGTTGAAATATAATCCTTAAATCTGTTTGGAATCATTTTATAAGTTGAGTGAATCATACCCAAAATTTTATAACAATCTTCGACTGTTTTTGTGATAAAGCGGAATGCAATTATATCAAATATTTCGTCAAAACGGACATTTTTGTTTTGCATTTTTCGCCATATAGAATATGGACTTTTTTCACGGCCGTAAATTTTTGCCTTTATTTTATGTTTGAATGTTAATTCGCTTAATTCGTCAACGATAGGTTCGATTAGGTCGGTTCCACGCTTTCTTAAATCTTCAAGTTTTTCTTGAATAAAATGGTATTCGTGAGGATAAAGTTCCTTAAAACAAATGTTTTCCATTTTTCGTTTTAATTCTTCCATACCCATACGTTCAGCAAGTGGAATATAAATATTTAATGTTTCAAGTGCAATACGTTGTCTTTTTTCTGGGGATTTATGGAATTGTAAAGTGCTTATGTTATGAAGTCGGTCAAGGAGTTTTATTATTAAAACACGAATATCCTTTGATACAGAAATTACGAAGTTGCGGTAATTTTCTGCCTTTAACATTTTTTCTGATTTTATTTTTAATGAACGAAGTTTTGTAAGTCCGATTACAAGTTCGGCAACATCATCACCAAAAAGATTTTGGATTGTTTTTATTGATGTTTCTGTATCTTCTACAACATCGTGAAGTAAAGCTGCAATGATTGAGTCAACATCAAGTTCATAAGTTTTTGCAGCAAGCATTGCAACTGCCAATGGGTGGGTGAAATATGGTTCACCACTTGCACGCTTTTGTCCTGAATGCTTTTCTTGTGCAAATGTGTAGGCAAGTTCAAGTCTTGCTTTATCAGATGCTTTTAAATCTGGTATATAACTTTTGACGGCATTTACTAAATCAGCTTTTGTTTCCACTTTTTAATCCTTTTATTTATATAAAATAATCTTAGTCTAAAATCTTTTGATTGTAAAGATGGATTTATTCATTTTTTATTGTTTTTTATGTTAAAATACCCCTTGAAAGTTATAAGAAAATGCTGTAATTTGCTTGATGTATGAATTTTAAGGAGTTTTTTATGAAAAAAATACTTGTGAAGTTGCTTTGTGCTTTTATTCCTGTTACAAATATTCGGAAACTTGTTAGGTTTTGTTTGTATGATGCAAAAGCATTTAACAATAATATTATTTTAGTTGAAGATGGAAAAGAATATGTTAATTCTTTCTTTAAAATTCTTAAACTTGTTAGAATAAGGAATTTTCGAATTTGTATTTCTGGAAAGAATAATACAATAAAAATCTTTTTACCGGTTTTTGTAGATAAATCTTCTGTTGCATTAAATGGAAAAGATTCATATTTGGAGTTGGGGTATCATTGCGGACTTCGTCATAGTTCTATTTTTATGTGTGTAGGATTTTGTGCTGATGTAAAACAAGTCCTTAAAATTGGGGAGTATTCTCATCTTTTAAAAGCAAGGTTTAGATTTCTTGATGCAGGAGAATGTATTATAGGAAAGCGAAATATGATTGCAAGAAGAGTGGATTTTATGGTAAGTGATTGCCATTCAATTTTTGATTGTGATACGAAAAAGGTTTTAAATAAGCAGAAAAATCCTCTTTCAATTGGGGATCATGTTTGGATTGGTGAAGATGTTATTATACTTAAAAATGCACAAATCCCTAACAATACTATTATTGCAAGGGGAAGTGTGGTTGCAGGTAAATTTAAGGAAGAAAATACTGTTATTGCGGGTAATCCAGCAAGGGTTGTTAAGACTGGGGTTAATTGGAATGTATCATCGCCAGAAGAATATGAAAGAGGTAAGGTAGATAGTATTCATTAATATTCTTGTTAAAATAAACCTTGAAAGTTATAACAAAATGTTATAATTTGCTTTGAGTATAAATTTTAAGGAGTTTTTATTATGACTGCAAAAACAATGGAAGATTTGGTTTCACTTTGCAAAAGACGTGGTTTTGTTTTTCAAAGTGGTGAAATTTATGGTGGATTAAAGGGAACTTATGATTATGGTCCTTTGGGTGTTGAACTTAAAAATAACCTAAAATCTGCTTGGTGGCGTGCAATGATTTATGACCGCGATGATATTGAAGGTCTTGATTCTTCTATACTTTCCAACAGATTGATATTTAAACATTCTGGACATGAAACAACATTTACAGATCCTTTGGTTGATTGTAAAAAGTGTAAGCAAAGAATGCGTGCAGATAAACTTTTGGTGGCTGGAAAATGTGATTATTGTGGTTCAACAGAATTAACAGAACCAAGAGATTTTAATCTTATGATGAAGGTAAATATTGGTCCTGTTGTTGATGAAAACAGCTATGCTTATTTACGACCAGAAACAGCACAGGGTATTTTTGTTAATTTTAAAAATATTTTGGATTCAACTTCTAAAAAGGTGCCATTTGGTATTGCACAAATTGGTAAGGCATTTAGAAATGAAATTACCCCAAGAAACTTTATTTTCCGTGTTCGTGAATTTGAACAAATGGAAATGGAATTTTTTGTAAAGCCGGGTGATGATGAAAAATGGCATAAATATTGGATTGAAGAACGTAAAAAATGGTGGTTAAAGCAAGGTTTGACAGAAGAAAATCTTTCTTTTGAGGTGCATGATAAATCTGATTTGGCACATTATGCAAAGGCTTGCACTGATATTGTATATAAGTTCCCTCATGGTATAGAAGAGCTTGAAGGAATTGCAAACAGATGTGATTTCGACCTTGGTTCACATACAAAAGATGCTGAGGGTTTGGGAGTTAAGGCAAAAGTTTTGGAAAATAAAGATTCATCTGCTAAACTTTCTTATACTGACCCATATACAAAGGAAACCTATGTTCCATTTGTGATTGAACCTTCTGCTGGTGTAGACAGAGGAACTTTGGCAATACTTAATGAAGCATATACAGAGGAAATTTTGGAAAATGGTGATAAGCGTATCGTTCTTAAATTAAAACCTCATTTGGCTCCTGTGAAAGTGGCGGTTATTCCTTTGGCTAAAAATAATCCTCAAATTATGGAAAAGGCAGAAGAGTTAAGAGATAGACTTAAAATACTTGGTATTGGTAAAATTGTCCTTGAAACATCTGGTAATGTTGGAAAGTGTTATAGAAAACATGATGAAATTGGAACTCCTATTTGTTTGACGGTGGATTTCGAAACTTTGGAAAAGGACCCTGAAACTATTACTATTAGAGATAGGGATACAATGAGTCAAATAAGACTTCCTGTTAGTGAAGTGATTAACTATGTTTCTAATTTCTTTAAATATGTATAAATAAAGGAGGTATGAAATGAATAGAAAAAAAATGGTGCAAAAAATTAAAAAAACGCTTGGTGCAATTTTAATCTATTCATTTTCTATCTTTGTTTGTGTGCGATTTTATTCTTATTTCAAAGAATTAAAAAAAGAGAATTTTTATACATTGGTTGCAGATGTTAAAAAAACAGATGAACTTAAGGAGGGCGGATTTGTCCGATTTTCTGGGATTGATATTGGAACAATTTCTAAACTTGAATTGATGAAAAATTTTACAGTAAAGGTTTATATGCAAATTGATAATAATATATCAATACCTGATGATAGTTCTATTGCAATATATACTGATGGTTTGATAGGGGATAAGTATGTTGCGGTGCTTCCTGGTGGAAGTAGTGATTATATGAAAAATGGTGATGCCTTTGAATATGCTCAGGATTCTGTGAATATTACGGAAATGATTGAAATGGGACTTTCACAATTTTTCAAAGATGAAAAAAAGGAGAATTAAATGTTTGGTTTTGGTAAAAATAAAGTAAAACTTTCTTTTATTTATAAAAATAAATCTTGGCTTTCAAATATTCCTGATATTGAAAAAATTTCAGAACGTGTTTTGAAAAATACCTTTAAAGCTGTTGGTGTGAAGCAAGTTAAAGGTATGGAAATAAATATACTTTTGACAAGTGATAAGGAAATACAAGAGCTTAATAAAAACTATAGAGGTAAAAATAAGCCAACAAATGTTTTATCATTTGAAACTGGTGATGAATTTTTGCTTGGGGATATAGTAATGTCTTGGGCGACACTTAAAAAAGAGGCGGTTGCTGGTAAAATTTCTGTGAAGGACCATTATGCACATTTGCTTTGTCATGGAATTCTTCATTTGTTGGGATTTGACCATATTGATGAAGATGAAGCAAATGAAATGGAATTTTTTGAAGTAAAAATTTTGAAAACTATGAAAATACAAAATCCTTATGAATAAAATTTTTTCTATTTTTATTTATGTTTTAATTGGGTTAATGGGAGGAATTGTTTTTCCTCCTTTTAATAAAATGATTTTGTTATCACTTGTATGTGGTGGTATTTATTTTTCTTATTTATTATATGGAATAGTTCGTTCAAAAAGTGCTAGGGGTGCATTTTTGTTTTCATGGGGACTTGGGTTTCTTTCATATATTATTTCGTTTAGCTGGCTTGTCCAACCATTTGAGTTTGTTGGGGCAAGTGCGGTGGCTCCGCTGGTGGTTGTATTTTTTGATTTGTGTTGGTCGGTGTTTTTTGGAATTGTTGGACTATTTACTTTTTATATTAAAAGAGAAAAGCAATATTGTGGCTTTGCGATTTTATTTACTTTGATTGAGTGGGTAAAAAGTTGGATTTTTACAGGTTTCCCGTGGAATCCTGTTGCTCTTGTTTGGTCAAATAATTTGGCAATGATGCAAAGTGTAAGTGTGATTGGGACTTATGGACTTGGCTTTATTACAATAAGTTTTTTGTGTTTGCCATATTTGTTTTTTGAACGTGGAAAAACAATTTTTAAAAGTTTGCAATTTTATTGTGTTATGTGTTTGACGGTGGTTTCTTTATCCTTTGGATATTGGCGAATTGGTAAGTATAAGACCTTTGAACCTTTGGGAAAAAGTGTGAAACTTGTAAATCGAAATGTTGTGCAACAGGATAAATATGATATTTCAAATATTGATGAATATATAAAATTTTCGAAAATAGGTGCCAATACAGATATTGTTATTTGGTCGGAAACGGCTGTGCCTGTGGATTTGTTTCGTGATGAATATTCTTTGATGAAATTGATGAATTTTGTTGGTGATAATAAAACTTTGATTACTGGATTTGATAGGGTTGAATTTCTTTCGGCGAGAAATTTTAAACTTTATAATGTTATGGCGATTATTGATTATGTTGGTATTTCAGATTTTTATGATAAGCGACATTTGGTTCCATTTGGTGAATATATTCCATTTAAAAAATTGATACCATTTCAAAAAATGGTGGAAGGAATGATTGATTTTTCAAGTGGTGAAAGAGAAGTTATATTTGATATAGGTGGACTTAAAATTTATCCTGTTATTTGTTATGAGGCTATTTTTTCTGGATTAAAACTTCCTCAAGAGATTGATTTTATTGTTAATATTTCAAATGATAAATGGTTTGCGGGAATTGGAAAGGTGCAACATTTTGATATAGTTAAGTTTCGTGCTGTGGAGGAGGGGGTGCCGATTGTTCGTGTTGCAAATGATGGTATAAGTGCGGTAATTTCTCCGCTGGGAAGTTTGATAAAGTCGATTGATGGACGCGAGTTTTTGAATGAAAGTGGGATTGTAGATGTGGAGTTGGTTAAACGAATCTCTCGACCATTTTTTTCAAAAACAGGGAATTTGTTAGTTGTTTTTCTTTTAATTTGTGGAGTTATTTGGTCTTTTTGTTCATTTAAACCATTTGATTTTACAAAGAAAAATAAAAAATACTAAAATAAATAAAATATATATTGACAAAATTAAATAATTGTCATAAATTATCTTTAATTTAATAAATTAAGGAAAATAAAAATGAAAACTAAAGAACGTATTTTTAATTTTACACTTGCATCTGCATCTTTTGCTATATGTTTTTGTGCTTTGTTAGGTAAAAAAGTATATGATAAAAAATATAAATATGTTGAAAATACACTTGGTGAAGATGTTCAATATGTAATGTCAGATGAATATAAACAATATGAAAGACATATTGCGTATTATACACAAAAATCTGGGATTACTATGGATGGGGCTATTACAAAACCTGCTTATTTTGTAAAGGTTCCAGCAGAATTTAAAAATGCAATTATAAATGTAAAGGATTTGAATAAAGAATTATTAAAGGAATATTTATCAATGAAATTTACAAAGGAAGAACAGATTCAATTTGAATGTGAGTTAAATTTGTATAATCAAGATATAATTGTAAATGATATGATAACAACACGATAAAATTAAATCCCCCATTTGGGGGATTTTTTAATTGTTGTATAATTTTTCTTTTGTTTCGTGCTCTTCTTGGGCCTCTACTGACATTGTGGCAACTGGACGAGCCTCTAATCTTTTAAGTCCGATTGGTTCATCTGTAATTTCACAATATCCGAATGTGCCATCATCTATTCTTTTTAATGCAGCATCAATTTTTGATATGAGTTTTCTTTCTCTATCTCTTGCACGAAGTTCAAGTTGTTTTAATGCTTCATCATTTGCACGATCAACTTCATCACCAGCAGCACTGTATGTGTCAGAAGTTTCTTCTGTTAAAATTTTTAATGTTTCTTCACTGCCGTGTAAAAGTTCTTCTTTCCAATTAAGTAATTTTTGACGGAAGTATTCTAGTTGCATAGGATTCATATATTCTTCATCTTCAGAAGGAACGTATCCTGGTGGTAATTCGATTTTCTTTTTGTCTTCTGTCATTTTTTAACCTCTTTAGTTAGTTAATTTTATAATAGTTTAAATGTTTTCATTTATAAAATCAACTAAAGATTTTTTTGACATTGAACCGCTGTGAGATGCAAGAACTTCGCCATTTTTGAAAAGAATTATTGTTGGAACACCTGTAATATTGTATTTTGCAGGAAGTGTTTGTGCTTCGTCAACATTTGCCTTAAAGAAATTTAGTTTATCACCCATTTCATTTGAAACTTCCTCAACAGTTGGTAAAAATTGACGGCATGGACCACACCATTGTGCCCAAAAATCAACCAAAGCGATTTTATCTGATTTTAATACTAAATCTTCGAAATTTGCATCTGTTATTGATGTAAAAGCCATATTTTTTCTCCTTGTCTAATTGTTAAAGTCGTATTATATTATATAGTATAATTTTTAAAAATTGCAATAGGTATATTTTGATGAATGATATAAAAAAACTTTTTCCAATATTTGGAAATAATAAAGATTTAGTCTATTTGGATAGTGGCGCATCTGCACAAAAACCTTTGTCTGTGATAAAGGGGATAAGTGATTTTTATATGTCAAGTTATGCTAATATCCATAGGGGTATTTATAAGTTGTCGGAAGTTTCTTCTTCTTTGTATGACGAAGCAAGAAATAAAGTTCGCAATTTTATTGGAGCAAAGTTTCCCGAGGAAATTATTTTTACAAAGGGAACAACCGAGGCAATAAATTTGCTTTGTTCTGTGTTTTCAAGCAATCTTTGTTCAGGAGATGAAATTATTGTGTCCGAGGAAGAGCATCATTCTAATTTAGTGCCATGGCAACAAATGGCAATGAAAAAAAATGTTGTGCTTAAGTTTATGCCTGTGCTTGAAAATAAGAAACTTGATTATGATTGGCTTGAAAAAAATGTTTCACCAAAGGTTAAGTTGGTTTGCATAACTGGACAATCAAATGTAATAGGACTTAAAAACAATATAAAAAAGATTGTTGCGATTTCACATAAAGTTGGTGCAAAGGTCTTAATTGATGGGGCACAACTTCTTTGTCATTTTAAAGTTGATGTGTCGGATTTGGATATTGATTTTCTTGCATTTTCAGGACATAAAATTTATGGGCCAAATGGCATTGGTGTTTTATATGGAAAGCGTGATTTGTTAAGAGAGCTTCCTCCTTATCAATATGGTGGTGATATGGTGGAACGTGTTGATTTTGATAAGACGACTTTTCGTGATGTGCCTGAACGATTTGAGGCAGGAACTCCTCCTATTGCAGAGGCGATTGGACTTGGCTTTGCAATTGATTTTGTGAACGAATTTGGTATGGAAAAAATTGAAGAAGAATCAAAAATTTTGACGGAATATACTATATCTTGTTTGAAAAATATTGATGGTGTCAGATTGTTAAGTAGTGATGATTCAAATGGAGTTGTAAGTTTTGTTGTTGATGGAGTTTCTTCATTTGATATTGGTTCATATCTTTCAATGAAAAATATTTGTATAAGGATTGGAAAGCATTGTGCTGAACCTTTGCATAATAAGTTTGGTGTTGAAAGCAGTATGCGAATTTCGTTAGGTATTTATAATGATAAAAATGATATAGATATTTTTATTTCTGAATTTAAAAAAGCAATAAATTTATTAAAGGGTGTTTAAATGGTTGAAGGTGTGAATCCTACAAAATTAACTTTTGATGGTGAGGTAAAAGAGCTTCAAGATATTATTATTAAGTCTGGTGAAAAATTAAAAGATGGTGTGCCAGTTGCATCAAAAGATGATGTGATTGATGCTTTGAAACTTGTGTTTGACCCAGAAATCAATGTTGATGTGTATAATCTTGGGCTTATTTATAAAATTGAAATTTCGTTTGATGGAAATGTTTTTATTGAAATGACTTTGACTTCTCCTACTTGTCCTATGGCAGAAGAAATTCCGCATTGGGTTGCAGATAGTGTGGCTTCTGTGGAAGGGGTTGGTGAAGTTGAGGTGAAACTTGTATGGGCTCCTTCTTGGGATTTAAGCAAAATGAGTGATGAAGCCCGTTTCCAACTTGATATTGCAGATATGGATTTGGAATAATTATTTATCCTATTATTTCTTTTAGTATCATATATGCCTTTCCAATATCGGTTGAGGTGATTGTGGAAAGAAGTATGATGCTTTTGTCGGTGGTTGATGCCTTTATAATAAGGTTATCAAATTCGGTTATGTATGTTTTTACAAAATCGTAAAATTCTTTGTTTGTTGAAAGAAGTTCTTTTAATGAAGAAATTTGCTTCTTACTTAAAATGTGATTAAGGTATTTTGAAAATACATTTTTGTGGCCTGCTTTGTATTTGCTCCAAAGTTCGCTGTTGACTTCGGGTGCAAGAATTTGTGATAAGTCCAAAGATGTTTCATTTATTTTTTCGATTATATAGCCAGCCTTATTTAAAAAATCATCGGTTGAAATTTTTTCTGGTTCCTTTGGTTTGTTGGCATTAAGTTTTTCAAGGTTTTGTTGAAGTTCCTTTGAAAGTTGATTTGTATAGGTTGCAAGTTTTGTAATTGCTTGGGTTGAATTGTTTGAAATGTATTCGATTTCAGATGTTTTTTCATTTGCGAATTTTGAAAATTCTGAACCAATAATGTTTAAATTTTCAATAAGTTGTTTTGATTTTTGTTTTGTTGAATCAATCGCATTATTGATATTTTCAGCATTTTTTGATAATGAATTGCCAAGGCCACTTATTGAATTGTTTAATTCTGGGATTGTTTTAGATGCCTTTATAATGTCAGATGAAATTGTGCCAACTAAATCCTTTGTTTGATATGCGGTTGCTTCTAAACTTGAAGTTTGTTGTTTTAATTCGTTTAGCAAATTGTTGATTTCAATATTTGTGTTTTTGGATTTTTCTGCAAAATCTTGGGACATATTTTTGAAATTAACAGATTGTTCGATTGAAGATTCAATGTTGTCTGAAATAATTTTTGATGCAGTAGATGAATTTTGTAAAATACTGTTGTTTATCATTTTAAATTTTTCATCAATTTGTGATGCAAGGTTTAAAACATTATTAACGGTAGAGGCAATTTTGCCATTCATACTGTCGATTTTTAAGAAAATATTTTCGGTGATAGAGGAGAGTTTTTCACCTTGCTTTTCAATAGAAATTTCACCCAAGGTTGTTTGGGTTGAAATGTTATTTCCGATTTCTTCCAAATCATTGATTTGGTTTTTAAGGGTTGTTCGGATATCGGTTGCGAATTTAAGTGCAGCTTCGGCTTGGGTTGAAAGATTTGATTTTGATTTTGTCATTAAATTATTTATTTCTGTTGTCGCAGATTTTATATTATTTGATGTATTGATAATTTCAGATGAGGAGTTTTTGATATTATCTGTTGTTTCAATAGTTATATCCTTTACATCTTTGATTGATTTTATAAAGTTATCTTTTTCATTTGCAATTTTTGATGAAAGGGTTGAAATGTTTTGTGCAACTTCTGATGATGTTTCAAAAAGATTGTCCTTTTGATTATTGATTTCGTTTGCAATGTCTTTGAAATTTGAAATAATTGTATCAGAAATTTTATTCATACTTGAACTGATGGCTTCAAATTTTGTTTCAACATTTGCAACGGTGGTAAGTATGTTTGAAGTTTTGTCTTCGAATTGTTTGATTTGTTCGTGTAGCTTTTGTGCAATAAATTTGCTTTGTGTAGAAATTTGTTCAAGTGTATTATAAGTTAATTTTTTGTTTTCATTTGAAATTATGTTTATTGTATTTATTGATGATGTTAAATCATTTGATACAGATGAAATTCTTTCTGCTGAGATATTACTTTTTGCAATGAAAAGTTTTGTTTTTTCATCAATTTTATCCAAAATTTGATTTGAACGAGTATTTGCAATTTCGGTTGAGGTAATAATTTTTTCGCCAATATCTTTGAATATATTTGATGTATTTTGTGCTTGTGTAAGTGCTGTGTTTGTAGCATTTTCAATATTAAGAGTGTTTGAGTTTAGCTCGGTTATTGTTTCTTCGAGTTTTGTTGCTTGGCTTAAAAGGTCAGTTGTGATTGAGTTTGTTTTTTTCTCAAGCAAAGAGGTTGTATCATTTAATTTTGTTATATCTGTGATAGATTTGTTTAAATTTGTTGTAATATTATTTAATGTTGTTTCATGTTGTTGCATAGATGCAGTATTGTTTTTGATGTTATTAGAAACTTCGGTATGGATTTGTGCAAGTTTTGTTGCAAAATCGCTAAATGTTTCAATAGTTTTTTTTAGTTCGTTTGTTTCAGTTTGAATTTTTTGTTTTATTACCTTTGTAATAACAGATGTATCACCGTATGGGTCGATAATGCTTTGTAAAAATGGATAAATAACCTTATGTTCGTAATCAGAATTTATATTTTTATCAATGTATAATGCACTTATCCAAATAAAGCAAATAGGCATAATAATCCCAGATAAAAATCCACCAAATTCATGAGGAAGCATTTGAAATATTTTTGCAAAAGTATATGTTTGATTTGCGGAATAAGACCAAATAAAAATTATCCATAATAAACTTATGATACCAGCACTTATGTATATATAGGTAGGGTTGATTTTGCGAAAACCATAAACTTTGTTAAATTCGTTGTATTGAGATTTCAATGATTTGATTTCAGAATTTTTGTCTTCTTTGTCTTTGTTTATAGAAAGTTTTATTTCTTTTGTCATTTTTTTCTTGCCCCTCTGGTTTTTATATATTATCATAAAAACAATCTTAAAACAACTTTTTATTATTTATATAGAGGGGAAATATGAAAAAAAATTTGTTAGCTTTGGCTTTTGTTTTAGCCTCATCTTCTTTTGTTTTAGCAGAAGATAAAATTGATTATGATAAACCTTTTGATCAAATAAAGGAGGATATGTCAAGTTTTGAAAACAGACATAGTTTGATGCCGAGAGTTGAAGAAAAAGTTCAACTTTCACCTGTGGTTTCAAATCCTGATAATGGGGTCGCGGTGCTTCCATTGTTAGATGGAAAACCAGTTGATAGTTCTTCTCCTGATAATTCTGTTAAATCTGATGTAGAAAATAAGGTTGAAAATGTTGATACTCCTGTGCAAATAAAGGCTATGAGTAAAGAAGCTATGGAACAAATGGATACTCCAAAAACTTCAACAATAAAAAATATAAATAAAGTTCCTGAAAATTTAGATGTCGCAGATGACAAGCCAGTTGAAATTGTGCCAATGTCTCCTGTTGTTAAAGAGGAAGCAAAAGTTGATGCTCCTGTTATTGATAAGCCAGAAGGTTATGATGAGTTGATGAAAATGGCAAAAGAACAAGGCGGTGTTATAAAACCATCTAATTATAAAGAAGATATGAATGGTAATCTTGTTCTTGCTCCTGAAACAAAAGAAGAAGTGAAGGTTGTATCTTCTCCTGTAATAGAAGAAAAAAAGGAAGATGTTGTTAATAAACCTTTGTTTAATTCTGTGGAGGAAAAGGCACAAGTTCAAGAGGTAAAACCTGTTGCTCCTGTTGTTGAAACAACAAAGGAAGTTGCTCCTGTTAAATATTCTGCTCCACTTCTTGTAAATAAAGAAATTTCAAATAATGTTAAAGAAGATGTTAAACCTGAAGTAAAACCTGTATCAACACCAGTTTATAAAACAGATGTTGTTGATAGAAGTGTGAAAACTCAATCTGAAGAAAAACCTTATCAATCTATTGCACATATTGCCTCTTATAAAACAGAAGATAGTGCGAAAAAGGGTATCGGTGTAATTATATCAAAATATCCTCGTGCAAATATGTTTGAAACATATATTCATTACGAATATGTTGATGGAAAGGGTAATTTTTATAGGTTATATTTCTTAGGCGATAGACGTGAACTTGAATATCTTTGCCGTGAAATGAAAGCTAATGGTGATTGGTGTAATATTTTGAAATAAAAACTTGCTTGCGAAGTATTTTTATTCGTGATATGCTCTTCTATGTTTAATAATAATATAGAGGAGTTTTTTTATGAATGTAAAAGAAATTTTGACAACACCTTTTGATAATCAAAAGCCTGGAACTGGTGGAATAAGAAAACAAACAAAAGTTTTTGTGCAACCTCATTTTTTGGAAAATTTTATACAATCTGCTCTTAATGTAAGAATTGAAAATGGCGATGTTTTGAATTCTTGGGTTATTGGTGGTGATGGAAGATACCCAGGGTTAGAATTTTTGCCTCGTATTATAAAAATGTTGATTGCCAATGGGGTGAAAAAAGTTTTGGTTGTTGGTCGTGATTTGGTTGCTCCTACACCTGCAATTTCTCATATTATAAGAAAGTATAAAGCTGATGGTGGTTTTATTTTGTCCGCTTCTCACAATCCTGCTGGTATTAATGGTGATTTTGGTGTAAAGGTTGAAATGGATAATGGTGGACAAGCTCCTGAATCATTTACAAATGCACTATATGAAAATACAAAAAATATTAAAGTATATAAGACTTTGGATATTTCAGATGAGGAAGCATTGAAACTTAATCAAGTGGAATATTTGGACCCAATTAAGGATTATGCTGATTTAATGGAATCTATGTTTGATTTTGATTTAATCAAAGGTTGGTTTAAGGCTGGTAATACTTTCCGTTTTGATGCAATGAATGCGTCCACAGGAAAAACAGCAATCGAAATTTTTGTGAACAGATTAGGTGCAAAAAAGGAATGGATTTTGAATAGTGAAACCTTGCCTGATTTTGGTGGAGTGCACCCTGAACCAAATCCAACATACGCAAAAAGCATTTATGATTTTATGATGAATGGTGGTGCTGACTTTGGTTGTGCATGTGATGGTGATGGCGACAGAAATATGATACTGGGTAAAGGTTTTTATGTAAAACCTTCTGATTGCTTGGCAATTATGACTAAATATCATAAATTTATTCCTTATTATAAAGATGGATTGAAGGGGGTGGCTCGTTCAATTCCAACATCAAGTGCAGTTGATTTGGTTGCTGAAAAAATGGGGCTTGATATTTATAAAACTCCTACTGGTTGGAAATTTTTTGCAAATCTTCTTGATGCCGATAAAATCAATCTTTGTGGTGAAGAAAGTTTTGGTCAAGGTGGCGATTATATCCGTGAAAAAGATGGTATCTTTGCAATATTGTTCTGGCTTAATATCCTTGCAAAAACTGGAAAAACAGTTGCTGAACTTGTCCGTGAAATGTGGAATGAAAACGGAAGATATTTTTATTCTCAATACAGTTATGAAGGTGTTGATAAGGAAAAGGCAGAAGCAATTATCAAAAAAATGCAACAAGCTGAAATTGATGGTAAAAAATATTCTGACTTTACTATTAAAACAAAGGAAATATTTAACTATATTGACCCTGTGACTGGTGAAGAATCAAAAAATCAAGGTATTCAAATTTTCACAACTGATGGAACAAGAATATTTTCACGACTTTCTGGAACAGGAACAGTTGGTGCAACAATGAGATTTTATATTGAAAAATATGAAAATGATAAATCAAAATTTGAAGTTGACGTTATGGAATATTTAAAGGATACTTTCAAACTTGTTGAAGATATTTTTGAAATCAAAGAAAACTTTGGCGATATAAAACCAAGTGCAATAAATTAGGAGGCGTTATTATGTGTTTAATGTGTGTTGCAAAAGCCGTTGAAGTATGTGTGTTGGGGGCTGCTGCTGCTGTAACTGGGGTTGCCTTTTTGAAGGTAAAATATAATTTGCATAAAGTAAGCAAATGTGATAAAGATGGTCATTGTGGTTGCAGATGTCATTGCTCTTGCCATCAAAAAGAATGTGGCTGTGAATGTCATAAGCATCATGATGTTGTTAAAAAGGAACAAAAGAAAAGTAAGTAGGTTGTAAATGTTTGAATCTTTATCTAAAAAACTTCTTAAGACTCTTGATTATATAAGAGGTAAAGATAAACTTAGTGAAATTGATGTTGAAAACGCATTGCGTGAAATTAAAATTGCACTTTTGGAAGCTGATGTTTCATTAAATGTTGTAAAGGATTTAATGGGACGAATTAAGGATAAGGCTGTTGGTCAAAAAATTATTGAAGATGTTTCACCTTCTCAACAAGTGGTTAAAATTGTTAATGACGAATTGGTATCTTTGTTGGGTGAAAAAAATGAGTCTTTGAAATTAAATGATGGTAAGTTAAGTGTTATTTTAATGGCTGGACTTAATGGAAGCGGTAAAACAACAACAACTGCAAAACTTGCAAAATTGTTGCATGATAAGGATTCAAAAAAAGTTTTGTTGGCATCTGCTGATGTCTATAGACCTCAGGCTCGTGAACAACTTCAAATTTTGGCACAAAAGATTGGTGTTGATAGCTTGGATATAGTTGCTGATGAAAAGCCTTTGGATATAGTAAAGCGTGCTTTGAAGGTGGCTAATGCTTCGAATTATGATGTGCTTTTTATTGATACCGCTGGTCGTGTTAGTATCGATGACGATATGATGAAGGAAATTGTCGAAATTAAAAAACTTTCTTTGCCTGATGAAATATTGCTTTGTGTAGATAGTCTTATGGGGCAAGATGGTGTTAATGTTGCGACAGCATTTAATGATGCGATTGGTTTAACAGGTATTGTTATGACTCGTGTTGATGGTGATGCTCGTGGTGGTTCCGCAATTTCAATGCACTATATTACTGGTGTGCCAATAAAGTTTTTGGGTAGTGGTGAAAAGCCAGAAGATTTGGAATTGTTTTTCCCAGACAGAATTGCAAGTCGAATACTTGGTATGGGGGATATTGTTTCTTTGGTTGAACAAGCCCAAGCAAAGATTGATGAAAATGAAGCAAAGGCTTTGACCGAAAGAATGCTTAATGGTCAATTCAATTTTAATGATATGCTTTCTCAATTTAGACAAGTGAAAAAACTTGGTTCTATTGGTGGAATTATGAAATTTTTACCTGGGATTGGTGGTTTGACTGAAAAACTTCAAATGGCAGGTATAAATGATAATATGATGAAACGACAAGAAGCTATTATTCTTTCAATGACAAAAAAAGAGCGTTTGAATCCAGATATTTTGCTTATGGGAAGAAAAAAACGTATTGCAAAAGGTGCAGGAGTTAGTTTGTCAGATGTTGAAAAACTTATTCGACAATATCAAAAAACAAAGCAAATGATGGACCAAATGCACAAAATGGGTGGACTTAAAGGTTTGATGCAAATGGCAAAGTCAATGCAAGAAAGTGGTGATTTTGCAAATATGCTAGATTTGTCAGGATTGAAATTTTAATTTTTGATATTTTTATCTTGAAAAATTTATTTTTTAAGTTATAATTCTTTTTGTTTTATGAAACTACCTATGCAGATGTGGCGGAACAGGTAGACGCAAGGGACTTAAAATCCCTCGGGTATTTAAACACCCGTGCTGGTTCGATTCCAGTCATCTGCACCATTTTTTTATGTAGGGGACAATCAGTGAAAAAGATATTTGTTTTTATAACCGTTTGTTTTATGCAAATGTTTCTTTTTGCAAATGTTTCTTTTGCCTCTTCTAATTTACAAAATCTTTTTATTGTTAAGGGAATTGAGGTTTCTCAAACTTCTTATTCTTCAAGTGAAGCTAAGAAAAAGGCTTTAAATGTTGCTCGTGATGAGGCTTTTCGTGTCGTGCTTAACAGACTTTTGATTTCTTCTGATGTTGCAAATGTTGTTTTCCCAGATGATTACAATGTGGAAAAGTTTATTCAGACTGTGAAACTTAATAATGAAAAAATGACATCAACTTCTTATAGTGCAGTTGTTGATGTGCAAATCAATAAAAATTTGATGCTTGATTATCTTAAAAATCAAGGGTTGAAGGTGTTGGAAGATGTGCCTCCATCTACACTTGTGATTTTTAAAAATGGTGATGTTTTGAATTTTGAAAATGCAAATTATGGCAACAGCAATGTTGTAAAATTTTATACCTATAATATGCAAAGTTTAAGTTGGTTTGATTTGGATAACTCTGATATTAGTGCATATAAATCTTTGCTTAATACTTACAATGCTACTAATGTTATGATTGTTGATGTTGTGGATATGGGACAGGGTATTTATAAGATTAGTTTTAAAGATAAACTTTTGGGTATTGAAAGCGAATTTGAAACAAATTCTGATAATGCAATATCTGATTTCGTGGTGCATATAAATGATGCTTATAAGTTATCAACGAATGAAGGTGATTTTGGTAAATCCGTTTCTATGTTGGTTCCTATAATGGGGCTTTCTGATTGGATACAGCTTGAAAAAACTATTTCAAAAGTGCCATCAATAAAATCTTTTGAAGTGCAGGCTTTGAAATATAATAAGGTTCAATTAAAGTTAAAATACAATTATGACCTTAATTCAGTTATTAACGATTTGCGTGTGGCTGGATTGGACGTGCAAAATAAAAATACTTATTTGATTGTGAAACGTTAATGTATCAATTACCTTTGCTTTTGGAACATAGAAGATTATTGGGTCGTGAAGATTTCCTTGTGTCTCCTTGTAATATTGAAGTCATAGAATGGATTGATATTTATCCTGATTGGTATGGTAATAATGGTATTGTTGTTTTGGGAGATAAGTGTTCTGGAAAAACTCATCTTTCTTGGCTTTTTAGTGAAAAAAGTGGTGCGAAAGTTTATCGAATTTCTGAAATCAAAGATGAAATTTTCTCTGATATAGTGCCGATTGAATCTGCTTTGGTTATTGATGATATTGATAAGGCTGTTGGTGATTATGAGATGGAGGAAAATTTGTTCCATATTATAAATTATGCAATAGAATGCAATACAAAAATGTTTTTTACGACATCAAAACCTCTTGTGAATTTAGATTTTAAAATTGTTGATTTAAAGACTAGGTTGCTTTCTTTTCCTGTGGCAAATATTTATGTTCCTGATGATGATTTGTTAAAGGCTTTGCTTGTAAAACAATTTATGGAGCGTGGTATAATTGTTGCTCCTGATGTGATTGAATTTATTGTAAAGCATATTGAACGCAATCCATCTTCTGTAAAGGAATTGGTTGAAAGGGCGGATTTGTTATCTTTTGAAGAAAAAAAACGAATTACTATTCCATTTGTTAAAAAGATAATTGAGGAAATGTAGTATTATATTTCCTTTATTTTTTGTTTGATTTTTTCGATTGTTAATGTGCCCTGTCTTAAAACTTCTATTTGATTATCAATTACTTTTATTATTGTTGATGGGGTGCCTGAAAGTAATTCGTTGCTTTGAAGTATAGTTATTTGAGGAAAGATTTTATTTGCCATTTCGTCTGTGGTGCAGGCTGGTTCGCCTGATTTATTACAGCTTGTGGAAATAAGTGGGGTATTGATTTCCCTTAGTATAGTTTGAAGAGTTTTATTTTTTGGAATACGCACACCAATTTCATTATTTTTTATTGTGTATGGTGAAAGGTGTGTGTTTGGTTTGACCTTTACAATTAAGGTTAGTTCGTTAAAATTTTCCAAAAGCAAACTTTCAAGATTTGATATGTGTGCAATCTTTTTTATTTCTGTTATGCTTGGAAGGTTTAAAAGCAAAGTTTTTGTTTTCTCTCTGTCTTTTAATTTGTAAATTTCCTCTATTGCATTTGTGTTTGTTGCATCGCAACCTATGCCAAAAACGGTATCAGTTGGAAATATTACAACATCTCCGTTTAAAATTTTTTTAATAAATAGGTTTATGTTTTCTTTGTTATTTTCAAGTATCATAAATTCAACCTTGATTAGTTTGTTATTTTCAAGTATTATTATATACAGATTTTTAACAAATACAAATGGTTTGATATAATGAAGATTTTACATTTTATTGATAGTTCTTATTTCGCTTTTCATAAAAAAACTATTTCCGAGCTTATTTTATCGCTTAATAAGAATGATGTTAAGCAAGAGGTAATTACTTCATTTGGTGCAGATTTGGGGTGGCTTTCTTCTGTGGTGCCAATTAAATATTGGAAGGTTGGAAAAAATGGAAAAGTCAATACATTTAGAAATAAGTTTAATATGTGGTTGGAAGTTTCAAGATTTTTACCAGATATTATTGTAAAGTGGGGAAGGGATGCAAGAGTTCTTGCTCCGTCTGGAAATTATGTTCAAATTTCATTTTTGAATGAATGTGAAAGTTTGAAACATTTTGATAAGTCTGATTATATAATGACGAATTTGGAAAGTGTTCTTGATTATGCAAAGGAAAATGGATTTAGTGGGGCAAAGTCATTTTATGTGCCATCTTTTGTTCAGGAATATGATGAAACGAAACCTTTGGATAAGCGTGATTTTTATATTCCAGAAAAGTCAAGGATTATTTATATAGCTGGGAGCTTTATCAAAAATATTGGCTATGAAACTTTGTTTGAAGTTGCCTCTTCTATACAAGATACTTATTTCTTTATTGCGGGAAGTGGTAAAGATGAGGAGTATATAAAGGAGTGTGCGTCTAGGGTTAATATGAAAGCAAGGTCAAGATTTATTCCAGAGATAGAGCGAAGTTTTTCTGCTCTTGCTTTGTCTGATTTTGCAATACTTACTTTTGATGATGTGGAGCTTCAAAAAAATATTTTGGAAGCGTGGCTTTCAAAAAAATTGGTGTTGACTTTGAAAAATGAAATTTCAGCTGAATTTATTCGTGATGGTGAAAATGGCTTTGTTGTGCCAAAAAATGATACCTATTTATTACGAAAAAAACTTAAGGATATTATGAATATGTCGGATTCTGAAAAGCAACGTATAATTGATAATGCTTTTGAATCTGCTCAGGATTTAGTCAGTTCAAAGGTTATTAAAAATTATATCAAAGTTTTTGAAGAATTGATTTCAAAGTATAATTCAAGAAAAAATCTTTTTAACAGTTAGTTATTTTGTTTCTTTTTCTTTCATATATTTGAATGCGATTGTCATATATTGTTTGCCGGTCCAAATTGTTAAAATGCTTGCAATTAAGAAAAGTCCAAGACCAACAACATATATATCAAGAAGGAATTTATCCCACCCTGAATTATAGTATTGATATTTAAAATTGTTTCCAAAAATCAAAAGTGAAATTGCAACTAATTGAGTTGCAGTTTTCCATTTTGCAAGTCTTGATACAGGCATTTTTATATGAAAATTGCCCAAGTATTCGCGAAGTCCAGAAACGAAAATTTCACGGCTTATAATTACGGTTGCAATTATTGTTTCAAGATACCATACAAATTTTGTTTGAACAAGGACTATTAAAACTGCGGTTACAAGCAACTTATCTGCAATAGGGTCCAAAAATCTTCCAATTTCAGATGTTGTTTGTGTTTTTCGTGAAATGTAGCCATCAAGGTAATCTGTAATACTTGCGATAACGAAAAGTAGACAAGATATGTAGTTTGAATATATTATATTTTTGCTGTAAAGCATACAAAAAATAGCAGGAATTATTAAAATTCTGATGTATGTTAAGATATTTGGTAATGTCCACATAAGATTTTTCTTTTTCATTTGCTTTGCTTTCATTTATATCCTTATTTTCCTAATGGGATAGCTACATCATAACATTAAAAAAAATAGTTTCAATAATATTTTTTTATTAGTGAAAAAATTTAAATATTTTTTCGGCTAAGTTCTTGTTTATACCGTCAACTTTTAATAGTTCTTCTATATTCGCATTTATTATATTTTTAACACTTCCAAAGTAATTTAGTAATGCTTTTTTCTTTGCGGTGCCAATTCCATCTATATCATCAAGTTGGGAACGAAATGTGGATTTGTCGCGTTTTGCACGATGTGTTGTGATTGCAAATCGGTGTGCTTCGTCTCGAATCCTTTGAAGAAAAAATAGAATAGGGTTATTTTTTGCAAGGTTTATAGGTTCTTTGCCGATTTGGTAAAGTGTTTCTTCACCTGCATTTCTGTTTTCACCCTTTGCAATACCAACTATGGGTGTTGTAAGTTCAAGTCGTCTTAATACATGGTCGGCAATATCAAGTTGTCCCTTTCCTCCATCAACGATTATTAAGTCAGGAAGTGTGTCTTCGGCCTTTGCCCTTGTATATCGGCGAGTAAGAACTTCCTCCATCATTTTATAATCATCGCCAAGTATGTCGCTTTTGATATTATATTTCCTATAGTTATCCTTTTGAAAGCCCTTTGGTCCGACAACTATCATTGCACCAATTTTATTTGTGCCGAATGTGTGGGAGTTATCAAAAACATCAACTCGTTTAGGAGATGTTTTAAGTTCAAAAAGTTGTTGTAAATCGTCCATATACTTTTTTTGATTTATTTCTGTTATAAATTTGTGTTCAAGGTGAGATTTTGCATTTCCCATAATGTTATCCACAATTTTTTTCTTTTCGCCCTTTTGTGGGGTTTCAATTTCAACCTTTTGTCCCTTTAGTTCGGAAAGAGTTTCTTCTAATTCAGGTTTTGTTTTTGAAATATCAATGTTTGTTAGGATAAGTTTTGGAATATCTCGGTCCGCATAAAATTGTTCAATAAATGCGTTTAAAATTTCTTCGTCTGTGGCATTTTGAGTTTTTGTTGGAAAGTATGAAAAATTACCACATATAATTGAATTGCGAGAGAAAAAAACTTCTATTTCATAAACATTGTCGCGATTGACAATACAAATTATGTCAGTGTCGAAATCAAGACTTGAAAATGTGCTTTTCTTTAATATTTGATTAAGATAGCTTATTTTGTCGCGATAAATTATTGCATTTTCGTAATCTCGATTTTTGCTTGCTGTTTGCATTTTGATTGAAAATTCATCAATGATTTCTTTGTTTTCGCCCTTTAAAAATGAAATGGCTTTATCAACTTGGGCTCTGTATTCTGATGGTGTGATTTTAAGACAGCATGGACCAGAGCATTTTTTTATTTGGTATAAAAGGCAAGGGGATTGTCGATTTTTGAAAAGTGTGTCTCGACAAGTGCGAAGTCCAAATATGGATTGGATTATTTTTATTCCTTCGTTCACGGCAAGACTTGATGGAAATGGTCCAAAAAAGTGAAATGATGAGTTTTTATCACCACGAAATTTTCCAAGACGTGCAAATTCTTCTTTGGATATAGTCAAATATGGATAGCTTTTGTCGTCCTTTAGCAAAATATTATATTTTGGATTAAGTTTTTTGATTAAATCTTGTTCAACAATAAGAGCTTCGTTTTCCGTATTGGTTTGGATTATTTCCATATGTCGAGTTTCGTATATCATTTTTTTGATACGTTCAGAAAGTCCATCAAGGTCGGTGTAATTCTTTATTCGCTTGAATAAATTCTTTGCTTTTCCGACATAAAGGACATTTCCGTTTTCATCAAACATACGATAAACACCTGGGGTTTTCGGGGTTGTTTGGTGAAATTTTCTTATTGTTTCAAGTCCTGTTATCTCTTTAGTCATCTTTTTTTTAAAAATTGCTTTTTTTATTTATAAATTTGTGATATACTGTGTTTAGTTTCTATCTATTATATAGTTATAACAAAAATTTTTATAAAATAAAGGAGAATAAATATGTTAATTAGAAAAAATGATGCTGGCCGTTCTATCGTGGAAATGTTAGGTGTGCTTGCAATTATGGGTGTTATTACCGTTATGGGTATTTCTGGATATTCCCAAGCAGTTGGAAAAATTAATAGAAATACAGTTGTTGAAGATGTGACTAGAATTGTTCAAGAAGTTCGTGGACTTTATGCTGGAAAATCAAATGGTTATGATACTGTTCCAAACAGCAGTGATGATAGTGATGATGATGTTTTGGTAAAAATTGGTTTCAGAAAGAAGGGTGATACTCATCCATTTGGTGGTGTTTATTATGTTTCTCAAGGTAGTGAAGGTGTTGGTTATAAAACATCTTTTGTTGTTAATATTACAGGTTTGGAAGATTCAGATTGTTATTATTTTGCAAACTATGGTTGGCAAGGTGCAGTGCTTGATGATGATGGTAATCCAAAATCAACATGTACTGATGGAAAAGTTACTATTGAATTTAACTAAACTTATTTATAGTAAAATAAAATCCCCCTTGAAAAATCTTGGGGGATATTTTTTATCTTTATATTTTCTTTATCTCTTATTGATACCTTAGAGCTTCGATTGGGTCGAGTTTTGTTGCCTTGATTGCTGGGAAAAGTCCAGATGCAATTCCAACAATTACTGCAACAGAAAAACTTATTATTATAGTAAGTAATGATATTGGAACGTTTTTATTTAAAATGGCTCCTGCTATTTGTGAAAGAGTTATGCCTAAAACCATTCCTGCCATACTTCCAATAAATGATATTAGTATTGATTCAAGTAAAAATTGTCCCATAATAGAGTTGTTTTTGGCTCCTATTGCCTTTCGAATACCGATTTCACGGGTGCGTTCGGTTACGGAAACAAGCATCATATTCATAATACCAATACTTCCGACAATTAAAGATATTGATGCAATGGAAGCAAGAAGTATTGAAAGATATGTTCCAACGGAACGAACGGTTTCTTGCATTTCAGTCATATCGTCAAGACGGAAATCATTGTCGGCAGTTGGCTTTAATCTTCTTGATTCACGAAGTGCATTTTGGATTAGCTTTTTGGTTTTGTCTATATTCTTTTCATTATCAACTTGGGCCATAATATAACTTACTCGGTTTGGGATATTTGTTCCTTTTATCCTTCGACGATAGGTTGTTATTGGCATAAGGACGGTGTCATCTTGGTCCATACCTCCCATTCCTTGACCCTTTGACTTTAAAATGCCCTTTATAATAAATGGGACATTTTTTATTCGCATAGTTTGACCTAAGGGATTTTCGTTGTGGAATAGTTCCTTTTGTATTGTTTTACCAATTACAACGTATGATGATGCGGATTTTACATCTCGGTCAGTGAACATTGAACCCTTTTCAATTTCCCAATTTCCAGTTGAAAGATAGTCTGGAGTTGTGGCAACGATAGACCCTGCATAGTTTTCATTTCCATAAACAAGTTGTGCAGCCCCATTTATCATAGGAGAGACCGCAATAATATGTTTTATTTTTTTTACAACATCGGCATCATTGGTTTTTACAACGGTTTGACCAGAACCCTTTACTCCACTTGTCGCAACAAATTCTGGGCGGATTATTAAAAGATTGCTTCCCATACCTTCCAAACTTTCGTTAATCATATTTTGAACAGTTTGACCTGCGGCAACCATTATTACCACAGCACAAACACCAATAATAATACCAAGTGTTGTTAAAAAAGAGCGAAGTTTGTTTGCCTTGATTGAAATCCAAGATTCACGGAATACCGCCTCTATCATATGGATTTTTTTATCATCAGTTGTCTTTATTAAATTACATGTCATTATTTTTTCCCTTTGAATTCTGAAACTGGTCCATCATAGTGAAGAACACCGTCCAGTATATAAATAAGGCGTTTTGCATAATTGGCAATGTCTGGTTCGTGTGTAACAAGGACTATGGTTTTTCCTTCCTTGTTTAATTCGGTGAATAAATCCATTATTTCAATAGAGGTTTTTGTATCAAGGTTTCCAGTTGGTTCATCGGCAAGAATTAACGTTGGTTCGTTTATAAGTGCACGAGCGATGGCTACACGTTGTTGCATACCACCAGAAATTTGATTTGGAAAACGGTCAATGAATTTGCCAAGTTTTACATGCTCTAGCATTGTTTTTGCCTTTTCATGTTGGCAATTTAGGTTATAGCCAGAATAAATAAGTGGGATACAAACATTGTCAAGCAAAGTTCGTTTCATTAAAAGGTTAAATCCCTGAAACACAAAGCCGATTTTTTTATTTCGAATATCGGCAAGTTGGTCGTCGTTCATTGATGATACAATTTGCCCATCAATTTCATAAGTGCCTGCGGTTGGTTTATCAAGACATCCAAGAGTGTTCATCAATGTTGATTTACCACTTCCTGATGGCCCCATAATTGCAACAAATTCTCCTTCGTGTATTTCAAAATTTATGTCTTTTAAAACAGGATAACTGTTGCCACCTTCCATAAAATAGGTTTTATATAAATGTTTAACCTCTATAACTTTATTAGTCATATTAGTTTTCCTTTACATTGGACCGCCAGGACCACGTCTTCTTTGATTGTTGGAATTGGTTTTGGTTTGTTTTTTACCTTCATAGTTAAAGTCAGAAATGACCTTATCATTATTTGAAAGTTCATCAGAAATTATTTCTGTGATGCTTCCGTTTGTGATGCCCTTTTTAACTTTGATTGCGGTGATGGTGTTTGTTTTGTCGTCATATTTATATACAAAACCTTCGCCAACATTAAGTTTTTTATTTTCAGGATAGATTACTTTATCCATCAAAATATCATCAGGGCGATATTGTAAAGTTATATTATCAAGTGTTTTTACATTGTCCTTTTCTTGAGTATTGATTTCAACAAATGCAGTCATTCCAGGGAGAAGTTTATTATCCTTGTTATCAATTTTTATGATTACATTATAGATAACAACATTTTGTTCAGTTGTTGGTTTAAGGCGGACTTGGTCCACAACACCACGAAATGTTTCAAGTGGAAAGGCATCAACTGTGAAATCAACATTTTGACCTTTTTTAATGTTGCCTATGTCGGCTTCGGAAATGCTTGCTTCGATTTGCATTTTCTTTAAATCTTCGGCAATAGTGAAAAGTGTAGGAGCAGAGAAAGATGATGCGATTGTTTGACCTTCCTCAACGTCCTTTGAAATAACAACACCGGATACAGGTGAAGTAATTCGAGCATATTCCATATTACGTTTGCTTCGTTCGTAATTTGATGTTGCAGAAATATAGTCGGCTTCTGATGAAGTGAGTTCGGTTTGTGCTTGGTCTAATTCAACCTTTGCAATATAACCAGAATTGAAAAGTTCTTCTATTCTGTTTTTATTTAGTTTTGCAAGGTCGTATTTTGCCTTTGCTTGCATCATTTTTGCTTTTGTAGAATTGATGTCTTCGATAAGTAATGATTTATCAATTTCGGCAAGAAGTTGACCTTGCTTTACATTATCATTGTAATCAACGTAAATTTTATCGATACGGCCAGAAACTTGGGCTCCAACAGATACAACATTGACAGGGTTAACGGCACCAGTTGCACTGACCTTTGTCTTTATATCTTGATTTTGAATAGTTGAAAATTCAAAATTTGTTGGTTTTAGTTTTAATTCAGAAGGAGTGGAAAAGAATTTTTTCCCAATTATTAAAATTATGAAAATTAAAATTATATAAATAATTCGTTTTTTCCAATTTGCTTTTTTTGTTGGGATATTAACTGTTTCCACTTTTGTCTCCTTTGTTATTGTAATGTGCCTAAGTTTTTAAGGTTTAATTCCCCAGCTGTTTTTAATAGGGCAACTTTAGATGTGTATAATCCGTATTGTGCGGAAATGTAAGCCTTTCGTGCAGAAACCAATTTTGATTGTGCTTCCATAAGACTTATTATGTCGCCTTTACCAGCCTTGTATGAACCAAGTGCAACTTGTTCGTTTTCGATTGCACTTTCAAGCATTTTGGTTGCAAGAGTTAAACTTTTTATACTTGTTTTATATGAATTGTAGGCATTTACAACGCTTAGTTCGATTTCTTGTTCAAGTTGTTGTAATGCTTCCTTTTCTGCTGCGTAAGAGAATTTAGCATTTCTTAAAGAATAAGTGTTTTCAAAACCTGTGAATATAGGAAGTGAAATTTTTACACCGATAGAACGACTTTCACGATCCTTTTTCACATTATCAATTTCTGCGTCTTCGTCAATCCATGATTTGCTTGCGAATCCAGAAATTGTTGGGAAATATGTTGCACTTGCTTGTCTTACTTTTGCATAAGATGCCTTTACATCAGCAACTTTTGCTGCAAGGTCAGGACGTTTTTTCATTGCAATATCAATAATGTCTTCAACCTTTTTTGAAAGAAGTTCATCAGATGTGTTTGCATAAGATGATACAAGTTTTATATCCATACTTGGTGGAAGACCAAGAAGTTTTGCAAGTTTTGCCTTTGATTCAATAACGGTTTGTTCTTGCTTTGTAGTTTCAAGTTGTCTTTGGATATAAGTTGTTTCTGTTTGAAGTGTGTCGGCCTTTGATGACATACCAAGTTCAAACTTTTTGAATGCAAGTTCGAATGATTTTTTACTTGCTTCCTCATCAGCCTTTACAGCAGCGAGTTCTTCAATAGCAGAAAGTGTGTTATAGTAAGTAGATATAACATTATAAGCAACAGTTTGTAATGTATCATTATATTTGAAATTTGAAGAATTCATTGCTTGGTATGTTTGTTCAACTTGTGCTTCTCGTTTTCCAAAATCATATAAAAGCCAGTTAAGTGATAATGTGCCACTTAATTCCTTTCCATTGATTTCTGCATTTGGGTCAACTGTGAAATCAGTATTTTTACTGTCCTGATAATTTGCACTTGCAGAAATTTGTGGATAATATGAAGCCAAAGATTTTTTGTATGTTGTTGAGCCAACTTTTGTATTTAACCATGCTTGTCTTGTTTGTGGATTGTTGCACATTGAAAGTTCAATCACATCAGCAAGATTAAGTTCATCAGTTTCAACATTTTTTGTGATGTTGCATGATTTACTTATTTCAAAAGTTGATTTATTTAATGTTTCAGCGTTTGCATTTGCAGAAACAAATAAAGTTGATAACAATAGTACAAATTTTTTCATTTTTTACTCCTTAAAATAATGAAAAGAGTATAACAACAAATATTGACAGAGTCAATTATATTTCTTTGCTTTTATAGGTGTCTATACCTATACAAATATGTCAAATTTTTAACAAAAAAATATAAAAAAAAACTCTCCAAATAAGGAGAGTTTTTATTGAATAGATATTAGAAGTTATTTTCTTTTTTTGTTTTCAATAACAGCCTTTGTTTTTAATTCGTTAAATTTTGGACTGTTCTTTTTTACAACTGAAAATACTTGGCCAACATAAATTTTGTTTGGATCTTTGATTTGTGATTTGTTTGCTTCAAAGATTACAACATAATTTGTGCCTTTACCATATTCTTTAAGAGCTAAATTCCATAGGCAATCACCTTTTTTGATAACAACCATAGAATTTTCACCATCGATAAGAACAGGTGTAAATTTGTATTCTACACGTTTTATAACTTTGCCTTTTGAATTTACCATATCGGCACGGATAACTTGTTGATTATCTGATAATTCAAAAGATGTATCAATAGTCCAGTTGCCAGATTTGTTTGCAACAACACTTGATATAAGTTTGTTATTCATATAAAGATTAACTTTTAAGTTTTTCTTTGCTGTTCCTTCTACATGGAAATCGCCTTTTTCGTTATAGTCGATTTTTGCAATGCGAAGAGCACCGATGTTTTGACCCTTTGGAGCTTTGATGATTTTTGAAACTTTGTTATCACCCATAATTGCACCAACTTCATCATTGCCTTTTTTAGATACATGAAGCACAGCAGATTGTTTGCTTTTGATTTTTTCACCCTTGTCATTTAATACAAAAAGTGAAAGTTTTCTGTTGCCAACAGGAAGGGCTTTCTTTGGAATAAATACCCATTGTCCGTTTTCATCAGCAACTTCTGTGCCAATTTCTTTACCATTGTCAAGGATATGAACTATATCACCAGCTTTTGCTTGACCTGCAATAACAGCTTCACCTTTTTCCATACGAACAATATCAAAAGATGGATAGATTATTTCTTCGGCCTTTGTTTCTTTTTTAGAGAAAAGTTTTGACCACCAGCTTTCTTTTTTAGTTTCGTTATTTTTTACATCTTTTTTGGCTGGTTGTTCTTGTTTTACAGGTTCAATTGTTGCAACATTTGCCTTGTCTGTGTTAAATAAAGATGCAACCCAAATTGTAATTGCAATAAGAACAATGAAAATCACAGTTGCGATTGCGAATTTTTTTTGTTTGTCAGATAATTTCTTTTCTTTTAATTTTTTGTATTTTGCTTTTACTTTATCTTTGAAAGATGTTTTTTGTTTAGCAGGTTGTTGTTTTACAACTTCCTTTTTTTCTTCTGTTGAAGGGGAAGAAGTTGTTGTTGTTAAGATAGGTTCTTTTTTTTCCATTTTTAACACTCCTATATATAGGTTAAACAATATTTGTTGTCAAAATTAAACCTTTTTTGCATAAATGTCAAGAATATAATGAATTTTGTCAAATTGAAATTATTGCATAGGAAAAACAAGAAGTTATATTGATTTTTTAATTGCTTTTTATATGTGATAAGTTTGTGTCTTTCAGATTTCTGTTGAAATTTTTCTTTAAATGGTATATTTTTAAAGCACTTTAATATTTATAGGAGTAAAATTATGAAACAACAAGCTAATCAAATCAGACCAGGTTGGGTTATCCTTAATAATGGAAAACAATATACTGTTATCGGTATTCAAATCCTTCAACCAGGTAAGGGTGGTGCATTCATTCAAGTTGAAATGCGTGATGTTGAAACTGGTCTTAAAACTCAAGAAAGATGGAGAACTGTTGATACAGTTGAAAAACTTCTTGCTGAAGATAAAAACTATCAATTCCTTTATGCTGAAGGTGATGACCTTGTATTTATGGAAGAAGAAACTTATGAACAAATCAATGTTTCAAAAGATATTTTAGGTGATAGACTTCCTTTGCTTCAAGATGGTATGAAAGTTATTATTTCTTCTATTGAAGGAAAGCCTGTTTCTATACAACTTCCTAAAACTGTTATTGCTAAAATCGTTGAAACAGAACCTGTTGTAAAGGGACAAACTGCAACTGGTTCATTTAAACCTGCTATACTTGATAATGGTATCAGAGTTATGGTTCCTCAATTTATTGATGCAGGTGATGATATTGTTATTTTAACAGACGATTTAACATATATTGAACGTGCAAAAAAATAAATTTTTGTTTTGTGATTTAAAACCTCTTTCTTTTGAAAGGGGTTTTTTATTGCGATATTTTTATTTTTTGGTAAAATAGTCGATTATGATAGTAAAAAATTTTATAAAAAGTCCGCTGGATAACAATAATTATGTCCTTATTGATGAAAAATCAAAGGAAGCTGTGCTTTTTGATTGCAGTGAACCTTGCGATGATATTATGGATTATATTGTTTCAATGGGGGCAAAGTTAAAATATATATTCCTTACACATGGACATTTCGACCACGTTTTAGGTGTTAATTATTTTAGGGAAAAATATAATGTGCCAGTTTATATTTATAAAGATGATAAGCCTTTATTAAACTATATTGGTGATTATATAAGTGGTGCAAGTGTTCCTGTTGTCGATGATGTAATTGATGAGCAAAGCAAATTTTTTATTGGCAGTCATCAAATTAAAATTATTCATACCGCTGGGCATAGTAAGGGAAGTGCTTGCTTTTTAGTGGAAGATAACCTTTTTTCTGGGGATACTTTGTTCTTTCATACTTATGGAAGAACGGATTTACCAACGGGAAGTGATGAAGATATGTTTGAAAGTTTGACTAAACTTTTTTCATTGCTTTCTGATGATGTGAAGGTATTTCCTGGTCATGGAAAGCCTACTTCAATAGGGGCTGAAAAAATAAGATATAATTTAAGAAAGGATTTTTAAATGACAGTATATGTATTTGATATGGATGGAACTTTGACTCCTCCAAGAAAACCTATGACAGAAGAATTTAGCAAGAAATTTTTGCCATGGTTGAATGAAAATAAGGCTTTTATTGCGACAGGTTCAAATCTTGAAAAGGTGATAGAGCAGGTAAGTCCAGAAATTATGAATGCCTTTACTGGAATATATTGTTCAATGGGTAATGAATTATGGAAAAAGGGTAAATATGTTTATCAAAATGATTTTGTTCCAGATGAAAAGTTGATTGAAAAATTGGAAGAGTATCGTAAGAATACGACTTATCCATATCAACTTTATCCAAATTATATTGAACGTCGTGTTGGTATGATTAACTTTAGCGTGCTTGGTCGTGATTGCCCTTATGAAGAACGTTTGCGTTATCAAGCATGGGATAAGGAAAATTGTGAACGTGAAAAACTTAGCCAAGAATTAAAAACTATGTTCCCACAATATGAATTTTGTGTTGGTGGGTCTATATCAATGGATATTATCCCTAATGGTTGTAGCAAAGCTCAAGTTGCACAAAAACTTCGTGATGACTATCCTGATGAAGAAATTATTTTCTTTGGTGATAAAACAATGGTTGGTGGAAACGATTATGAATTGGCGTTTGCGTTGTCTGAGCTTGACAATACTTTAGTTGTGCAAGTTGATAGTCCAGATGATGTCCTTAAATTTTTAAAGATATAATAAATAAAAAAAGAGGTTTTGAAGCCTCTTTTTTTGTGATTATTTTTTGATTACAGTTCCACGAAGTGCAACACCACTCATAATATGACCTTCCATACATTGGAATTCTGTATTGCTCCAATATGGATTTTTTTTGTAGTAGCTGTGGATATTTACAACTGCGTTTCCACCTTCTTTTACTGCTCGTGCTTGTAATGATATTAAAGCTGATGTAAAGGCACGACCGCAAGAGTTAGGAATAGATTTTCCAACATTGTTTGTTTTTTTGTTTGATGTCCATGTGCCAATAGTTTTTCCCTTTACTGATTTTTTACCAAATGAAAGTTCGATGTTTGGGTTTAGCTTTTCTTTTGCAAGTTTTGAATTTAGTTGTTCTTTGATTGGTAAATTTACCATACCAGCAGAAGAACAAGCAGAAAGTAATATTGTTAATCCAATTATATTTAGTGTTTTTTTCATATTAGTTTCCTTTCATTTTTTTTAATATAATAGATGTATTGATACCACCAAATGCAAAGTTGTTTGTTATTATGTATTCTGTATCAATAGTTCTTGCTTCACCCATAATATAATCAAGTTTTCCACATTCGTCATCTGGGGTGTCAAGATTAAGTGTTGGGGTGAACCAATTGTTATTCATCATTTCGGTTGCCCAAATTGTTTCTAAGGCACCGCAGGCTCCTAATGTATGACCTGTATAGCTTTTTAATGAACTTATCGGTGTTTTGTTTCCAAATATTGCCTCTGTTGCAATGGTTTCAGCAATGTCGCCTTGTTTAGTGGCTGTTCCGTGTGCATTGATATAGCCAATTTGACTTTCTTTAAGTTCAGCAGAATCCAAAGCCAATCCCATACATTTTGCCATAGTAATGCTGTTTGGGTGGGTGATGTGTGTGCCATCGGTGTTTGTTCCAAAGCCGACTATTTCCGCAATGATTTTTGCACCACGAGCTTTTGCGTGTTCGTATTCTTCCAAAATCAAAGTGCCAGCACCTTCACCAATGACTAAACCATCACGGTTTTTATCAAATGGAGATGGAGTTTTATTTGGGGTGTTATTCTTTATACTTGTTGCAAAAAGTGTATCAAATACAGCAATTTGTGTAGGGCTAAATTCTTCGGCTCCACCAGCAATCATAACATCTTGGCTTCCACTTTTGATTGCTTCGTATGCATAACCTATGGCAAGGCTTCCCGATGTGCAAGCAGTTCCAGTTGGTATAAATCTTCCTGTTGTTTTAAAGTAAAGGGAAAGGTTGACTCCTGCTGTGTGTGGCATAATTTTTATATATGTAGATGAATTAAATGAACCAATTTCATTATTTTTTAACATACCAAAGAAATCGTTGATTGGTTCAATGGAACCGAATGAAGAACCATAAGCAACTCCAGTTCTTCCATTTGTAATGCAATCATTGTTTTCAAGACCGGCTTGCTTTATGGCTTGTTCGGCTGAATATAATGCCAAAATTGATACTGGGCCCATAGAGCGAAGAACCTTTCTTGTATAATGTGCTGGCATTTCGAATTTCATTGCTGGGGACGCAAGGTGTGCATTAAGTCCCTTGTATTTTTCAAGTTCAGGTAAAGTTTGAACTGCATTTTCGAATTTGTGTAATCTTTCCCATGTTGAAGAAAGACTGCAACCAAGAGGGCTTACTACTCCCATACCAGTGATAACAACTCGTCGCATTAGAACATACCTCCATTTACTGAAATTACTTGTCGTGTGATATAGCCTGCATCTTCGGATAAAAGGTAAGATACAAGGCTTGCAACTTCACGTGGGGAACCGACACGTCTTGCTGGGATAATCTTTTTAACTTCATCGATTGGTAAATCCTTTGTCATATCGGTTTCGATTATTCCAGGGGCGATACAATTTGCAGTGATTTTGTGTTTTGCAAGTTCAATAGCAAGTGCCTTTGTCGCACCAATGATGCCTGCTTTTGCAGCAGAATAGTTGACTTGACCACGATTTCCAATTATTCCAGAAACCGAGGACATTGTTATAATTCTTCCGTGCATACGGTTTTGAATCATTGGCATAATAATAGGCTTTAATACATTATAAAATCCGTCAAGATTTGTGTGAATAACGGAATCCCATTCTTCGTTTTCAAGTATTGGAAATGGATTATCCCTATTTATTCCTGCATTGCAAACAACACCATAGTAAATACCATTTTCTTCTATATCCTTTGTTATTATTTCAGATGTTGTTTGGCGATTGGATATATCAAAACAAAGAAGGGTTGCATTTGCACCAAGTTTTTTAACTTCGCTTAATGTTTGTTCGGCACATTCTTTATTTTTATTATAATGTAAGACTAAATCATATCCAAGTGGAGCAAGGTAAAGAGCAATAGCTTTTCCTATACCACGACTTGCACCAGTGATTAAAACGCGTTTATTCATTATAGCTCCTTTAAAAAATCATCAACATTTTCTGGTCGATAGGTGTTTATGATTGCATTTGCAACGATTTTATTTTCCTTGTTATACATAGAACATTCAAAAGATGCAAGATTTTCTTCCATAAAAAGTTCTTGGACCTTTATAAAATAGCTTTCATCAACATTTAATACAGGAGTGAATATTTCCATTTTCTTTGTCCCAAGAAGAAAACCAACGGCAGGTTTTTTATTTGGATTTATTTCCAAATCGTAATAACCAGCAAAGCAACCAATGGTTTGTGCCATATATTCCAATGCAGAATAGGTTGGAACTCCATTTATGTGTGGTTGATATAGTATGTCAGTTTTTTTTATGTCTGCACGAGCGGTAAGATTGCCACCTTTTAAATCGACATTTTCGATTTCTGATATTATTATCATAGGGTGGTCGTGTGGTAAAAGTTCTTCTGGTGTTTTATACATTTTACAATCCTAAAATCAAAGAAGCATTACTTCCACCAAAGGCAAATGAATTGCTTAGTATGATAGATAAGTGTTTTGCTTCGTTTCCGTTTGCTAAGTTTAATTTTGGTAAAGTGTCGTCATAGTTCCCATCGTATATGTGTGGAATTATGACTTGATTTTTTAACATTAAATATGAAAGTCCAGCTTCGATTGCACCAGATGCACCAAGTGCATGTCCAGTTAATGGTTTTGTTGATGCACATAATACAGAATTTGTGAAAACACGAGATATGGCAAGACTTTCCATAGAATCATTTGCAATGGTTCCTGTGCCGTGCATATTTATGTAATCGATTTTATCAGAAGTTAGATTTGCATCTTTTAGTGCAAGTGTCATTGCAAGTTCGGCACCATTGCCGTTTGGTTCTGGGTGTGTAAGGTGGTATGCGTCAGAGCTTTCTCCTATACCAAGAAGTTTTACACCATTAGCTTTTTCAGATTTTTGCATAATGAATAAAGCACAACCTTCACCAAGATTTATACCAGAGCGATTTTTTGACATTGGGTTTGTTTGTTCGGTGCTTATTGATTCAAGTGCAAAAAAGCCATTTTGTGTAAATGCACAATGGGAATCAACTCCACCAACAATAACAATATCACAAATGTCGTTTTTTATTAAATCACGGGCAGAGCGAAAAACTTTTGCACTGGAAGAGCAAGCGGTTGAAATTGTATAGGCAGGTCCCTTTGTCCCAGTTATTTTTTGAAGATAGACCGCTGGGCTTCCAAGTTCGATTTCATCAAATGAAAAATCCGCTGGGCAGTTATTTGTTTTTATCCATTGTTCGATATGTTTTTGTGCTTCGTGTATGCCTGTATTACTTGAACCTAAAACAATACCAATACGGGATAGTGCATAAGATTTTTTAAGGTTTTCTATATCGTCCTTTATTTGTGAAAATGCCATATCAAGTAATGTATAACAACGCATAGGTTTTGTATCATTTGTTTTTACAAAGCCAAATGGAATATTTCGATTTGGAATATCATCTTTGGTTTTTATTATTCCAGAATTTTTTGAAATTGCATTTTGTATAATTTCTTCTTTGGAATTACCTAAAGCACACACAAATCCTAAATTAGATAGTATTATATTCATAAATATTAACTTGCAATTTTGTTTTGTTTATAATATTTTTGTATTATATTATAATAAAAAGTAAAAAATCAAGATGAATAAACATTTTTATATCAACAAATTTGCAGTTTGGGAATCTTCTGATGATGTGGAACTTCCTGATGTTTGTTTTGTTCCTTCTATGTTAAGAAGACGTTTGACAGCGGTTGAAAAGATTGGAATATATCTTGCAAATCAGGTTTGTGAAAATAGAAATGATTATTTTGTTGTGTTTGCTTCTCGATTTGGTGAGTGGGGACAAACAATAAAACTTATTAAACAATTTTATGAAGATAGGGAGCTTTCTCCATCGGGGTTTAGCTCTTCTGTGCATAATGCTATGCCTGGGTTATTGTCAGTTTTGACACATAATATAAATTCATATACTACGGTTGCAAGTAAGGAAAATACTATTGATAATGGGCTTTTGGAGGCGATGATTTCAAATTCTCCTGTGCTTTTTATTTATGCCGAGGAGGCAACACCAGAGTTTTATAAGTCTAAGTTTGATAAAAGTTTTCGTTCTCATGGTGTGGCGATTTTATTTTCCAATGAAAAGATTGGGTGTGAAATTGAGGTTGTATCAAAGTATAATGAAAATAAATCTGTTTCATTTGGTGAATTGGTTAAGTTTTTAAATGATGGTGAAAATTTGTCTTGTAATCATTTTGATATAAGGAAGATATAATGCGATTTGTTCGCTCTGTTTTAAGTGGAATTTGTTTTTTTATTTTTGGGTTGGGGGGATTTATTATTGGTTCCGCTGTTTTCCCCATAATTGTTTTATTTTCTTCTAAAAAACGAAGATTTATACTTGCAAAAGTTATAATGGTTTCATGGAAAATTTTTGTGAAACTTATGATTGGTTTCCGACTTATAAAGGTTGATGTCAAAAATATAGAGCGTTTGAAAAGTTGTAAGGGAAAAGTTGTTATTGCGAATCATCCTTCGTTGATTGATGTTGTGCTTCTTGTTTCTATAATTCCGAATGCAATTTGTGTTGTAAAAAGTAGTCTTTTGCATAATATTTGGGTCAGTGGTATTATAAAAATGGTTTATATTGCCAACAATAAAGATGTGTCATCATTTATTAGCGAGGCTGGAAATCTTTTACATCAAGGGTTTAATATTGTTATTTTCCCAGAGGGGACAAGAACGAAACCTGATGATGTTGAACATCATTTATATAGGGGATTTGCTCAACTTGCTTTGTATGCAAAGGTTCCTATTTTACCAATAGTTATAAAAAATAATCCTTCTATTTTAGGAAAGGGGCAAGGTTGGTATAATGTTGGGGACAGAGTTTCAGTTTATACTATAACTGTATGTGATGATATAAATATTCCGTTGCAAAAGGTTGAAAATTTCCATAAAACTTCAAAAGAAATTGTTTCAATTGTCAAATCAATATTCTTTTCTTAAAATATTTGAATTTTTTCATAAAATATTTGACTTTAATAGGTTTTTATACTAAATTTTCAATAACTTAATTGAAAGGTTTTAATTTATGATGGAAAAAAATACTCTTATACAAGAAATAAAACAACTTATCATTGATTCTTTGGATTTGGAAGATATGACTGTTGAAGATATTGATACAAATGCACCTTTGTTTGTTGATGGTCTTGGTCTTGACTCTATTGATGCATTGGAATTGGGTATGGCATTGAAAAAAAAGTATGGAATTGAGTTTAAATCAAACAAGGAACAAAATAAGGAATATTTCCGTTCTGTTGAAACCTTGGCTGATTTTATTATTAAAAATAAGCAATAAAGTTTGGAGTAATTATGCGTACACAAGAAGAAATTTTAAAAGTTGTTAAAGATATTTTGGTTCAAGATTTTGAATGTGATGCTGGTATGTTATCACCAGAAGTTCGCTTGGTTGAAGATTTGGATTTGGACAGTATTGATGCAGTTGATTTGATTGTTCGTTTGCAAAAAATTATCAATAAAAAAGTTAACCCAGAAGATTTTAAGCAAATAAGGACTTTGCAAGATATAGTTGTTGCTATTGAAAAAATTGTTAATGAACGTGCTGAATAATATAATAAAAATAGTAGGTGTGATTTTTTCACTTAGTTATCCTTTTATTGTTTTTGTTGCTTTGCAAAAGCATATTTCTTTACGGTTTATGGCATTATTTTTAGTGGTTGTTATTGTTGCAAATTTTTTTAAAACAGGAAAAAAAAGTTTTTTATTTTGTGGGTTGTTGTTGGCAACAAGTCTTTATATTTCAAATAATAATTTATTTTTGAAAGTTTATCCTGTGATGATGAATTTGCTTGTGTGTATGGGGTTTTTATTATCACTTAAAACTGAACCTTTGATTACAACATTTGCAAAACGTATGAAGAAAAATTTGTCAGAATGCGAGCTTTTATATACAAAAAAGTTGACAGTTATATGGGGTGTGTTTATGGCAATGAATACACTTGTTTCCTTTATAACTGTTTTTTTATCTGATGATATTTGGGTTATGTATAATGGCTTTGTTTCATATATACTTATGTTTATTTTATTTGTTGGTGAATTTTTTGTAAGAAGGAGGCTTTTCAAATGTTAAAAGATGCGAGTTTAGTATTATGTCAATTAGTATCACTTGATTATCCTGTATTTTTAAAAAATGATAAGGCTATTTCATTTAAAAAATTTCAAAACAATGTTGCAAAGTATGCGGGATTTTTTAAAACATTAGATACAGATTCAATTATTCTTTATATTTCTGATGATTTATATTTGTTTTATGTTTGCTTTATGGCAATTTTGCATGCAGGGAAAAATGTTATTTTACCAGCATATTTGACATCGGATAATATAGAAGATTTAAGTAATATTTCAAAGTATGTTATGACTACAAGTGAGCTTGGAAACACATTTTTTAATGTGATGAATCCAAATAAAGTTCCACTTGGGGAAGCAGAGCATTTACACCCGATTGATGCAGAAAATCAAAGTGTGTTTTTCTTTACTTCTGGAAGCACAAGTAAGCCAAAAACTATTGAAAAAAAGTTTAAAACTTTGGTGTTGGAAGTTAATCTTCTTAGTCAAATACAAAGTGAAGTTTGGGATAAACGCCCTGTGATTATTTCATCAGCTATGCCAAATCATATTTATGGTATGTTATGGCGTTTTTTATTGCCTTTGTGTAAAGGATTATTACAGGATTTGGATTTGATTTTGTTTCCTGAGGAAATTAGCACAAAGCAAAAAATATGTTCAAAAGTTGCATTTATTACGACGCCGTCTTTTATGAATCAACTTGCAAATTATGTAAATCAATATACATTTTCAAATAATTGTATTGCAATTTATTCTTCTGGAAGTTTGCTTTCTGATACAACTTCAGATGCGATGTTTAAAACTTTTGGTGTTTCTCCGTTTGAAATTTTTGCAAGCACTGAAAGTGGTGCTGTGGCATATCGTCAGCAAAAAAATGGCCCATCATGGACTTTTGTTCCAGATATAAAATGGGAAATTGATGAAAATGCGTCTCTTAAAATTTATTCTGAAAGAGCGTATGTGAAGCCTTTTATTATGTCTGATTCAATAAGTTTGCAAAGTGATAATAAGTTTATTTTAAATGGTCGTGTTGACAGAATGGTAAAAATTGCGGAAAAGCGAGTTTCTCTTCCTGAAATGGAAAGTCGTATTGTCGCATATCCGTATATAGAGCAGGCTTATGTCCTTAGTTTAGAAGATAATAGCCGTTTGATTTTAGGGGCTGTTGTTGTTTTGAATGATGAGGGTAAAGAGTATTTGAAACAAAATGGAAAATTGAATTTTGTAAGTGGACTTAGAAAATATCTTTTACAATATTTTGAGGCGGTTGTGATTCCTAGAAAAATAAGAATTGTGCAACAAATTCCAACTAATGCTCAGGGAAAACTTTTAAGTCGAAATATCGCAAAGTTGTTTGAGGTAAAAACTTCGGAACCAGTGATGCAAAATGTTGTTTCTTTGAAGGAACATTTTAGTGCAGATTTGACTTTTCTTCCTGATGCTGAATATTTCAAGGGACATTTCCCAAATTTTCCAATTTTGCCTGGGGTTATACAAATGCACTTTGTGTTTTATTTTATGAAGCAATATTTTCATGATAATCCTTCTAGGTATATTGTAAGCAGGTTAAAATTTATGAATTTGATTTTCCCGAATCAAAAAGTTGCTTTTGTTTTGGATAAAATTTCACCAGATGAATATACTTTTTCATATAAAGTTGATGAAAAAATTTGTTCATGTGGAAAAATTTCAATAGAGGTGAGAAATGTTTAAACCTGTTATTGTAATTCCTTTTTACAACCATCTTAATGGATTTAATAAAATTGCAAAGCAAATTTTTATGCAATCTATTCCTGTGATAGTTGTTGATGATGGAAGTGATAAAGTTGAAAAAAATGGTGTGAAAAAAATTTGTGATAAATATAACTTTATCTTTCTTGAAAGCAAAATCAATGGCGGAAAGGGTGTTGCTGTGAAAAAGGCATTTCGTTATGCGATAAAGCATAATTTTACTCATGCTTTGCAAGTTGATGCAGATGGTCAACATAATATTTCTGATATTAAGGAGTTTTTTTTGTTGGCGAAAAAGTTTCCGAATGCAATAATAAATGGTTGCCCTTTGTATGATGAATCTGTGCCAAAGGCAAGATTTTATGGACGAAAAATTACAAATTTTTGGGTTGAAATTGAAACTGGGTTTGCAAAAATTCCAGACAGTATGTGTGGTTTTCGTGTCTATCCATTGGCAAATATAAAAAAGGTTTTGCCTTTGCTTTCATGTGAACGAATGGGATTTGATACTGAAATTTTGGTGAAGTCTTATTTGCTTGGTGCTCCTTTGTATCATAAAATGACAAGGGTTTCTTATCCTTTAGATGGAGTTTCTCATTTCCATACATTTAGGGATAATTGTCAAATAAGTTTTATGCACGTTAAATTATGTGTGTTTGCTTTGGTTAATCTTTTTAATTTTAGGAGAATTAAATGGTAAAGGAAATTGAAATTACGATACCTTTTTATGATGTCGATTCAATGCGTGTTGCATATCATGGAAACTATGTTAAATATCTTGAAGAAGCAAGGTGTGCTTACTTGCTTGATAAAGAAATGACTTATGGTGATATGGATATTTTGGGATATGCGTTTCCAGTTGTCGAATTAAAGGTGAAGTATATTCGTTCTTGTGTTTTTGGGCAAAGGGTAAAGGTTTCAGCAGAGCTTGTGCCTTGTGATAATTGTTTGATTTTTAAATATGTGATTGTTGATGCCAAAACAGGTGTAAAATTATGTAAGGCGGAAACAAAACAAATGTGTGTTGATATGAAAACTGGTGAAAGTTTGTTTTTGCTTCCTGATATAGTATTGGAAAAGTTAAAGGATTAAAATGAAGTTTTTTGTTTATCTTTTATGTTTTATATTTTCATTTCCTGTGTTCGCAGGAGATATTGTTAAAAATGGTGCATTTGATAAGTTTGCAAGTCAAGTGTCAGTTGAAAATGTAAAGTTCACACAGACAAAGACTATTCCAAATATAAAACGAAATTTTGTTTCAAATGGTTTTATCAAGTTTGTAAAAAATGTTGGTTTTGTGTGGGTGCAAAATCTTCCAAATTCAATAAAATTTATTGGAACACAAAAGCAATATTGTGTTAATGATGAGGTAAAGGATTTGTCTGATTTACCTTATTTTTCACAAATACAAATGGTTGTTGATGATTTGTTGCTTGGTAATTATAAATCTTTGAATTCTGCTTTTAATGTTGATTATAGTGATGATGGGGAAAATTGGAATTTATTTTTGACTCCTAAAAATTCACGAATATCTTCTTTTATCAAGGTTGTGCAAGTTTCTGGTGATGTGTCTTTGTTAAAAGAAATTGTTATTGATTATTCTAATGGTATGGAAATAACTATTGATTTCGAAGTATTTAAAGAGGAAATTAGTGATGAAATTCAATGTTAGGAAAATAGTTTTCTTTTTATTGTTATTTTTGATTGGTGGATATAGTTTTTATTGTCGTTTTCCATTGAAAATCGAATCTTCTTTGACTGATTTGCTCCCTATGTCTTCGGGTAAAGATATTCCGCCAATGTTGTTTGAAAAGTATTCCTCATCTGTGAATATTATTGTTAAAGGTAAGAGTTTTAAAGATGTGAAGGGTGTAAGTGATAACCTTTATAATTCTCTTTTAAAAAATGGTTTTAATAATGTTAATTATAAGGTGGCAAATGTTTCAATGGATAAAATTGTGGAATTCCTTGTTGCTCACCATAATTCTTTTTTAACCAAAGAAGATGCAGAATTGCTTCAAAATAAAAATTATGACAGGGTTGTGAAAAACAGTGAACAAAAGTTATTTAATTCTTGGTTTCCGTTGCTTGTCCCAATTACAAAAGACCCATTTTTATTGTTAAGTAATTATGTGCAGGGGATTTCAAAACCTAATTTAAAATGGGGTGAAAAAGATGGGGTTATTTGGCAACGTGAAGGTGGCTTTGATTATACTTTTTTGAATGTTAATCTTCCAATTAAAAATGTTGATGAATTGATTGTAAAGGTTAATTTGCTTAATAAAATTGTTGATGAAGTTTCTTTTGATATGCCTGTGGAAATTAGTATGTCTGGGGCTCCGCTTCATACGGTTAGGACATATTCAAAGTGTAATAATCAGATTTTGTTTCTTTCAATTTTATCATTTGTTGTTGTGTTGATGTTGACATATAGTCTTTTTCATAATGTGAAAATAGAATTTAGTATTGGGTTTAATTTGATGGTTGCATTTATGTCTGGGTGTATTGCTTTGCTTTTGTTTTTTGATAAATTGCATTTTTTGACTTTTGCATTTGGAACATCGCTTATTGGAATTTGTATTGATTATTCGTATCATTATTTCTTTAGTCTTATTGAAAAAGATTATAAACGTGTTATGAAAAATATTTTTTATTCGTTTGCAACTACAGTTTTGTCTTTTACTCCATTATTATTTTCATCTTTGCCATTGTTAAAACAGATTGCAGTATTCACTATTGGTGGATTGATTGGAACCTATGTTTTGTTGTTGGTAAGTGGTGATAAGACTTTGAATCTTCGCAATGTAAAATTATTATCAGTGAAAAGTTTTTCAAATTGGGTGCGTATTACTTTGTTTTGTTTTTGTCTTGTGATTATTACAGTTGGTTTTTGTTTTGTGAAATTTGATAATTCTCCAAAATATCTTTATAAACCATCAGCTCAACTTTTAAAGGCAGAGATGAATTTTGTGAAACTTAATGGACCTTCGTTTTCAAATTTTTTGATTATAAAGGGACGTGATTTACAGAGTGTTTTGGAAACAGAGGAAAGAATAAAACAAAATTATAAATTCTTTAGCTTGTCTGAAATTTTACCATCTTTGAAAATGCAAAAACAAAGGCAGGGTTTGATTGCGGATTTATTTAAAAATCGTGCGGATATGATAAAGGAGATTTTGGAACTTGATGAAAAGCCGATGTTTGAAAAAACAGATTTGATAACTATTTCTTCCTTTAAAAAGTTGTTTGGAGAAGCTCTTTTTAATCAATTTATTTTTTCTGATAATGGTATGGTGTTAAGTGTTATTCCATTGACTGAAAAAATCAATGTTAGTGAAGAAAATGTTTTTGTTGTAAATCCACAAGCTCAGATAACAGAACAATTAAATCACTATACAAGTGAAGGCTATTTTTATTTAGGGGTAAGTTTTATTTCTTTGTTTATTTTTCTTTTACTTGTGTATAAAAGAAAAGCATTGATGTATATTTTGCCGTCCTTTATGGGGGTAAGTTTGACTGTGGCGGTATTGTCGATTTGTGGGTATGCAATTACATTTTTCCATTTATTAAGTTTATTTATTGTTGTTGGCTTAAGTATGGATTATACAATTTTTCATTTTGATAAGGATAACAAAGATAAACTTCGTCCTGTGTTGTATTCTTTTTTGACAAGTTTTATAAGTTTTGGGATTTTGTCCTTTGTGGATTTCTATCTTATCCAAGCGATGGGGTTGACTATATTTTTGGGGCTTGGATTTTCCTATGCTTTATCGCTTTTTGTTTTTAGGAAAGTTTAGTTAAATCGAATTTTTTTATAAACAATGTTGGAATTGTAAGATAGCATTCAAGTTTTTCATTGATTGAGTTTGAATTTACAGATGATATGCAAAGTATGTAATCTTCTAATTTATAAAATTCGTTGATTTTATTTTTGTTTTCATATTCTTTACCAAGTTTATATTCGGCTTCGAATTTTGTAAAATTTTTGTAAAAATCAATTTTGTCTGTTGGTGTGGGGAATTTTAAAAATTCTGAAATCCCTTTGAAATTGCGATTTACTGATGTGTTTTCAATATCTATACCAATAGGATTTTTTGAAATCGCAAAAACAATGTATTGTCCGCTGTGAGAAAGGCTTATGTATGTATCTTTGTCATTTTTGGCAATGGGTTTTCCAGTTGGAAGAATTTCGATACCTTGTTTCAAATATTCTTTTATAAGCATTCTGCCGACAAGGAATTGTGTTTGTTTTAGTGGTTGAAGTATTCGGTTATAACGTTTTTGTTCTGGTAAAGATAAATTATCGAAATTTTTAGTTAAAAAATCTTGTATATTGATTATTTCTGATAAATCTGCTATAAAAACTTTCATATTTATATGATACAACAATAAAATTTCAAAGGCAATGAAAATGAATAACTGGTATGAAATAAAGGAACAAAGTGCGGGCAAATACAGATTATTGTTTCTTTGGTATGTGTATAAAATTTTTAAACTTTCAGGGTTGAAATTTATGTTAAGGTTGATTTTGCCTTTTATTATTGTGTTTTCAAAATCGGCGAGGGTGAATTCGAAAAAATATCGTATGATTTTGAATAATTTTCAAAAATCACATAATTTAAAGGTTGCAAAGTTTTCATCATATTCGCATATAAGTTCTTATGCTTTGTCTTTGGCTGAAAAATTTAGTGTGTTATGTGATGATAAAACATCTTTGAAATTTGATGTAAATAAAAATGAAAATTGGGTGGAATTCCTTGATGTTTTAAATAAAAAAATTGGAGCATTTTTGATTTGTTCCCATCTTGGAAATGTTGAAGTTTTATCGGCTTTGCCAGAAGTTAATAAAGATTATCCAAAAAGTTATCTTCATGCGTTTATGGAGACGTCTCATAATAATGTGTTTCATAAATTTATTACTGAAAGAATGAAGGATAAGTCATTTGAGTTGCATTCTACAGAAACATTAAATTTTGATACAATTATGAAATTGTATGAGGATTTGCAAGCAGGACAGTTGTTGATGATGGCAGGTGATAGAGTGTCTGCGGAAAATCCGAAAATGCTTGTGGAGTGTGAAATGTTGGATAGGAAAATAAAACTTCCAAAGGGTGTTTTTAAGTTTGCACAAACACTTCATCACCCAACATTTGCAGTTTTTTTAATGAGGGAGAAAAAGTCCTACAAACTTTATCTTTATAAAATTGATAATAATTTGCCTGTGTCTGAAATGGCAAAACAATATGCCAGTGTTTTGGAAAAACTTTTGCTTTTGTATCCGAATCAGTGGTATAACTTTTACCCATATTTTGAATAATAAGTCCATTATTTTTATAATTTAGAGATATTTAGATAAAAGAAAAACCCGTAAAAACGGGTTTAATAACTTTTTGTTTTTGGCGTCCCCAAGGAGATTCGAACTCCTGTTGAGAGATTGAAAGCCTCTAGTCCTAGGCCTCTAGACGATGGGGACTTCTTTCAAACATAGAGGCAATTATACATATATTTTATCTAAATGCAAGCATTTTTTTAATTTTTTTTAAATTTTTTTATCTTGTCATATCTCTTGCAGATTTGCTTAGGCTGTCGACCTGTTCGTGATACTTTAAACTTTCCTTTTTTACCCAGCAAATAAGCAAATCTTTTTCATTTAATGATTTTAAAAGAATATAAATTTCATCTAAAAGACTTTTCGGTTTATTAGGATTTTCAGTGTATTGTTTTATTTTTGAAATCGCATTAAGGCAGTCATTAAAGATTACAACCTTTGTGTCGTCCATTTTGTCCTTATTAAAATTAAGGTATATCAAAGTGTGTTTGATTGCCTGTAATTCCATTTCAACAGGAGAGTTTGCAGGGGCTGTGCCAGATTCTTTTGCATTCATTTTGCCAAGTGAGATAAATCCGTATCCGCCTTTTTTATTACCAGAAGTAAAACTTCCATCGGCAAAAAATACGGTTGATGTTTTCATAAAGTTTTCACATCTTTTTAAGGCTGTGGCTTTTGGGTAAAAATTCTTATCAATTACTATCATATCGAAACCCCTTATTTTGTCTATAAATAATATATAAACAAATATAATTATTTTGTCAATAATAATTTATAATAAAAATTGATTTTAATGAAAACAAGTGTTAAAATTCTTTCATTTAATAATTAACAAACAAAGGAGAAAAATCTATGTCAATGGTATCTTTAAGACAATTATTAGATCATGCTAGTGAATACGGTTATGGTATTCCTGCATTTAATATTAACAATATGGAACAAATGCTTGCTGTGCTTGCGGCTGCAAATAAATGTAATGCTCCTGTGATTATCCAAGCATCAAAAGGTGCAAGAGCCTATGCAAATGATAAGGTTTTGAAACATCTTATGTTGGCTGCTGTGGAAATGTATCCAAATCTTCCAATCTGTCTTCATCAAGATCACGGTCCTTCTGTTGCTGTATGTGCATCTGCTATTGCAAATGGATTTACATCAGTTATGATGGACGGTTCACTTACTCCTGATGGAAAGCCTTCTTCATTTGAATATAATGCTGAAACTACTGGCCGTGTTGCAGAAATTGCTCACCCTCTTGGTGTTTCAGTAGAAGGTGAAATCGGTGTTATTGGTTCACTTGAAACAGGTAAGGGTGAAAAGGAAGATGGTTTTGGTGCCGAAGGTAAAATTTCACGTGATAAACTTGTAACTGACCCAACCGAGGCTGCAAAGTTTGTTTCTGCTACAAAAGTTGATGCTCTTGCTGTGGCTATTGGAACTTCACATGGTGCATATAAATTTACAAGAAAACCAGATGGTGAAATTCTTTCTATTGAAACAGTAAAACTTATTCACGAAAAACTTCCAAACACTGCTTTGGTAATGCATGGTTCATCAAGTGTGCCTCAAGATTTACTTGAAGAAATCAATAAATATGGTGGTGCAATTCCAGAAACTTATGGTGTGCCAGTAGAAGAAATTCAAAAGGGAATCAAATACGGTGTTCGTAAAGTTAATGTTGATACTGATTTACGTTTGGCAATTACTGCTGCTATCAGAAAAGTATATTCTGAAAATCCAGCAGAATTTGACCCAAGAAAGTATTTGAAACCTGCAATGGATAAAATGCAAGCTGTATGTGAAGCAAGATATGAACAATTTGGTGCAGCAGGTCATGCAAGCCAAATTAAACCTATATCTCTTCTTGATATGGCAAAAAGATACGAATCAGGTGAACTTGATCCAGTTATCAAATAAGGTTATCCTTAAAATTAAATCCCCTAGTTGTTTGCTAGGGGATTTTTTGTTAATACTCATAAGGGGTGCCAGTTATAATGTATCCAGAAGGTTTCCCATCACTATTATTGCCCGTAGTTGAATAAGCACAAGTTTTTGGATTGTTTTTACAATTTGCTACTGCTGCACTTCCACCACCAAATAAGTCAGTATAAGATTGAATATTTGGTTTATTACTTAAATTTATGAAAAAATAAGTTTCGCCAGTATATCTATCACAACTTAATGCATATTTATCAAATTGTCTATTAAATCCGTAGTCTTTAAAGTGTGTAAGTTTATGACCACATTTTGAATCGTAATTTATGCAATTTGTAAGTACTTGTCCACCAACCTTAAGTGTGTGTTGAATAAATTTATTCCTATCGCTATGGCAACCACCAGGTCCCTGATAATATGTCATACTTTCACACTCTACACACTGTGAATTTCCCGCCAAAGAATAAGTTCCATAAGCACACTGGTGAATACCATTTGAATCACAATAACTACCAGCAGGACAT